>DATKTT010000195.1:0-9036 GCA_035530955.1 Williamwhitmania sp. | reverse complement strand
TGGCCGCAACGTTTACAAGATTGCCCTCGACCGTCCCGAAATTGAGATTGTAGGTATTAATGACCTAACCGATACCAAAACGTTGGCTCACCTGCTAAAGTACGACTCCACCCAAGGCAAGTTTAATGGGGAGGTTAGCTTCGACAAGGAAGGTATTATTGTGAACGGTAAAAAAGTTCCAGTATATGCCGAGCGTAGCCCAAAGAATATTCCCTGGGCAACTCCCCCCGATGTAGTTGTTGAATCGACTGGCATTTTCACCAAGCGCGAAAGCGAAAAGGGTGGCTACGGTGATCACCTCAAGAATGGTGCAAAGAAGGTTATTCTTACCGTTCCTTCCAAGGATACCATCGACAAGATGATTGTACTTGGCGTTAACGATGCAGAACTTAAACCAGAGCATATTTGCGTTTCCAATGCTTCCTGCACCACCAACTGTCTTGCTCCAATTGTAAAGGTTTTGAACGATGCTTTTGGCATTGAAAATGGATTCATGACCACCGTTCACTCCTACACCAACGACCAAATGGTTCTTGATGCACCTCACAGCGACCTTCGTAGGGCTCGTAGCGCAGCTGTTTCCCAGATTCCTACCACCACCGGTGCAGCTAAGGCTGTAGGCAAAGTTATTCCTGAACTAGCGGGCAAACTAGATGGTCTTGCAATCCGCGTCCCCACCCCAACCGGTTCAATCGTTGACTTTGTAGCAAACCTGAAGAGGGAAGTTACCATTGAAGAGGTAAATGCTGCCATGAAGAAAGCTGCAGAAGGCCCAATGAAGGGGATTTTAGAATATACCGAGGACCCCATTGTTTCGGTTGACATTATTCACAATACCCATAGCTCTATTTTTGATGCTCTCAGCACCATGGTAAATGGCAAGACCGTTAAGGTTCTGTCCTGGTACGATAACGAGTGGGGTTACTCCTGCCGAGTTGTTGATTTAGCCGTTAAGCTTTTCAAGTAATCATTTATTCACTATTTTGCTTAAAATCTCGCCATAGATTTAGAGCATATGATAATAAAAAAACCGGGAGTATTTCCCGGTTTTTCATTTTTCGCTTGGGTGGTAATTATCTCTTTCCACCTCTTAGTTTGATGTCGTACATTACTCCATTAACAGTTACGGTGGCAAGGTTGTCGCAATCACCATTTCCATAATCGAGGGTAGCAGTTTTATCTCCCACAACGATATCCACCGTGCCGGCAACTATCCAGCGGCATTCTCTCTGAATTTGAAGCGCATTGACGATAGTGCGGGTGTATGTTTCTCCCAGACGGTTAACGCCAGTTTCAGAACCTTCTACACTAAATACATCGTCCCAAATGAAGTATGGTGTATCCATTCCGCTAACCCATGTTCTGGTGCGATTGGCCTCACGAGTATAAGTGGTTCCATCAGCAAAGGTGATTTTTCCGCCTGTGAGGATTACAGAATACTGATAATCAGCAATCTTCTGCACAACCCGTGTCCCTTCAATCAAGTTGTCGTCGATAGTGAAGTTTTGGAAGGTTACCGTTCTGGTATACTGAGCCTGTAATGGGCCACCAACAATGTTAATTACAATAACACCATTCTTAACGTGACCATTGTTGGCATTTGGATTGGTCCAATTTACGTAGGTTACGGTTTTGGTTACACTGCCATCATCATTAATTGTAGTAACTACGGTACGTGATGAGGCATCATCGGCATAGGCTGCCATGGTTGGAGAAGGAGCCGAACTCATTTGGGCGCCACTGTTCGAGGTAATGTCATCAACTTCTGCATCAACATCGTCGTAAGCTGTGGTGACCTGGTCGTCATCTGTGGTGGAGGAAATAATCGGATTAGTTGGAGTCGAATCCTTTTGGCAGGAGGAGAACATGAATACTGCAAAAGCAGCTGCGAGAAGGAAATTAATGCGTTTCATAGTATTAGATTTAAATGGTAAATAATTCATTTTTATATCAGCAGTCTTTTCATTCCTGCTTTCGTCTGTAATACATCACATAAAAAAAACACCCTACATTTTTTAAGAAAAAGTGTGTGACGAATATTTAATATTCCAGAAACAAATTGATTATATGAATCTTAAATAATGGCAAAATATTTTAAAAGCAATTACAACATTGCTATTGAAAATTAGTTTTATGATGAATCAGCATCTAAATAGATCAAAAAGAAGGTGCTTTAAAGAACTAACCTTCTCCCCCAATCGTTTACATTAAACTCAACAAACGGAAACATTTTCTCTATGAGGTGGGTGAAATGATTTTCTTTTTATAAACTTGTAGCTTTCAAAGTTTTCCCTAAGCCTTGATAAACCAATATGAAAAACCTCTTACCTTCAGCCATTACCGCCATAAGTATTGCCGCCATTCTAACCATTTCAGCGGCCACTACTAATGCCCAATCCAATAGGGCAAAAGCAATGCTTGTAAAAAGCACCAGCTCATCCGTTGTTGCAACATTTAAATCGCCACTTCCACGAACCATTAGTGTGGAAACACCACGAGGTGCCGCAAATCTTTACTTCATTGATGGAGCGGCTAATATTCTCACCAAGGGAATGCCCGCGCTTCCAAAATTGACCAAATCCATTATTGTACCAACCAATGCCCATGTGGAATTGGTGATAACGGACTCAACATACAAGGATATACCCAATGTGGTGGTGGCGCCTTCGAAGGGGAACATTAGCAGGGATCAAGATCCGGCGAAAGTTCCTTTCGTTTATGGGGCAGCATACAGTAAAAATCAGTTTTTTCCGGGCAATTTGGCCGAGGTTGGAAATAGCTATACCCTCCGCAAATATAATGGAGTGCCAATAGTTGTTTATCCTTTACAATATAACCCGATTACAAAGGTGCTGAGGGTGTATACCTCCATTACCGTTGAAGCGAAGTTTACTTCCAGCAGCCCAATACTGGCAATGGCTTCGCAACCGCAGCAATCAGCAAACGATGGATTTCGGGATATTTACAAAACCCAGTTCCTCAACTATACCGCAGCTACAAGCGATCGCTATACTCCATTGTCGGATGTGGGAACCATGCTTGTTGTTTGCTACCACGATTTTATGTCGGCCATGCAGCCCTTTGTGGATTGGAAAAATCAGCGGGGTCTAAAGACAGTTTTAGTTGATTTTTCTACCATAGGAACTACTGCCGATCAACTAAAAACATACGTATCAAACTACTACCATCAAAATGGACTCACCTTTCTTCTTCTTGTTGGAGATTCTCCGCAAATTCCGTCAAAGCAGCTGCCGCTGATCACTACTACAGGAACCGGTTATTCAGACTCCTACTACGGAATGATTGATGGAGATGATGCCTACCCAGAAGTTGTTGTAGGGCGATTCTCAGCCGAAAATGCTACGCAGGTTACTACCATGGTAAACAGGAGTATCAGCTATGAAAAGAGCCTAAAGGAAGACGCAACCTGGCTGAGCAGTGGAGTTGGCATTGCCTCTGCAGAGGGAGGCACCGATGGCGACAATGGTGAGTCCGATGCCCAGCACATGGAAAATATTCGGACAAAACTCATGGCCTTTGGCTATTCACCGGTTACCCAAGTTTACGATCCGGGGGCTAGCAAGTCAACTCTCATTTCTAGAATTAACGCAGGAACTGGGATTATTAATTACGTGGGCCATGGAGCAGATACCTACTGGGTTACCACCGGTTTCGGATCGAGCGATATGAGCTCGTTAACCAACACTGATCGGTGGCCATTTATTTTCGACGTTGCGTGTGTAAATGGAAACTTTGTTGGGCAAACCTGCTTTGCGGAGGCATTTACCAGAGCCTCCACCGCCAATGGCCCAACCGGAACTGTTGATATTATTGGTTCCACCATCAACCAATCGTGGGCTCCACCCATGGACGGTCAAGATGAGATGGTTAATATTCTTACCGAAAGTTACTCCGACAACATTCGCCGAACCTACGGGGGAATTGTGGTAAACGGTTGCATGGCCATGAACGATAAGTATGGGTCGGATGGCGATGAAATCACTGATTTCTGGGCCATATTTGGAGATCCAAGTTTACTGGTACGCACCAAGGCACCATCAAAACCATACGTTTCCCATCAAGCGGTTATGATTGTTGGCCAGCAATCGATGGATGTTACCACCGATGCCAACAATGCCACCGTTTCGCTGTGGCAAGCAGGGAGTTCTCTTGCAACCACTACAACCGCTAATGGAACTGCCACCCTAACATTTAACCCGCTAATAACCACTGACCCAGTAATACTAACTCTTACTGGATATAACCTTGTGACCACCATTGACACTTTACCGGTTACCGTAGGCAATCAACCATATATTGCAATTAAGTCCATCACTCCTGTTACCAACATGGCTTTGGGTGCCGAAAGAAGATTGAATCTGTCACTGAAAAATATTTCCACAAACGCTGAGCCCATCACCAATACTACCATTAAACTACGCTCCACCGACAGCAGAATTACGCTGGTTGATTCTACCGAAACTGTTGCAAGCATAGGTCTCGATCAAGTTGACCTCTCCTCTGCATTTTCGGTTCTAGTGAATGCCAACCTGCCTGACCTATCTCAAATAAAATTCTCGGTTGCAATTGAGGGAACCTTCGACGGAGGAGTTTATTCTACCATTGCACCCTTTACCATGCAGGTAACAACACCCTTCATTAAGACCACAAATCTTACGGTCGATGATTCCTATGGTAATAAGAATGGGAATCTCGACCCGGGTGAATTTGGAATTGGTAGCATCACCATAAAAAATACGGGGCATTCCATTGCACAATCACCCTCAGTTTTATTCTCCTCCTCCGATAGCACCCAACTTACCATCCTTTCACCTGCAATACCGATTGGCAACATGAACGTTGGCGATGAGCAGACAATTCCAGTAAAGCTGAGCTCACCCGCATCGGCAACTGAAGGTGCAAAACTTCAACTTTATACCAACGCAACCTGCTCCGATCAGCAGAGTTCAAGAGATACGTTAAACCTGCTCTTGGGGGCCCAGAGCTACCTCACCATGAAGAATGGAATTTACCAGGTATGCAATACAAAACTTTTCGATTCAGGTGGTCCAAGCAATAATTACAGTGCGTTGGAGAACTACACCATGACCTTAACAACCGGTGACCCTTCCACTCGTTTGAAGCTAAATTTCTTGAGCTTTGTAACCTCCGCTTCTGATGTGATGACCATATACGATGGGCCATCAAATAGCTATCCGGTTTTAGGAACCTATTCCGGAACAGTCGGAGCATTTGGGGTAACATCGAGCAGTTCATTTTTAACCATTTCATTTACGAGTGGCAACACCGGAATGGCTGGATGGGATGCTGATATTCAATGTTTTGCACCAACTTCATTACCAACATGCCCATCAATTATTTCTCCAGTGAATGGTACCACAAATCAGCGGGAACCTGTGCTGCAGTGGAGTGGCAAAAACTCCGATTACTATAAAGTTTATTGGGGCACGAGCAATACTCCCGCACTTTATGATACCACATCAAGCACAAGCATGCAGGTTCGCCTAATGCCTAACACCAGCTACTACTGGAAAGCCGTTGGTGTAAATCAAGCAGGCGAGAGCAATGGATGCCCTGTATGGAGTTTTACAACCGGATCAAAATCCGATAGCCTCATAATGAAAAATGGCATGGCCTATTCCTGCAATGCTGTCTTTTACGACGAGGGCGGTCCAAATAATGATTACAATAACAATACCCTTGATACCTATACCATTTATCCTTCACAGCCAGGAGCAATGGTTAAGGCAACATTCTCCAATTTTGCCGTTGAAGATGGTTACGACACTCTTTATGTATGGAACGGGGCTAGCAGTGACTCTCCTCTAATAGGGGCCTTTAGCACAATAGGCTCCTTGCCTCTTGCCCTTCAGAATATGGTAGCAAATAACAGTAGTGGTGCCTTAACCTTCCGTCTATCCTCCGATTATTATGTTACCGAGGCAGGGTGGAAAGCAACCATTGGATGCAACTTGCCAAGCACCACGGCCATTGCAACCATTCATATAACAGATGGTACCAATCCTATTCCAAATGCATCGGTTATGGTTGGAGCATTAAAATACAATACTGACGGCAGTGGTAATCTGAGTGTTACCCTACAATACGGTATAAATACAATTGGCATAAATGCCAACGGATATAGCACCAATAATTTTGGTTGGAATATTTCCACTTCAATGGCTGATACCACAGTGGTGCTAAACGAACTTTCAATTCTTAGCCTTACGGTAACCAATAGCGAAGATGCACATCCAGTTTATCCAGCACTGGTTACAGTTGATGGAGTTTCATATAATACAAATATTGGAGGGTTGGTAGATGCGCCAGTTTTAGGATTTCCTGCTGGATGGGCCGTTGGCTCCAATGGCTTCCAAAGTGCCATGGGAACAACCAATTCCGCCACCTCAAGAGCCTCTGAATCGGTTGCTCTAACTCCAATCAACCACGTTCAGATTAAGCTTCAGAATAGCGTAACAGAGGAACCCATTTCAACCGGGACTGTTTTCCTTGGCCCAGAGCAGAGCCTATCTGGGCTAGATGGGATTGCCCATTTTATTGCAGCTTCAGGAACTTATGCCATTGAAGCTTCCGCAGTTGGTTATCAAACTACCAACATTAGCAACTTAGATATAAACTCTGCCAATGCCGGTTCAATAACTGTTACCCTAGCACCAAACCAATGCAACCTCACCATAGTTGTTTTGGAAGCCAATAACTCTGCTCCAGTAACGAATGCAGCGGTAGTCCTAAATGGTCAAACATACTATACAGATGCTACGGGTAAGGTAATTACAACGCAGTACTCTGGGGTGCACAGTTTTACCGTTTCTGCCAACAATCATGATGCCTATACAGGAAGTGTAACATTGAATGGAACAGACAAAACTGTAACTGTGCTTTTAGTCACCACTGGAATTGAGGTGAATACGACTGCTACCTTCTCAATCTTTCCTAACCCAGCAACCGACGAATTTACAGTTGACACAGGAAAAGATGGCAAGATTTTGGTAACTGTATTTAACCTTGTGGGAGCTGCAGTAATGGAGGAGATGGTTGATAATGGAACCTCAATCAATATCTCTAGCCTACATAAAGGAGTTTATATTGTGAAAGTTACCTCAGAAGGCGAACAGCATGTATCGAAGCTGATAGTTAACTAAGGTTTATCAGATACAATAGCATTGAGGGCGTCTGCGAAATAATGCGGTCGCCCTATTTTTTTTGATAACCCTTAAGGAAAATTGTAACTTCGGAAAGTATGATTGCCACTTTGGAAATACTTATGGAAGGTGTTGACAACTTGTAACCAGTCACTCTTCTGTCACACGTCACTTTCGTTGAACTTTCTTCACACTTTTCGATGACCGCCTAATTACAAACTGCGGGTTAATTTCTGAGAAATTTTTCTCAATATTACTCATACCTCAGAGCCTCAATAGGATCTAACCGGGAAGCTTTAACCGCGGGGAAGTACCCTGAAACAACACCTACTACAAAACAAACTGCGATTCCAGTAATAATCCAAAACCAAGGAATAACAAACGAGCTACCTATAATAACCGACATGATGTTGCCAACAATCACTCCCAAAATAATTCCAAGCACTCCGCCCATCTGTCCAATAAAAATTGTTTCGAAAAGGAATTGCTGCTTTATGGTTCTCGATTTGGCACCAATGGCCTTTCGCGTTCCAATTTCTCGCGTGCGCTCAGAAACCGAAACCAACATAATATTCATAAGCGCAATTGCCGCTCCAAGCAAGGTAATAATTCCAATGACCGTAGCTGCCATATTAATTACCGCTAAGTTACTAATGAGCATGTTGGCCAAGCTATCGCTTTTTTCAATGGTGAAATCGGTGGCATCGGAAAGGCTAAGGCCTCGGATGATGCGGAAAAGCCCTTCTGCTTCAGAAGCGGCAATATTCAGTGCGTTAATATCGGCAGGCCGAACGTTTATCTCAAAACTTTGCCATGGCGCACTAAAGTTAGTCCTCACATTATTCACCGTAAGGTAAACCGTTCTATCGTCTCCACCACCAAATCCTGTCCCCTTCGATTCTAAAA
The DNA here is from genome assembly GCA_035530955.1 of Williamwhitmania sp. GTDB lineage: Bacteria > Bacteroidota > Bacteroidia > Bacteroidales > Williamwhitmaniaceae > Williamwhitmania. The sequence continues at coordinate 946 of DATKTT010000195.1, read as the reverse complement.
CGCCAACAATCTTATATCTTGCTGAACCCACCGCAATGATTTTACCGATAGGATCTTCATAAGGTTCAAACAATTTATTGGCAACCTCCTTGCCAATAATGGCAAGATAGCGACCAGCATCGGATTCTTGAACCGTAAAGTTTCTGCCCAACGCAAGCTCCTTCCCATAGGATGCGAGATAATTCTCATCTACTCCAACGACATCAATGTTGGGATTTGTCTTTTTAGTGTCATATCTTACGGTAGATGCTCCAGAGGCAAAAACCGAAATGGAAACGGTGGCAGGAAAGTTAAAGCGCTCCTTAAATGCTAAGGCATCTCGATAGGTTATATTGCTGAAGTTCTTAGCCCTGTTTCTTCTGCCACCCGAATTAAAGTTGCTGCGATTTTGAATGGTAAAGGTATTTGCGCCCATGCTGCTAAACTCGCTGGTAATAGATGATTTTATAGACTCGATAGCAGTGCGAATACCAACCAACGCCATAATACCAAATGCTATTATAAGCGTGGTAAGGATAGTTCGGAGGAGATTAGACTTTACAGAATTAATGGAAATTCGAAAGTTCTCTTTTAACAGGGCACCTACCTTCATGGAAATATTCTTTTTTCGAAATTTAGCAAAACCAAATCAAAACACAGCAACAAAACAGATGTATGACTTACAAAGAGTGCAAAAGCTTAACTAGTCCGGGCAAATGGGCTCGTTAACGGTAAAAAGTGAAACCGCACAAGCCACCTGCTTTTGATCGCCCATCAAGGTCACCACATCCCCTTCAAGCAAAACCAATTCGCCGGAAGGATTTGAAATAAGTTCATCATTGCGCCGTAAAAGTAACACAGAAAGACCAAACTTTCGCCGCAGATGAATATCCTCCAAACTCTTTCCGGCAACATAACAACGAGGCAAAACCCGAAACGTTGCAAGTTCCACCTGCGTCATCAAATC
>DATKTT010000194.1:0-11825 GCA_035530955.1 Williamwhitmania sp. | reverse complement strand
CTTTTACTCCTAAGTGGCAAGAGTTAATTACTGGAGTTCCTTCACAGCATATTATTTCTACGGCCATGCAATTTGCCGAAAATGCTGCTGCAACCGAAGGTAAGTCGATGATTATCATTGGTGCTGGCGTAAATCACTGGTATCATACCGATATGATTTATCGTAGCGCCATCAATATGTTGGTCTTTTGCGGCTGCGTTGGTCAATCTGGAGGGGGGTGGTCGCATTACGTAGGTCAGGAAAAACTTAGACCGCAAACGGGCTGGCTTCCATTGGCTTTTGGTCTCGATTGGAACCGACCTCCAAGACAGATGAATACAACCTCCTTTATGTATTTGCACACTGACCAGTGGCGATATGAGAAGGTAAAGCTAACCGAATTACTTTCACCTCTTGCGGATAAACCGGAGTGGGATAAACTATCAATTGTCGATTGCAACATAAGAGCAGAACGAATGGGGTGGTTGCCAAGCTCGCCTCAATTGGGACGAAATCCGCTACAGCTTGTCAAAGAAGCGGAGGCTGCCAAGATGTCTCCTCAAGATTTTGTTGTTTCGCAACTTCAGGCAGGCAGGCTTGCAATGGCCAGTGAAGATCCTGATGAGCCTTCTAACTTTCCGAGAAATTTATTCGTTTGGCGATCGAATCTACTAGGATCGAGTGCCAAAGGGATGGAGTACTTTATGAAACACCTGCTGGGTGCTCAAAATAGCATCCAAGGAAAAGACCTAAAAGAGACAGAGCTAACGTTGCCTGCCGAGGTGAAGTGGCACGACCATGCTCCGGAAGGAAAGCTCGATTTGCTTGTGACCCTTGACTTTAGGATGTCAACCACAGGTCTCCATTCCGATATTCTACTACCGGCTGCATCTTGGTATGAGAAAAACGATTTAAGTACCAGTGATATGCACCCGTTTATTCATCCTTTTTCCAAGGCTATCGATCCGGTTTGGGAATCAAGATCCGACTGGGATATTTTTAAGGGGATTGCAGCAAAATTCTCCCAGCTGACCGAAGGGCATCTCGGCAATGAGACCGATGTTGTCTTACTGCCGCTTCAGCATGATTCGCCAATGGAGTTGTCGGAGACCACGGATGCCATCGATTGGAAGCGTTCTGGCAAGGATATAAAGCCTGGCGTGAATTTTTCAAAAATTGTAACACTAAAACGCAATTACCCCGAAACGTTTAAGCGATTCACCTCATTGGGACCACTAATGAAAACCATTGGCAACGGTGGAAAGGGTATTGACTGGAACACCGATGCGGAGTTAACGCTTTTGGCACAGTTAAACCACACTGTTTTAGAAGAGGGTGAAACAAAAGGTTTGCCAAGAATTGACACTGATATTGATGCTGCTGAGGTAATTCTTACGCTGGCACCTGAAACCAATGGGGCTGTGGCAGTGAAAGCATGGAAGGCGCTGGAGGCCATCACTGGACTTAAGCATGCACATCTTGCCTTATCGCGTGAAGATGAGAAAATTCGTTTTCGCGATTTACTCGCACAACCACGAAAAATTATTACTTCCCCCATATGGAGTGGAATTGATTCTGAAACGGTTTCGTACAACGCTGGCTATACCAACGTTCATGAGCTTATTCCATGGCGAACGCTCACTGGCAGGCAAACACTTTACCAAGATCATCCATGGATGGTTGCTTTTGGCGAGAATATGGCTACCTATAAACCGCCCATTAACACAAAATCAATAGCGTCGGTGCTGGATAAACTTAGTGATAATGAGGATTATCTGATAATTAACATGATGACGCCTCATAATAAGTGGACCATTCACTCCTCTTGGTCCGACAATCTAATAATGCTTACGCTTGGTCGTGGTGGGCCAGTTGTTTGGATGAGCGAAACGGATGCTGGTAGTATTGGCCTAATTGATAATGACTGGGTGGAGGTGTTTAACACAAACGGAGCCACTGTTGCACGACTAATAGTTTCACAAAGAGTGCCTGTTGGTGCCTTGATAATGTACCATAACCAGGAGCGCACAGTAAACATGCCGGTAAGTCAACTTACGGGCAACCGTGGTGGTGTTCATAACTCGGTAGAACGGTTATGTCTAAAGCCTACCAACATGATTGGAGGTTATGCTCAGCTGGCGTACGGATTTAACTATTACGGTCCGGTTGGTTCAAATCGTGATGAGTTTGTGGTGGTTCGTAAGATGTCGAAAGTTGAGTGGAAGGACCAAGAAATTGTCGATTAACCCATTAAAATTACTGCTATGAAAATTCAGGCTCAAATTGGAATGGTTTTAAACCTCGATAAGTGCATTGGTTGTCATACTTGCTCGGTTACCTGCAAAAACGTTTGGACAACACGAAAAGGGGTAGAATACGCCTGGTTTAATAATGTAGAAACAAAGCCGGGTATGGGCTACCCAACCGGCTGGGAAGACCAAGAGAAATGGAAGGGAGGATGGGTTATAGATAAAGAACGACTTCGTCCACGCATGGGAAACAAACCCACCATTATGACGAATATTTTTTCAAATCCTTTCTTGCCTCAAATTGATGATTACTATGAGCCATTTTCGTTTAACTACAGTATTTTACATTCATCGGCAAGGTTTGTAACCCCACCCTCTGCAAGGCCTTACTCTATGATTACAGGCCAACCAATGGAGAAGATTGAAAAGGGGCCGAACTGGGAAGATAATCTTGGTGGAACTTTTGAGGAACGTAGCAAAGAGAAGAATTTCGATGAGCTTGACAAGGAGATGTATGCCAAGTTCGAAAATGTTTTTATGATGTATTTGCCCCGGTTGTGTGAGCACTGCCTCAATCCAGCATGTGTGGCAGCATGTCCCTCTGGAGCAATTTATAAGCGCGAAGAGGATGGCATTGTGTTGGTTGATCAAGATCGCTGTAGGGGTTGGCGTCAGTGCGTTAGCGCTTGTCCATATAAGAAAATCTACTTTAATTGGAAAACCAAACGGTCAGAAAAATGCACCTTTTGCTACCCGAAAATAGAAAATGGGGAACCAACCATCTGTAGCGAATCGTGCGTTGGGAGAATAAGATACATCGGTGTTTTGCTCTACGATGCCGATAAGATAATGCAATCGGCTTCTTCAATTAATCCAACAGATCTCTACCAATCTCATTTGGAAATGTTTTTGGATCCAAACGATCCCAAGGTGGTGGCTGAAGCAAAAAAGCAAGGTATACCCGAAAACGTTATACAGGCTGCAAAAAACTCGCCGATTTATAAAATGGCAGTTGAGTGGAAAGTGGCATTTCCGCTGCATCCGGAATATAGAACGTTGCCAATGGTGTGGTACACACCTCCATTATCACCTATCCAGGAGCAAGTTGAGAGTGGAAGAATAGGTTCAAATGGTATTATTCCTGATGTTGATATGCTTCGAATTCCGGTTAAGTATCTTGCCAATATGTTTACGGTCGGGAAAGAAGAACCAATCAGGGAGGCGCTGGTGAAAATGTTGGCTATGCGGGCATATATGCGCAGTAAAACAGTGGGAGCCAATGCTGATGAAGGAGTGCTGCAAGACACAGGACTAACACCTCAAATGGTTGAGGAGATGTATCGATACATGGCTATCGCCGATTTTGAAGATCGCTTTGTAATACCCATCTCTCACAGGGAGTATGCGTATGATGCATTTGGTGACAAAGCTGAGTGTGGCTTCTCCGACGGTGAGGGCTGTGGCAGCATGGATAGTCGTCTGAAAAATCTTTTTGGAGGAATGTGAGATGTTAAAGACCTACAAAATAATCTCTCTGCTGCTTTCCTATCCTAATCAGGAGATTTATGACTTTCTACCGGAGGTTAATTTTGCCCTAAAGGAGGAAAAGTTGCTCAATTCTGATGAAATTCAAGGGATTGACTCTTTTATAGCGGTTTTTAGTGCGAAGCCGTTAAGCCAATGGCAAGAGTTTTATGTTCAACTGTTCGATTATTCGCGCTCTGTTTCGCTTTACCTATTCGAACATGTGCACGGAGACTCCAAAGATAGGGGACAGGCAATGGTAGATCTGATTGATTCTTACTCAGAGATGGGCCTTGCTCTTACCCGTTCAGAATTGCCAGATTATTTGCCCGTATTTCTTGAATTTTTGGCATTGCAACCCAAATCAAAAGTCAGTGAATATCTGGCTGATGTAATCGACATAGTTGGGTTTATTCATAAAAAGTTGGATGAAAAAGAAAATCCATATAAACACCTTCTAAATGCACTCCTTCAACTTTCGGACCGTAAGCCTATTGTTGATCGTATTAAAAAGATGGAGTTGAACATGCCTGAAACCAATTTGGATGAAGCATATCAGGAAAAACCTGTGACATTTGGCAATGATAGCCCCTGTGTAAACTGTAAATTGTAGAGCCATGGATCAATTTATTAACAATCTGTTATTTACCTATTTGCCGCATATTGCTATGACACTGTTTTGGTTTGGCGTAATTACTCGGATTGTAAAAACATCCAAATCATTGCAGGCCGAATCGAGCCAGTTTCTCAGAAAAAGAGGTCAGCGCTGGGGTGGTAACCTATTTCATTATGGCATCATCATGGTTTTTGTGGGCCATTTTGTAGGGCTTTTTACCCCCGAGCGCCTCTATCACTTAATTATGACAACCGATACCAAACGGGCTCTTGCGCTTACCTTGGGCTCCATTTTTGGAACAGCAGCCGTGGTAGGCATCACCATTCTGTTAATACGTAGGCTAAAAGACGGAAGGCTCAGAATAAATGGTAAACCGCAGGACATTCTATTGCTTGTATTGCTGCTTTTTGAGATGTTGTTGGGGATGTCCTCAATTTTCACGACAGCCACTTCTTCAGTTGAGAACTATGCAGCACTGGGTATTTGGGCACAAAAGATAGTCACTTTTCAACCTGATGCAGGAGCTGTAATTGCTGGCCATAGTATTATTTATAAGCTTCACATTGTTACTGGCCTTTTAATTTTTATGATATTTCCTTACACAAAGCTCATGCACATGTTTGTGGTTCCAATTGCCTATTTTTTCAGGTCAAGCTACCAAATGGTGCGCCGAGGTTTTACTAATAGGCCGATTTAATAAAAAATTGAAATCTTTACGAAAGAGGTATTGTCTTAATGTTGCTATTGCATTTAGCGATAACCACGAAGGTGAAAATGGGAATATCATTTATTTAACCCTTGTTTTTGGAGAATAGAGGCTAAGTTTAAATCTTCTATTTAGCCTTCATGTTCTTGTAAATGCATGTTGCAATTTCATCGATGCTGTCCTCTTTTAAGTTGAAGACATATACATTTCCAACACTCCATTTTCTAATAACAACATTTACAAGTCGTTCCCTTACAACCCAAAGATGGGTCGATCTAGGTTGGTTTAACAGGGGCGGAATTGCCGGAGTCCATCCTTTGTCGTTTATCTCCAGGGGGCCAATTTCGTCGATAACAGTCAGTTGGTTTGGTTGGAGAAGCGCCTTCTCAAGAACGTGAAGGCCATGGTTTAACCCCTCCTCGGAAAAGTAGAATCGACCCGATTTAATGTTCCCCTTGGCTGGTTGTGAAGAGCAAAGTATTCCTTTCGAGCCGGTGGCAATATCTTCAACGTAATAGCTTTTCTTTTCTAAATTGTCAGTTGCAATTGAAAAGAAGCCCTGAATATGAATACCTCTATTTTGAAGGTCTGATATCACTTTTTTTGCAAGCGTCGTTTTGCCTTCATTCACCTTTCCACTAAGAATAAAAACAGTTGGCTTATTGCTTTCAATCGTTACAAAATTCTCTAGCAATGATTGTGAGCTATTTAGCATGGTATGCGTTAATTTTTTAAATCCAAACAATTTTGAGGTGTCGTTTGCAAAGGCCTCCACCAATTCAGGTAGGGCCGAAAAGCTCAACTCCAGCGATTGGTATAGATTCTTTAAGCCTCGCCTGTAGAGGATGTTTTTAACAATAGGGCTTTGAAGTTCCCTACTAATGGCCGAAAAGGCTGCAAGTAAAATCATGGCTCTAAAAACCATCTTCCATCCAACTATCCATCCTTCTGGTTCCAATATACCATTGATCGAAAATCCGTCGTAGAAAATGGCAGAAAACAGTAAGATTAATGATAGCTGTATCCAGATGGCTCTCTTCTTTAAAAATCTCATGTTTTGTTTATAGCGCAAGCTAATGGAGACTAGAAACAGAAGTGTAAATGCGGTAGAAATGAGTATGTTGGTTTGAGAAATGATTATCATGCCGGCGATTAGCATGGGAATAATTAGCAGGAGTAATAGTGAGGAGTGATTCTGCGTTGAGGAGTATTTGAACAAATCGCTCCCTGCATTACCCTTTATCAGCGGTGAATTCTCACTATGGTTTTGTTTAAGGAATTGTTGCCCGGAAATGTATCCCAATATCCCTGCAAGGCAACCAATTGTTAGATAAATTGCGGCAACGATAATTAGTATACTTACGGGTTCTAACTTGGTAATCTTCAGTTGATTTGCTGCATATAAATAGATGTTTTTTAAGATGGTCACAAAATCCCATCCATAAAGAATGAGAAGAGAAATCGTTTTGTGTATCAGCGCACTAAATACGGTAAGTGCCCCGCCGATGCCATAGGCAAATATATTCTTCCCAAAACTTCGAATGATAATCTCTAATATTAACGCCTCTGAAAAAATGCCGAACATTGGGCCAAGTATTATAGAGCTGGGCGCAAGCGACTTCATGAGAGCACAAATGAGTCCGGCACGCCAAATTACTCCATCAAGCTTCCAGAGCTGAAAGAAGGCAATGATTAGGTAAACTGTGAAAAATGACAAGATGCTTCCGGCAAATGGGATTTTCAAATTATGCAGCAGGCTTCCTAAAACTATTTCAACAACAGCCCATAAGCTACCTATCACTGAGGCTTTAAGCCATTTTTCTGACAATGGTTTGTAGGGTATAAATGTGGTCATTCTCCAATTCTTTTAAGAAAGTCGATATCTGCTTTGGTGTTGATATTGGTAAAGAGGTTTTCTGAGTAGAAGGGCATACCCACAACATCGAGAAAAAGTGTTTTAAGTGGAACAATCGCATCGAATATTTTAAGTCTATCATTGTGCAACGCTTCTTCTAGAATTGGAATACTGCTGCTATGAAAGTAGCTAGCCATGCTCTCTTTAAGTCCATTGTGTATTGGCATAACAACTTGATAGCCCTCTTTATGATTGAGCAATGCATGAAATAAGTCAGAATGCAGTTCTGGTAAATCACATCCAATCACCAAATTGTCTGAATTTCTTGATGCAAGTATGCCAGAATGAATTCCTGCTAATGGACCAAGACCTTTATGTAAATCCTCAACAAGTTTTAGTCCAGTTAAAGTATAATCTTTTGGATTATTGGTGATTAGAAGCAACTCGGCACATAATGGGCGTAAAAGATTAATGGCATATTCCACCATTAGTTTACCACGATATGGGTACAACGCCTTATCAACCCCGAAACGACTGCTTTTTCCTCCCGCAAGTATTATTCCGGTAACCTGTTTTATCTTCATATTAAATTGCTCCAGTTTAGAAATAATCTGCTGCCAAACATTCAAAATTAGCCAAAATGCTCTGAATTAAAAGGGTTCCATTAAGAATCATAATACCATTCCAACTCTTTTCTACAGTTGCACTTCACTTTTTTCAAGGGCGTTTTTTCATTTCATGAAGTTTTATCTTTCTAACTGCCTGATATTTTTATCAAAAAACATTTTCTATTTACTAATTAGTAAGTATATTTGCATAATAAATAATTGGGTAAATAGGATGTCGCTTACTCGGGAAAAAATAATGGATTTAGGTGAAACGTTGATTCGTACGCGCGGATACAATGGCTTCAGCTATAACGACATCTCTTCTGAACTGGGCATTAAAAATGCTGCTGTTCACTACTATTTCCCTTCAAAGGAGAGTTTGGGCACTGCCATTGTTCGTACAAACCTGCAGCGGTTTGAGGAGATGGTGGAAAACATTCAGAGCCGAGAGTTTGATGAGCTAAGGCAGCTAGATGCTTTTCTGAAGATTTATATCAGGAGTAATCGCGAAAAAAAGTTGTGTCTTGTGGGTGCCATGAGTCCCGACATCAATACGCTCAACGACTCTACCGCATTGGAGCTGAAAAAGTTGGTTGAGTATACCTCCTCTTGGCTTACAGAATTGCTTGACAAGGGTCGTCAGAAGGGCATATTTGCATTTTCGGGAGAAGCACGAGATAAGGCTATGGCTATTTTCTCGAGCCTTGTATCTGGGTTGCAGCTGAGCAGAGTGGTGGATAATTTTGATTTTAAATCGCTCTATCGATTTATTCAGGCCGATTTAAAGGCATAAATATTTCACACATACACTTTACCTAATAGTTAAGTATGTGTGGTAGTTCTAAATATTGATAATAAAGAAGAATAAAATAGCTGAGCTATGGAAAAGTTGAAGAGAGTGGTTGTAACCGGGCTGGGTGCCTTGACTCCTATTGGAAATAACGTTGAAGAGTACTGGAACAGCCTTGTTGCTGGGAAGAGCGGTGCTGGACCTATCACCCATTTTGACGCTACACCATACAAAACACGGTTTGCGTGTGAGGTTAAGGGATTCGACGCCTCCTTGCTTATTCCAAGGCAGGAGCTTCGCAAAATGGACCGGTATACCCAGTATGCCGTAGCTGTAGCAGAAGAGTGTATGATCGACTCCAAACTTAACCTTGCAACAGAGGATACACGTAGAATTGGTGTTGTTTGGGGTACCGGAATCGGTGGTATTGAGACATTTGAGGAGGAAATAATATCCTATGCCAAGAATCCTGGAATGCCTAGGTTTAGTCCATTCTTTATTACAAAGATGATTGCTAACATGGCTTCGGGGGCAATTTCCATTCGCTATGGATTGCGCGGAACAAGCTTTACTACCGTTTCAGCATGTACTTCCTCTAATCATGCCATAGGTGAGGCATTTAATACCATTAGGTTGGGTAAGGCGAACGTTATTCTGGCAGGCGGTTCCGAAGCACCAGTAACGCATTCAGCGTTGGGTGGCTTTAGCTCCATGAAGGCGCTGAGTGAGCGCAACGATACTCCCGAAACAGCATCACGACCATTCGATGTTTCCCGTGATGGTTTTGTAATTGGCGAGGGTGGTGCTGCATTAATGCTTGAAGAACTGGATCATGCTTTGGCTCGAGGTGCAAAGATATATGCCGAACTAGTTGGGTATGGCTCTGCTTCGGATGCCTACCACATAACCGCCTCGCATCCTGATGGTGATGGGGCTGTTCAAGCCATGCAGGAAGCCTTGGATGAAGCTGGAATAAAACCATCGCAGGTTAGCTACATTAATGCGCATGGCACATCAACACCGGTTGGTGATATTAGCGAGTGTAAGGCAATTTCACGTGTATTTGCCGAAACTCTTCCAACCGTGGTAGTTGGCTCAACAAAATCGATGACCGGCCACATGCTAGGAGGAGCAGGAGCTGCTGAGGCAATTGCCGCTATTCTTGCGATTAAAAATGATATAATTCCTCCCACTATTAATCTTACTGAACGCGACCCAGAGATTGACCCTGCCATTGTAATTGCAACCGGTGGTGCGGTTAAAAAGCAGGTTGAAGTGGCCATGAACAATACCTTCGGATTTGGTGGACATATAGGTGTAACTCTATTTAAGAAGTTCAAACAGTAAATTGGCCCGAAAAGTGCGATTTTGCACTTTGTGGTGACAAACCTGCGTTTCCCATATTGAATTGCTTCCTGATCAGGAAGCAATTTTTTTGTGGTAATCAATAAAGCATGAATGCCTTCTATTACTGTCTTGCTCTTAAGCAATTATTCATGGGTATTCCGAAACCAGAATTACAATTTTCTGTCAAATGAGGAAATAATAATCGGCTGGAATTAAACTAAAAGTTTGTTTCTGTTATCAAAGATTCAATGGACAGTGACTGGCAATGCAGCACAATGACTGCCGTTCCGTTTTTGATAAGAATTATAGAAGTCCTATATGAGAATTCCATCCATTTTCTTCCTGTTGCTCTTGATTACATTTGGAGCTACAGCCAAGCCGCTTGAAAAGAAGAGCACAGTTATTACCAAGGTTGTTGGTGCTCCCCCAGTGGTGGATGGCCAGCTCACCGATACGGCATGGTCGCATGTCCGCTGGGTTTCAAACTTTACTGAATTTCGCCCTTCGGAGGGCAAGAATCCACACCAGCAAACAGCCTTTAAGCTGCTCTACGATAACGATTATATTTACGTGGCGATATGGGCCAAAGATACTAGCCCCGATAGCATTTCATTGAGGCTTAGCCGACGCGATCAGGGTGATGGTGACGCTGTTGGAGTTGAGTTTGACAGCTATTACGACCACCGAACTGCTTTTGCCTTTTGGGTAAATGCTGCTGGAACCAAGATTGACTACGCCATATCGAACGATGGAAATGAGGATGGAACTTGGGATCCAATTTGGTGGGTAAAAACATCACACGACAATACTGGTTGGTATGCTGAGGCAAAAATACCCCTCACCGAGCTGCGATTTAAGGCCGATGATGGGCAGGTTTGGGGTCTTCAGGTTGGTCGAATTATTTTCCGGAATCAGGAAACGAGCCTTTGGCAACCGGCCAGCAGGGAACAGTCGGGGTGGGTTTCGCAGTATGGCATATTGAACTGGGATGGCAAAGTTAGTCCGCGACGAACAGCCAGCATTACCCCTTACGTTGTAGCAAGCACCGATCGCTATGCAAAAGATGGGGAAGATCCATTCTTAAAATCGGGCCATCTTGAAACGGTAAAGGCAGGGTTTGATGCACGGTTGGGGTTGACCAATAACCTTACCCTTGACCTAACGGTTAATCCCGATTTTGGGCAGGTGGAGGCCGATCCCTCCCAGCTAAATCTTTCTGCCTTTGAGACTTATTTCCGCGAGCAACGTCCATTCTTTATTGAAGGTAAAAACATATTTAACTTTCCGCTGATGTTTGGCGATGGCGACTTGGGAAATGAATCGTTGTTTTATTCTCGACGTATCGGTAGGAGTCCGCAGAACGATCCAGAGCTAGCCGATGGAGAGTATATCGATAAACCAAGTTTTACAAACATAATAGGGGCAGCGAAGATTACAGGCAAAAGCAGCAATGGATTGTCTGTTGGAGTTTTGGAGAGTGTTACCGACCGAACCAATGCTACCATCGACTTAAATGGAAGTAGAAGGCAGGTTGAGGTTGAGCCTCTCACCAACTATGCAGTTGGAAGGGTTGAAAAAGATTTGGATGGTGGAAATACCCAGATCGGTGGCATGATTACCTCAACCATTAGAAATATTGATAGCCCTGACATTAACTTTTTACATCGATCAGCACATACGGCCGGTATCAACTTCAACCACTCTTGGATGGATAAAAAGTGGTACATAAGTTTTAACAGCTATATGAGCCATGTTGAAGGGGACTCATCTGCCATTATTTCTACACAGGAATCATCTGCTCACTATTTTCAGCGACCGGATGCAAACAATGTTCGACTCGACTCTTCGCGACGTCAGCTAACCGGTAGTGGAGGCAAGTTGGAGTTTGGGAAATCATCGGGAAAACTATTGTTTATGCTGGCTTCAGCTTGGAAATCGCCAGAGGTGGAGGTGAACGATCTTGGTTTCATGCACCAAGCAAACAATATTCTGGAGGTGTTCTGGATGGGCTATCGAATCAATGAGCCGTTTTCCATCTTCCGAAGTGCTGGACTCAATTTTAACCAGTGGAACTCGTGGGATTACGGTGGAACATTTCTGAGCTATGGTGGTAACATAAACGTGAATGCAACATTCAAAAATCTCTGGAGT
>DATKTT010000193.1:0-41751 GCA_035530955.1 Williamwhitmania sp. | reverse complement strand
ATCATGTGTGAACATATGAGAAACATATGTATAACACAGCACCAACTAAACTTTCTCACAAAGCGTCTTAAAAAAGACGAAAGGGAACACTTTTTTACATTACTCATAAAAATTGATGGCGGTTATCAGATAGAATGGGTTGCTGAAAGTATAATAAAAAGAAAGGCTTATAGTGCATCAAGAAGAGACAATAGGCTTAATAAGACATCATAAACATATGATTAACATATGGAAAATGAAATTGAAAATGAATATTAATTATTTGAAAAGATAATAATTAATATTAGATCAAGGATCTGAATTGAAAATTGACAAAAGAAAACAAACAGGTGAAATCGCGGAAATGCTATTGTATTTCGATAAGAACCAAAACTGGATAACTCTGGCCAGCGAGTATCGATGCAAGTACGGATATGATTTAATAGTATCGATTATAAACTGGATAAAAAAGGTTGGGAAAACGAAAGCGGGGATCCCGACTGAAAATATGGGAAAGGGCGCTTATCCATATTTGAGAAAGATATTTGAAAAACCGTACTGGAATTATATCAATGCCTATATCAAAAAAGAACACATCGAAGATATGGAAGTTCTTGGCAGAATACTTTTTAAAGAGACAGACAGCATCATTCAAGAAATAGAACCGTGCTGGGTTGTTGCTCTGAGAAAAAGATTGAACCTGCTTTTAAGAAAACGCGGAAAAAATATTTATGATTTCAGGGCTATTCAAAATATTAAAAGCAGTATTATAAATTTTGGATTTAAATTATGACGGCAGTTAAGAACGCCGGAGCTCGTGAAAAAGAAACTTTAAAATGAAAGGGGTGTTGGGTATGAATGCAAGCGTAGAGAGATTTGTAATAGCGGGATTTATTGGCATTTGGTTAATACTGACATTTGCGTTTACTGTTGAGAGGTTGAAAAGAATTGAAATTAAAATTGATAAAATTGCCGAAGAAGTGATTGGCGGTGGGTTGCAAGAATGAAAATGAAAGTTGCCGTCCGACACAACGGTTGTATTAACCGGCAAATGGCCGGGAGCCGTGTGTGGGGTTGTCCGTGTTGAATACTTGGTTATGCGCTGATTTAACTTTAAGGAGATAAAGATGAAAACTTGTAAAACTTGTAAATGTTGGTTGATAGATGACCATGATGAATACGATACAATTATTTTCCCCTACAAGCCAGGCGATGATTATGATCAATGCGAAACGGAAGAAGAGGCTGCGAATTTATTTGGTCATAAAGTAAGACGATGCAAAAGCCCTAAATTGTTATTTTACCAGCGACCAGAAATATCAGGAGCATGCGTTGTTGATGGTAGTGAATATAGGGCAGAATTAATAACAGGCGAGAATTATGGTTGCGTTAATCACGAAAGCGCATAACATCTGCATGTGCGGTGTGAAGTTCGTCCGTACCATGCAGTGGTTATAAAACAGAGGAGATAAAATGTCAAAAGGAATCAGTAATACGCAGCGGACATTGAAGCTCATCCGTGCGCGAGGATGGAAAGCGGATATTGTCGAAAGATGGCTCAACATACCCGGGCATCCCGGGGGCGGTAAAAGAAAAGATCTGTTCGGGATCATTGATATTATCGCAATGACCGGATCCGGTATCGTTGGGGTACAATCATGTGGATCCAGTTTTTCAGAACATGATAAAAAAATATTGCAAACCATCGAATCGGAGGACTGGATTTCAAATGGTGCAACCTTGATGCTGATCGGATGGAGAAAAATTTTAAAAAACAGAAAAGGCAAAATGAAATATTGGACTCCAAGAACAATGTTATATGCAGTTGAAAATGATAAAATTGTGGGATATGAAAATGGTGAAAAGCATAATCGGGAATAGATATGGTAAACTAAAGATCGTATCGCGAGAATTAAACAACTCGAGAAATAACTCCATGTAGTTATGTCTCTGCGATTGTGGTAATTATAAAGTTATTCGTGGTGATAATATTCGTACCGGGCATACCAAAAGTTGTGGATGTTATCTATCTGAATCTTTAGCAAAGAGACAAACAACGCACGGGAAAAGCAATCATCCACTTTATCATACTTGGTATAACATGATCCAAAGATGTTGTGATATTAAACACAAGCAATATAGACACTATGGCGGTCGTGGGATTACTATATGCTCAGTCTGGAGAACTGATTATAAGGCTTTTTATGATTGGGCGATAAAAAGATGGGGGAAAGATCTGCAAATAGACAGGATTGATAACGATGGTAATTATGAACCCAATAATTGTAGATTTGTAACTCCAAAAGAAAATATAAGGAACAGCCGTATATGTAAAATAACAAAAGAAAGTGCAGATAAAATTAGAGCTGAATATATTGAAAACAGGAACGGTTATAAGAAACTTGGTAAAAAGTATAATATTTCATGGTCTAATGTTAGAAATATAATTAGAAGAGGGCAATTTATTTAAAACGCGTTAAAGCAATGCGATGGCAGCCGAGAGAATATACTTACTCGGAGGAGGATTTTGAAAAATGAAAACATTATACATGGAAAGCACTCAAAAAGAACCAGAAGAAACGATTCAGGAAATAATGATTCTTTTGAGAGATTACAAAGTTCGGGATGTTCTCACAAATTATAATGACTCTGGAAATATATCAGCAGTCAGCTTTCGTGTTATTGTGAATGATCAACTTGTTCCATTTAAACTCCCGGCAAATCATATTCCACTCTGGAATCTTGCAAAAAACAAAAAAACAAAATACATCCGGACCGAAGACCAGGCGCGGAGAGTTGCATGGCGTCAGGTTTATAAATGGATTCAATCACAACTTGCTATGATTGATATTGGGATGGTAAAATTCGAACAAGTTTTTATGCCATACATATTAATAAAACACGATCAAACTATTTATGATCATTTTATAGAGCAGGGGAATTTTTCAAAACTTCTTGGATCAGGAGAACCCAAAAAACATAATGGCAAATAAAAAACCGAATAAATGGACTGATTTAGAGATTGAATTTCTCAAAGAGAATTTGAATAAAATGTCTTGTTTGCAGATCGGAGATTCGATCGGAAAAAGTAAGCACCAGGTTAGTAATTGTATGTATAAAATGAAATTAAAGCGAACTCCGGAAGCAAGAAAGAAACTCATAAGGCTAAACCAGTTCAAAAAAGGCCATACGCCCTGGACTAAAGGAATGAAGGGAGTACATTTCTCTAGGAGTACAGAATATAAAAAAGGTCACGTACCGGCAAGTTTGAAATATGATGGATGTGTAGTTATTCGAAAAGGCCCTCATGGCACCTATAAATGGATACGAATATCAAATAATAAATGGATGCTTTATCATCAATATATCTGGCTAAAAAACAACAGAACTATACCGGCCAGTTCGGTAATTTATTTTATAAACGGGGTATCGACAGATTGCAGAATTGAGAATCTTGGATGTATAACAAAAAAAGAAAATATGAATAGAAATAGGAATTATGAAAAGGCAAGAATAACAAATAAAAAAACATGGGCTAGTGGAAAAGTATATGATAATGATCAATACATTTCTTCATGTATCAGTAGAACCGATAAAGAATTGAGAAAAGAATTAATAAAATATCCGGAGCTACTCGAGCTTAAACGAATACAACTAAAACTAAGGAGAGCCATCAATGAAAGTAAATGAAAAACTGGACAGCATGGTTGGTCATTCATTTATGCATGACACGCGAATTTACAAAATATTGAGTTATGATTTGAATGGACAACTGACAATTGTAACAGACAAAAAATGGTTTCGTTTTCCGCTTGAAAAAGCGGAATCGGTTTTAAAGCAATTTTTACCGGTCGAGGACGAGATCGAAATAACTTCGTTGCAGATCGTTCCAAAGGGGAGCGAAATGTTGAATCTGAAAGCTGTTATTCTCGATAATATTAAAAAAGTACAATCAGACAAAGGGTATATCAAACAGGCAGAATCAATAAATAAGTCTATCGGCCAACTCGTCAATGTGGCGAGATTGGAAATCACATTTGCAAAGTTGCGAAACAATAATAAATAATTGGAGGCGCATATGAAACAAGTAATCGTTTTTTTACTTATCCTTTTTGGGTGCTTCTGTATATTTTGTGGCGCTTCTAATAATAATTCAGAAACAAAAAAGGATGTAGATCCATCAGAAAATAACAACATAAATATGATAGAAGAATTTAAGTGGCTTCTTTCGGGCCAGTCTGGGGGAAGAATATTTGCAATTACTGATAGCACTTTTATATTTTATCCACACAAAGATACGATCGTCTATCAAATAAAAGATTTATTTCCTGAAAATAACGATCAATGGGAGGTTCAAAATGAAAACGCAACTAACGAAGGTATTATTTTTATCACTGATATTATTTGTTGTGAATTGTAATAAACAAAATGAAACGCCAGGGACAAAAGAGAGCATTGATTCACTGAGAATCATTCAAGATAATATATTGACAAGACAAAATATATTATTTGGTATCGCGGCCTCTTCTCAGTATATGCAGGATAGTTGCTTTAATAGAATGGATGACATTGAAGATCGGCAGGATCAACTCATCAATGAAGTTCTGAATCGATTGGATGATTTGAGCAGGTTAGATACAATATTCAATACGAAGCATATCCCGGTCCCGGTGGATTCTCCTTATGCAGTTCCACTCCCATTCTATGTTGATTCTCTGATATTTAAAATAGTCCCCTGGGAATACGAGGTCTATGGAAAAAGCAAAATAAAAGTAATGTGGGATCCGGTTTACTATAAAGAGGATCGATGCGGGATTGAAATATTTTTAGATCATGATATCCACCATTATCATCTGGATATAGGGCAGGAAGATTATTTTGAAACTACCCTTTTGGATACTGGATTGTATTATATATCGGTAAGAGCTTATCCGACTAAAGTTGATACATTTTATTTAAACGATCAAATGATAATAGCACCATATTACTGGCCACCATCCGCTCGGAGTGATTCGGTTCGTTATCATTGCGAAGAATTATAATCGAAAGGAGAAAAGGATCGATGAAGTACAGGAACAGAGCTGATGATATAAAAAGAAAAAAACACAGAGATTGGAAAAGCAGAAGGCGGGAAAAAGCCCGAAGAAATCAAAAAGTCAAAAGAAATAATTGGAGAAAGTATAATGAAAAAATTTAAAAGTAAAAGACAAAGAGGGGATTGTTGGTTTCACAAGTGGCGGTCCGTAAGATCAAATGGATTTGTGTATTATTTCCAATGTAAAAAGTGTCCTGCCCGGATGATTTTACAAGCCGAACTATCAGCATCCCATCCGATTGATTTTAAATTTCTGGTAATAAATAATAAAAATAGTTGAATTAATAATAACTTGACTGTATATTGACGGAAGAGTATATAAAATGAAATCTTTAATAACTACAAAAAACTGTTTAAGATGCAACAATCCATTTCATTCAAATATTATGATTGTAAATGATGATATTTGTCCAACTTGTATGCGAATGAATAGTATTACATTTTGGCTGCCACGCCTTCAAAATGTGGGGTTCCCGGTTCCTAAAACGATTATGATAAATGCTGATGTAGATTTATGTCATATAATTGATGAAGGAATTATAAAAGAAGACAATCGATTCTTTGATGAGCTTGATCGAGCAATAGATATTTTAGGAGTACCTGTTTTTTTAAGAACAGAAATGTTAAGCAATAAATGGGATTGGAAAGAATCTTGTTTTTTAGAAAACAAAAAGAATATTATATCTCATGTAGCAAATTTATTTGAAGCAAGTGCGCTGGCAAACATTGATAGATTTACAGATTGTAATTTTTTCGCTATTCGAGAATTTATTGAAACAGAAAAAGTGTTTATATATTTTAATGATATGCCGATAACAAAAGAAATTAGAGTTTTTATAAAAAATGGTAAGATATTATGTCAGCATCCTTATTGGCCCGATGAAGCATTTGAAAATATAAATTCTGATTTAATTAAAAAAGTACAGATATTAGACAAAAAAGATAAAGAAATAATTAATAGAATGGGGGTTTATTTATCAAATGTATTTCATGGTTGGTGGTCTGTTGATTTTCTGAAATCTAAACATACCGGTTGGTATGTTACAGATATGGCCATCGGCGAAAATTCATGGCATTTTGATAATTGTTCAAATAATTTATTGAAAAATAACCCGTTAACATGAAACCTACTTGAATGGTGATCGATAATACAGAGTGAATTCTAATAATGAATAATGAGTAAATAGTGAAACAATTAAAACAATCAAGATCACCATCTCAAAGAGCGAGAGCTAAAAAAATTGAATCGGATTTATATCTTCGTGGTTATTCACAGCATGCTATTAAAGATGAATTAAAAACCTCACATTCGATAACATTATCACAACCGACAATATGCAGGGACTTAAAAGAAATCCAAGACGAATGGGTGAAGTCCAGAAATGTTGATATATCCAGATCCAAAATAATTGAATTACAGAAAATCGATCGAGTTGAAAGAGAGTTTTGGGCCGGATGGGAAAGAAGTTATGGAACTACGCAAAGAAAATATTTGAGATCTCGATCCAACAAACCTACTATAATAAAAACCAAAACCGGATCAAAAAGTGTAGACAATAAGTCTGAGGAACGAACCCTGCAGGAGTGGGAACTCGCGGGGGATCCGCGCTTTCTGTTTGGGATTCTACAATGTATTGAGAGACGTTGTAAGGTGCTTGGGATTGAAGAACCGGGGAACGTGAACATCTTCCAGGGAGTTACGTTTGCACAGTTCACAAAACAATATTTCAAAAGCTAAAGGAAGGTTTTAGATGAAAACAAACCCACATGAAATCGCTGCTGAATGGCAACCCAAGAACTTCGCAACATCCTGTGAAACATTTGAGCGAATGCTTACTACTTTTGAATTTATAGGTTATGAGTATGAGACAGGGCGGTATAGAATAAAAACGAGTGGAAACGATATTGGTTTTTCATATCAGAAAAACAGGAAACTACATTTATCCGCTAAAGAGCAAGCAATAGCAATAGGTGACTATTTCTATTTTGATAGCAAGCCAGAGTTAGACGCTTGGCTGAAGGGTGATTGATAATTTGACATCTAAAATGAAGAATGAAAAAAGCTGATATTAAAATTGAAAATTATATCCACGACTGGCCCAAGATGTGTAGAGACGTTTTCGGGATCAAGCTGGATTCCGATCAAGAGGACATTGTAATGTCTGTTTATAAGAACCGGAAAACGACCGCACGTAGCGGACACGCCAAAGGAAAAGACTATGTGGCGGCCGCTATTGGGCTTTGCTTTTTGTATTCATACTATCCAAGTAAGGTGATTTGTACAGCTCCCACCGGTCGGCAGGTCGAGGGGATCATGATGGCTGAAACCGGCAAGATCTGGAAAAATTCGAAGATTCCCCTGGGTGGTACCTTACTGACAAATAAAATAAAATTCATGAACGAAAAAGATGGCCTTTATGATAGCGATTGGTATTTGGAAGGATTTAAGGCAGCAGATAGATCCGTTGAAGCATGGACCGGTTATCATTCTCCTCATATGTTGGTAGTTATTACCGAAGCCAGCGGTATTGAAGATAATACATTTGATGCCATCGATGGATTACTCACCGGAACAGTTTCAAGACTTCTTATTGTAGGAAACCCAAACAGGGCATCCGGAGAATTTTATAACAGTTTTCGAAGTCCTCTCTACAAGGGAAAATTTATATTGAATTGTTTGAACGCCGTGAATGTGAAAGCGAAGAAAATTATTATCCCGGGCCAGGTTGATTATGAATGGGTAAAAGAAAAAGTTGCAAAATGGTGTATTAAAATTGACAAATCAGAAGTAAGTAAAAAATACCATGATTTCGAATTCGATGGAATATGGTATCGGCCAAACGATCTCTTTCTTGTAAAGGTCATTGGAGAATTCCCATTAGAAGGGGAGGATCAACTCATTCCTCTATCATGGGTAGAGGATGGCGTTCAAAGATGGAAAGACATTTTCGAAAACCTGATAAAGAAATATCTGGAATTAAAAGATTCGTTGAGACTCGGAGTTGACATTGCCGGCATGGGGCGTGATTATTCTGTTTATACTCACAGATATGGGAACGTTGTAGAAAAAACTGAGAAGTTCCATAATCCCGAAAAGAGAGAAACGATTCATATGGAAAACGCCGGCCGGATAAAGAATCGATTAACCGGATCCGCTCAAGCATTTCTTGATACGATAGGCGAAGGAGCCGGAGTGCATTCCAGACTTATCGAGCAGAAGGTTCGTTCTGTAAGCGTTAAATTTTCAGAATCTGCAAAAGACTTAACTGATTTCACAGGAGAAAGAAAGTTCGCTAATATGAGGGCTTATTTATGGTGGGCTATAAGAGATGCGCTGGATCCGAAAAACGGGATAAACCTGGCCATTCCTCCGATTGATGAATTGATTGAAGATTTAACGGCGCCATCTTTCGTAACAAAATCCAATGGTGAAATATTGATCGAAGCAAAAGAGAAAATAAAAAAACGTCTTGGACGGTCTACAGATTGGGGTGATTCTTTAGCCAATACATACTATCCGGAAACGGGACCCGCCGTTGATGTTGGGGTCGATGTCGATACCAGAAAGGATTACAGGCATGAAGGTAGATCTAAGGTTTTTAACTAATAAAAGAAAATATTTTTATCTTTGGATTAAAAGAAAAAGCAAATTTTCAGATGAAGATATGAAGCCTAAATGGTTTCTCATAATCAGAGCTTTCATATATCCAAGCACGTTCTTCTGGCCATTGAAATATATGCTGAAATACATTTTTAGAAAGAGATAAAATTGGGATCGATGACAATAAAAAAATACCACGATATGAGCCGAAGGTTTAAAGTTCTGAGCGATAGACAACCTTTTCGGACTGCTAAAAGCATATATAAACAGATTGGCAGAGAGTATTATTTAAGTCATTTTACAGTTCGCGATATTCTCAATAAACCTAAAAATTTAAGAGCTTCATCCAAGTCGTGAAATACGACTACTATCTTGACAATTAAATAATATCTATTTATAATTGGGGCATGAGTGATAAAGCCTCAAACAATAAAAGCCTACTTCATTTCATCAAAACCAAATTCGATACATTTCGGGACCGTACATTTTTAACTGGTAAAAGGCTTTCCGAGTTAGTCGAAATCAAACTTCGGGAGGCAATCGTAGGAACCGATATTGACGAAGATCAATTCAGGCCAATATCCGGCGATTATAAACGAGACCTCACTCCGATAAACCATGAACGCCATCAAGATATATGCTACAAATTATGGCTCCAAAATCCTCTCGCAAAACAAATAATCAGGAACATTAAAAACTTCGTCATCGGTGGTGGTTTAAAAATAAAAGCCGATGAAGATTTAAAAACCAAAGTCATCGATCCGTTTTGGAACGATCCAAAAAACAATATGGATATAAAGCTCAATCAAAAGGTAGAGGCGCTTTGTGTATTTGGAGAACAGTTTTATCCGGTATTTGTCAATGAAATTAATGGAAAAGTACGGCTCGGATATCTGGATCCAAAATCAGTTCAAAAAGTAATAACAAACCCGGAGAATATCGAAGAACCGTTGGCCATAAAAGTAAGAGGGCGCCATGGGATCAAATCAAAAACATTAAAAATAATCGCAGTTGATGAAGATCCTACATCCCCGACATACGGAAAGCTCACAGGTGACGTCTTTTATTTCGCAATAAATAAAATGCCGAATTCAACAAGAGGATATTCGGATCTGCTTGCGAATAGTGATTGGCTTGATGGATACGAACAATTTTTGTTCAATGTTATTGATCGATCTGTGTTTTTAAATATTTTCATTTGGGATGTACTTTTAAAAGGAAAAACCGATGAAGAAGTGAAAAAATATTCCCGTGAACATGGGAAACCAAAACCAGGGACAGTGAGATACCATAATGAAAACGTGGAATGGAATGCAGTAGCTCCTGATTTAAAATCATCCGATATGTCTGAATTATTTAAGATATTCAGAACTCACATTATCGGATCGATGGGTTTTCCTCTACATTGGTTTGGGGACGGATCGGACGCGAATCTGGCAACATCAAAAGAAATGGGATGGCCTACCTATAAGATGCTGGAAGAGCGTCAAAATTACATTAAATTTATGTTGAAAACAATTATTCAATTTGTGATTGACCAGGCGCTTATATATAAAACATCTCTGAAAAAGCTGGACGGGAAAGAAGCAATAAAAGATTATGAAGTCACTTACGAATTTCCCGAATTAACAACGAAAGATGTAGCTCAGACAGCATCGGCATTTCAAACAATCGCGCAAGGTCTGGCAATATTCAAAACTCATGGATGGCTTTCTGATGAAACCGCCGTTGAATTCCTCTCATACCTTGCCGGGAATATCGGTATTGAAATTGATGCAACCGAAGAATGGGAAAAGGCTCAAGGATCGAATGAAGATTCAAACAACAAAGATTATAAGGAATCTGATTTAGAGAAAATAAAGAATATGATTTTAAATTCCGATAATGGCTTAGACAAACAGATTGCAGCTCTTATGAATGCCGGAACAAAATCCAAACAGCCGAATATTAATAAAGGCGCGACTTTACCGGTCGGGAAAGAATAAATGTCGAAAACTGGCAATAGAGAATTTAACAAAGTAAGACGCCAATATGGTAAACTTGAAGATGGCGCTGTTCTCGCTATCAGAAAATTAATGGAAGAATTTCGTATTCAGCTGGCCGCAAAATTCGCAACCGTAGACTGGACAGTTCATGATCTCAATGAAGTAAAAGTTATCGTAAATTCTCTTGCAAGAAATTTCAGTAATGCAGCAAAAAATGAATTGTATGAAAAGATGGAAAAAGCTTTCATGAAGGGAATAAGACAAGTTGATGACGTTCTTTTTGCAACCGGTGCAAATGTTGTATTACCATATATGACTATGAACGTTCTTCAATTATCTCAAAGCCTGGCAGCTGAATTGATAACAGGTCTTTCCGCTGATATGGCCAAACAGGTCAATACTCAAGTCCAGCTTGGTTTGATGGGTCAAAAAACTCCATACGATGTTATGAAGTCGTTGGAAACATTTATCCCGCCTCTTAAGAGCAAAAAATATATTGGTTCCGCAGTGGCACGAGCAGAAAATATTGTAAGAACAGAAATGGCTCGAACTTCAAATAACGCTAATTGGGAACGGATCAAAGAGGTAGGTGAGAAAAACCCGGATGCTGGGAAAAAGTGGCTGGCAACTCATAAAAAGAATTCCCGCCCCGCTCATCAGGCAATGGAATCTCTGGGAGTGGTTCCTATCGATTATGAATATAGCGTAAATGGATATGATTGCAACGGGCCGCACGATCCGCGTCTTCCGGCAAGCGAAACTTGTCAATGTGGATGTACATTAAGAATGGCTGTATTGGAAAATGAAGATACCAAAAAAACTTCACACTTTTTAGGAGGTCAGTAAGATGACTATTAAACAATTCAAAGAAAAAGAAGGCGAAATCATTTTAACAAATGATAACCTGGCACGCCTCGGTATCACAGAATTAAAGGCATTGGCCGGAAAGCTCAATCTCGAATATCCCAAAAATGCCAACAGGGGATCGTTGATTAAAATGTTGATCAAGGATCAAATCAAAATTGAAAAAAGCAAACTTGAACAGAATTGGATCGATCTGCTCGAAGATGTGAATTCCGATCCGGATAACAACGATAGCAAAACTATTGTAGTGAAGAAAACGGTCGTTGTTGGTAAAAAGGTCACGCTTGGGAAAAATGGCCTAACAATTAACCTGGCTCCGGATGAAAGGATTCTCTCTCAAAAAGAGTATCCGGATAGATGGGTATATGTCGTACAGGGGAAGCGGCTCATGGAAAAAAGAACCGTTCTCAAATAAGAGGAATTCGATATGAAGTTAATTTGGAAATTGAGCGAAGCTGACGCTCCGGAAGGTAGTTTTGAACAGATTCGGGAGGATCTCAACAAAGCTCTGAGAAAAAGCAATATATTCCCGGCTGATAGGGTAGGTGGCGAGGTATACGTTTATATAAGATTCACTTATCCCGATAGCATTATCTGTGAATACAAAAACAGCCTTTATTTGATTCCCTATACAAAAGTTAATAATTCCGTGATATTCGGGGATGTTTCAGAAGTAAAAGAAAAAACCACGATTGAAAAAGTGAAAAATGATATTGCGGAAGCCAAAAGTAAAAGGGGATCAAGAATAAGTGAACTCGTATCTGGAACAAAGAACATGAAATTAGCTGATTCAGTCAAATTGATTGAAAGTGCAGATGATAAAAAAGGTTTCAAGTGGAAGGTCCAGATAATCGAAGCGGGAGTTTCGTCAAACAGGAATTATTATCCGGAAGAAACACTTATTGAAGCGATTCCTTTATATGAAGGCGTTCGAGCGATGTCTCGAACAGATAGCGAACATTCTACGGGAGATGGAAAATCTGCCAAAAACATTACTGGATGGTTTGAAAATATTACCTGGGATAAAGCCTTAAAATCTTTGGTAGGTGAATTTAATATTGTGGAATCCGCAGTATGGTTAAAAGATATGCTGTTGAGTGCATATAATAAAGGGAAAACTGATCTCGTGGGATTCTCTATTGTTGCCGATGGAATTGGAAGCGTAAAAAGACTGGGCGAAGCTCTGGTCCGTCATATTGACAAAATTATCAATGTTGACTTTGTTGATGTGGTCGTATCCCCATCCGCCGGCGGGAAAGTTTTACAATTAATCGAATCGAAAAATGGAATGGAGGATTTACAGATGATTGAAAAAATCTTGAAATTGATCGAGGCCATGCTGCCCGAACAATTCAAACTTGTAAAAGACGAAACCGATCCTGATAAGCTCATTGAGTGCCTGAAAACGGGACTTGAAAAAACAATGGACGGAAAGTCAGTTGATCGGATTGTCGAAGCATTAAAGCCGGTTGTTCCTGAGGTGAAAGCTCCCGAAGTACCGGGGACACCCGTAAAAATAACCGAAGCGGCCAAACCGACCTATGATGCAAAAGCGGAAGTTGAAAAATTGCGCTGCTCGATGGTTCTCACGGAAGCCATGTCAGGAACGAAACTTCCTCCGGAAGCGGTGAAATTGATCGAAGCTCAGTACAAAGATCAGATTTTTGAAGTTGCGAAACTTCGGGAATCGATAGCATCATTTGAAACGATGTTCGGTGCTTTTGCGAAAAATAACAATGTCTCTGGTTTTGGGGAAGATTCCACAACCGTGACAAAGGATGAAGCGGTCAAATTGACCGAGGCTTTTCAGGGTTTCTTTGCTGGCACGAAGATTGGAGAAACACCGCCATTTTTCTCAATCAGAGAAGCCTATCGGCAAATCACTGGCGATGTGAATATTACTGGCAGAACCGAAAACGCTCCAGGATTGAAAAGGTTCGTGCGATTGCATGAATCAATCGATACCACCGGGTTTGATCAAATCTGTCAGGATGCAATGCACGTCACCCTTTTGAAAGAATACAACGATTCGGATCTGAATAACTGGCGGAAAATCGCCTCCGTTGTTCCTCTTTCTGATTTAAAAACAAACCATCGGATTCGGTACGGCGGATATGCGAACCTTCCGATTGTGGGTGAACGCGGAACCTATCAGCCTCTTACTTCTCCGACCGATGAAGAAGCAACCTACTCTCCGGCCAAAAGAGGCGGGCTTGAGGATTTGACAATCGAAACCATTATCAATGATGTTGTCAGTGTCGCGCGGAATATCCCGAGAAAACTGGCCAGAGCCGGTATTCAGACGCTTCATGAGTTTGTATTTGCTTTTCTGTCTGGTAATGCGGCAATATATGATTCGGTAGCTCTTTTCCATTCCGATCATTCGAATACCGCAACCGGAGCGATGACCCAGGCAACAATCGTGGCCGCTTACAAACGTATGCTCAAACAGACCGATATGAGTAATTCGAAACCACTTGGTATCACACCGAAAACGCTGATTTACGGTATCGATCTCATGGAAACGGCTTTCACAGAAACCAGCACATTGAAGGTGACTGGTAATGCAAACAATGACGCTTCCATCGTTTCCAAATTTAACCTGGAACATCTCATGGTTCCGTATCTGTCCGATGTGAACAACTGGTATCTGGCCGCAGACCCGAATGTCTGCCCGACGATTGAAATCGGTTTCCTGAATAACAAACAAGAGCCTGAATTGTTCGTACAGGATGCACCTGATTATGGATCTATGTTCCATGCGGATTGTATCACGTTCAAGGTTCGTATTTGGTTTGGTGGTGCTGTTGTGGATTATCGTGGACTCGACGGAAACATAGTCGCTTAACATAGGAGGGTAAAATAATGAAAAAGTTTCTTTTGTTTTCAATCGCCTTCCTTTTGTTGGCAGGTTCGTTGTTCGCAGGAGCCACAAATTATGATCGGCTCGTTTTGGGGTCTACGAATTATCACACAGACCCGCATCCTACTGCTGATATTGTAGGCAGATATGACGGCTATTTCTCGAATGAAACTGACAACGCTTGGAAGTTATCCGAAAATGACGAAAATCTTATTTTCACTTTCGGAACAAATTCAGTCACGTTGTCATCCGATTCAGGAGTAACGGCATTCAGTTTCGGATCATTGATTCCAACATGGGCTTATGGTTATTTTGTCTCGGACGGTGATTCAGTCAATATCAATCCCTACAAAAATTTATATCTTATCCGTGCTGCTGTCGGTGGAGCGAAAATGTTTACTGTCGACTCTACAGGGATAGGGTATTTCGCAGGGGATCTATCTGTGATCGGTGGTGATATTACCGGAGCCAATGGAAACGCGATCGATATTGGCGAAGCGGTTGATGGAACCATATTATTTTCAAGGGATGACGCCGGGACCGTAACCCTGACATCCGCTGACAACGATGCGAACGCAGCCCTGACAATTGTGGCTGGCGGAACAGGGGCGTTGACTCTTGGTGATAATGGATCCACAACCGCAATCACAAGTTCCGATTGGGGAATTAGCGATACCGGAGTCATGACTGGAATCGGGAATATCACAATGAACGGAACGTTCACTGATGGAACCTATTCCAGTACGGCCGGAGCTTTTACCGGAGTAGCCAGTATATCGGATGGGACTGCCCGTTGGAGTTCAAACAAGTTGATTGGATTCACTTCTTTGACAGCAGACACAGTTACCAATGGAACGTGGAGCTGTATTGGTGGAACGATGTCTGGGATTGCCGATCTTGGCGCGGTTACAACTGCTGATATTAATGCGGGAACCTTCGATGGAACTGTGGGAGGCACGACACCCGCTGCAGGGACGTTCACAACTCTTGGCGATGGTACATGGAGTACAACGGCTGGGGTGTTCTCAGGAATAGCCGATCTGGGCGCTGTGACCACTGCAGACATCAACGCAGGAACATTTGATGGTATCGTAGGGGGTACAACGCCTGCTGATGGTTCATTTACAACGCTTTCCACAACCGGAAATGTCAGTATTACCAGTGCTGATCTTGCGGTAGCTGCGAATAATGCGATGATCATAACCGCGACGACTTCGATTACTACGGGTTCAAATTATGCAGTTGAAATTAACCATACCAATACAGCTGGGTCAACTGCTAATTTAGCAGGTCTGTTCGCAACCACTACAGCCGGAGCAAATGGTTCTGGATTTATGGGTATAATGTCACGGGTTGACATGGACGCTTACCAAGCATCCACTGGTGGAGCCAATGCATTGTACGGCGAAATCTTGCTTCCCGATGCCGCTCAAAATGGTGGTGAATATCATGTTGCTGTTTTGACATTGGCTGAAAGCGGAGCTGGATTTGTACCTATCAATAATGTAACTATTCCAACCTCATTTATGAAATATGAGACTTGGGGTGACGGTGCGGAACACATAGACGATTATGCTTATCTGTTTTATTTGAATGGATTCACGGCAGAAGCCGATCATCTGGTATCGCTTACAAAGCAAACCGCGCGTGTTAATATTGGTAAGGTTGCACGTTATATGGTATTGAGCCAAATGCAGGATGGTCTTGGATTAGGTGTTAGCGGAACTCCAATGGTATTAGCGGCAACTACAGATCAAGCAACTGAAATCTTCTCAGCTGGTTCTTCTACATCTGGAAATCATTTTCACAACTATATCAAAGCAACCAGTACAGCGCAGTCAACAGGCGGAGACTTTGGTTTGTATGTTGAAAATGATGTTGCCTATCAAGCGGCTGGACATAACGCTGGATATTTCAAAGTTGACATGAATGCCATTCAAGCTCCCACGGGCGGAGCGAGCGTTGTGAATGCCGAACTTGTTATGCCAACAGGCGTACAGAATGGCGGACAATACAATGCTTTTGTGGCTGACATTGAATGTCCTGCAACTATGGATATGTTTTACAATGCTGCTATTCCATCAGGTTTTATGAAATTGGAAGTTTATGGAAATTCTACTGCTGTGACTGACTTCAATTTAAGTGCCAATCTATTTAATTTGAGCGGTATTACTGCTGCGACAGATGCAATGCTTGAATCAACTATAGTAGCAGATGCAAATGTTAGTATAACTCATTCATTAAGAATTAACATTGGTGGAACACCGTATTACATAGCCCTGAATACAGCTAAGACTTGGTAAATTAATTTAAAGGAGAAATCATGAAAGCATCTTCTATTTTATTTTTTGTGTTCTTGTTCATTTTTGGAAACCTGTATTCTCAAACAGATAGTACAAAGGTTGACATTCGTAAATATCAAGAGGATCAAACGAGACTCAAATATTCACAATCCGTTATGATCAATCTGTATTTACAACAGACCGGGAAATCTGTGGAGGATGCTTTCACTGACCTTTTAATTCAGAACCAGAATTTATCGAGCAGAAACGGTCAATTATCAAAACGACTCGATAAACAGATCATTCAGTTGACAGATAGTCTGATGATCGATCTGAAATCACTTGAATCTGCAAAAGTAGATTCTATCATTACAAAATACACGCAAGAGGAGGATACTAAATGAGTACAGAAAAAGTTGGTACGCACGATATTCCCGGGACGCAGCGGATGACCGCTCACATCCCGAGTGTTGCTGCCGCAACCGCAACGATTGTTTATCCGATATTTTCAGCGCCGTTCAAGTGTACGGTTACGAAAGTCATCTGTGTGGCACAGGATAACGTGGCCGGAGATGACACGGATAGGAAAAATCTGAATGTGTTGGATACGGGGGCAGCCGGAGCCGGTACAACCGAAATCGGAAATAAGGATCTTATTACGGGCGTCAACATGGCCGATATGGATGAAACCGAAATCGATGTTACCGATACCGAGCTTTCCGATGGGGATGTTCTGGCGCTACAAATCGAAAAAGCTGGTAATGGCGTTTTACTCCCCGCCATGCTTGTCATTGTCGAATACGAGGGAACCTAAAGAAAGGTGAAACGGGGGAAGGGGCGGGAACGTCTCTTCCTCCTGTTTCGAGGATAAATATATGGGGAAATATGCAGAAATAATCACTCTCCTTTCTTCGAGTACAAAGACTGCGAGTAGTGAAACCGATCACAAAGATTTGGGTTCGTTTAACGAAGGTGTGGCCTGTATTAATTTAACAGCCCTGAGTGGGACCGAACCAACGCTCGATTTGACATTGCAGTTCTCACCAGATCTGGAGAATTGGTTTGATGATCCGGACACTGTCTTTTATCAGATGTATGGTACCGGAAAGCAGGTCGTGAGATTCAGTAATTTCGGGAAATACGTTCGTTTGAAATACGTTCTCGGTGGTACAGATCCTTCGTTTACGTTTAGCATAGATTTGTTGATGAAAGATTAATATGAGCATAACGAAAAAACTTTCTGATTATTCAACCTATCTTTACGAACGGCATTTCAAAAATCAGGTAAAGATAGAACCGGCGGACGTGACTATGGCCTTACAGGAAGCCCTGTCCGATGTATATTCAAAACATCGGCCATTACTCTCTTATTGGAGAATTGCCGATGATGACGTGGATGGATCAACTCAGCAGTGGGCCGTACCGAGCGGATGGGAGAATGGTTTTTCTGTTGTAAATAATGTTGAATATCCTGGCGGAGAAACACCGCCTGACTATATCGAGGATGAAGATTTTAAAATATTTTATGATAGTGAAAACGAGGCTTGGTATTTGAGATTTCTGCTTTACACTCCCGGAGAGGGTGAAAGCGCTGTTGTTTCCTATACAGCAAGGCATACACTGACTGCTGATTTGAATACAGTGCCGGATTCAGATTTTTATATTTTATGTAATATGGCAGCCGAAAGATTATGTTTGCAATTAGCAACCGAATATTCACAAAATACAGACTCCACAATCGGAGCGGATACCGTTAATGGAACGGGAACGAAAAACAACTTTACTGATATTGCAAAACTATTCCGGACGCGCTGGACGGACGCTCTTGGGATTAAAGACGATGGCAGCCCTTCGGGAGCTTGCTATTTTGATGACTGGGATTTAGAGAGGGGAATAGATGGCGGGGAACTGATGTTTCACGGAAGAAAAACAAGATGAAAATCGTTGTTAAAAAATGGACAAATTTCAAAAGATTTCCTGAATTTCTCAGACAGGATGTTGTGGCAGCTCTGAATTTTGCAGCGGAATTGTTGGCCGGAGAAGTTAGAGAAACCACATCTGTAGGAGCAACCGGAAACGCGAGAAGGGAAACCAGGTCTGAATCTGCTTTCATACGAGGGAATCAATATGTTGGTGTAGTCGGGAATGCAGTTCCGTATATCAACGCTCTGGAAGAGGGTACAGATGCTCACTGGGTTCCCATTGCACACTTGTTATATTGGGCCAAAAGAAAATTAGGCGATGAGAATATCGCTTATCCAGTTCAAAAAGCTATTGCCAAACATGGAACAAAAGGTCAATATATGTTTAAGACGGCCGAAAAGAAAATGAAGAATCAAATTAAAGGTATGATTAAAAGTGCCGTAAAATCTGCCGAAAGGAAAATTCGATGAGCATGGAAGCTCAAAGAGAAGCGATTGTTCAGCTTTTAGAGGAAGTTGACGGCATTAAAAAAAGCGGTATCGTATACGAATATCAAAAGGTTGCGAATTCGTGGGATGCTTTCATTGCAAACTTTACAACGGCTCAACATAAAATCCATGCCTGGTGCGTCACCCGGGTATCCACTAACGAAGTTTGTCACACAAATAATGAAACGATGAGATATTATCAATGGGTAATTCGCGGATATCTTGGATTGGAAGATAGTAAAAAATCAGAGTTGGCTATTCAAAGAACGATTGAAAATATATGCAAAAAATTCAGACAGAATATAAATTTACTGGAAACAGCAAGACCCGGCAATGATGATAATTATAATGACATCGGAATCATTCAAGTGACTTTAATTGAATCAAGAATGTTTGGCAGTGTCTTGGTTCATTATGTCGAATTAGGATACAGATCAAAAGAACTCAATAACGATATTTCATTAAAGGAGTAATGTTATGAAAATTAAATATTTAATCATCGGGCTGATTCTTTTATCAGTGAATCTTTTGGCAATCAGTAAAAACGATTTCATTGTCAATGTTTCAAATGAAAATGGGTTTGTCAAAGAGATAGACAACCAGGTAGTGGTTCCGTTTAAAAGTGAATACGAGCTTCTTTTAAAAAACAACCACGACCGGAAATGTACAGCAAAAGTCTGGATCGACGGTGCGCTTGTCTCGAATTTTGGGGACTTCATTATTGATGCGAATAGTGAATTGAATCTCGAAAGGTTCGTAACTGAATCCATGCAGGACGGTAAGAAGTTTCAATTCGTAACTTTAGACAATCCAGAAGTAGACGATCCGAGCCGAAAAGAAAACGGTCTGATTAAAGTGGAATTCAGACTTGAAAAAGTTGCACAGAAAATACAGGCACAACCAATGCCAGAATATCATTTCCCTATACACGATTTTGAATGGAATGATAATAACAACATGATGTTAAATGGAGAAATAGTAACCCTTGATTGTTATAGCACTTGTCCACTCATAACTGATTGCAGTTCTAATGTGAATTGTAGTAATACATCCGCTCAATCTGGTGCGACTATCGGCGGCAGTCAATCAGATCAATTATTCACATATTCCAATATCGATGTTGAAAACGATGTCACAATTATCGAATTAAAAATAAAGGGGATTTGATATGCCAGATGGAATTGGTGTTTTAAGCAAATGCGGAATTAAAGAGGCCTCTGCATGGGGAGAAGCTTGGTCTGCTGTTGATACCATGCTTCCGATAAATGATGAATCACTGATAACCACTATCCAGAGAATAGAAACAATGGCTCTGGAGGGCGTGGCCGGTCGTCGTGTCGGGAAACAGGGACTCGTAGAAGTTGCCGGGGCATTGAACAGTGATCTTGATTATTACAATTTCGGATCGATCCTTGAAGCCGCAATGGGTACCGATACGACCGGTGTTTATACTCTTGCTGATAACAATACAAAAATAATCAAAATCGAATTTGAAAAGGCCGTTTCGAGATGGAGAATCAACTCTGCCAAAATTCAGAAGATGACAATATCCGGAAATAAAGGCGAAGCTCTAAAAATTGCAACTGATATTATTGGAATGACTCCTTCTAGATCCGCAACCGCCTTTCCGTCTATTTCGCTTTCGAGTTATTCACAGGTCCTTTTTTCGAATTCCGTATCAGCATCATTCATACGAATCGGAAATCAGGATGATGCTCTTGATTCAGGGGATAACATCGATGCTGAGAGCTTCTCGCTCGAATTGACGAATAATTTTAAGGCCGATGATTATTCAAGTTTGAGCCGGTATGCTCTGGATCCTTTAAGGAACGGAAAAAGAGACGTTGTTTTCAATGTCAAACTTCCACGGTATTCAGCAGATACTATTCCGGATTGGAAGGATGCGGGAACGCCTTTACAGGCTACTTTGTATTTTACTGATGGAACGAAAACGCTTTTAATCGAAATCCCTGAATTTGAGATCAGTGAGGGCTTCAATATGAATATCGGCGGTTCTGAAATATTGGTTCAAGAAGGTCCCGGGAACTGTTATCTGAATTCATCGAATACGCCGATGACCGCAATATCCAGTGAATTTAGAATTACAATAACGTGAGGAAATAAAATGTCAACAGGTTTAGGAGTAATTTCAAAGGCTTCCTTTAAGAAAGATCCGAAAACGTCTACATATCCGAAAACGGATTGGGGCGCGAACGATATAACGGCTCTGGATCAAATCCCTTTCGTTTCTGAATCGATGATAGCGGATCATGTGATCGAGCAGGATCCGACTATTCAGGGGAGCGCGGGTCGAGCAAAGGCGGATATTATCACAAAGAATGTGGCCGGTGGTTTGAGTTTGCAAGGCAGATATAATAACGTAGGACGCTTGCTTTGCAGTGCCATGGGTTTTGAAAATCCGAATACCGGAGGAGCTACTTATGGAGGCAGTCCCGAAACTGTCTCTGCCAAATACAAGCATCTTCTTGAATTGGATAATAATCTTCACAGAGAGGCTTGGCTTGGCGAAGCGGAAAGACATACTTCGGGGACTGGGACCGGAGTATGGTATGCAGGCGATAAGAAAGTCCGTTCTGGTGTTCTGGCATTCGCAAAAGCCGTAACTGATTGGAAATATCATTCTGTTATGGTCAACAAGATGATCATCCGCGGCGAAGTAAATTCTGTATCTATTGAATTCGATCTTGTTGGATATTCACATTCGAGAGGTTCGTATAATTCCGCTAACTGGACGCTGGCCTCAGATAAAAGAGATGTTATTCTCCCGGGTGTATTGACAACAGAAATATCCGGAACAACCGTTGGAATAAACAGATTTGAGATCGCGCTCGATAACCAGTTGCAAATTGTACAAGATTCAGTATCCGGTCTTTATATTATGGAACCCATGAGAAATGGCAAGAGGCTTATTACAGTCGGTTTTGATTTTGTCAGGTATAATGCCGATACTTATCTTGATCTTTTGGATGCTGACACGGAACAGTACATGTCTTTCGTATTTGCTGATAGCACCTATAATCTCGGATTCTATTTCTCCGCTTTAAAACTTGAAAAAATCGAGGCTCCAATCAAGGGATCGGAAGTTCTCAATATGGCTCATACCGCGATTCCTTATATTCCAAGTTCGGATAAATACTCAGCTCAATGGTCAAATATTGAATTGAAGAAAAACGCTGAAATGGTCTGTGTGATTACAGACGATAATCAATATAATTATCTTGAGGAAAATTAAGGAGGAATAAAATGGCAGTCATTTTTACAGACGGGTCAACAGAAGTAAAAGCTGCGAATCTGAATAAGTTTGTAGCTGGGGGTGGAACAATCCTCGGATTGCATCTGTTTTCAATGGTTCTCGAACTTTACAACGATACCGGAACCATGAAATACAAGCTCTATGTGAATTCGGTTACCGCAGATTATACTGCACTGTCCGATCTGGGAGCCACGGAAGAAGCGGCTTATACCGCTTTCGATAGCAATGTATCCCGCAATGGGGCCGGCGATTACGAAATCAATGTGGATGCGGTTACTCATATTTTTTGTGTGGGCTCTGCATACGGTGACGATACGAATATCACTCAGTTTGATGTTCTCGGTGATATTACTTCTCATCTGATTGTGATCAACACAAAAACCAATGCCGGTGCGAATGCCGAGCTTGCGAGCGGGAAAAAGGCTTATTTCAGAATCATTGGTTTTTTTAGTTGAGGTGAATGATGATATTTTTGATTGACATCAAGACCGGGAAGAAACTTTCCGGCGGGATGACGGCGGAACAGTGCCGTGATCTGCCGGTAGTTAATTATACAAGACTTGAATGTTCCAAAGATGCGACAAAAAAAGAGATCGATCTCGTCAAGGAACATGAATCAAAGAGAAAAGGGCTTACAATAAAAAGCCCTAAAAAAAAGAAATGAGCGGAGGAGAAGATGGCGTTAAAAGCGATTTCAGACAAAGAGCGTTTTGTTCACGTATTTTCCGGAGATCCGGATGTTAAGTTTTATTATCGAAGGGTCCCGGGGAACCTGAGAGAAGAATGGGTGAAAACCAATACCAGAATGACAAAAAGGAATGTTGAAGTCACCGATATGAAGGCGGTCGGTAGGGCTTTGCTCGAATATTCTCTTTTGGGCTGGGAAGGTTTTGAACAACCCAACAGCAAAGAACCATTCCCTTTTTCGATTGACAGTGTGGATGATCTTCCTGCCGAACCAGTTGAAGAATTTATCGATGTATTGATTAAGGGCGTAAAAACAGTCAAAAGCGATGAGGCTGAAAAAAACTCTCAGACTACACGAAGCAGTGGATAGACGGAAAAGGGCATGGATGCGCTTCGTGTAGAAATCAATATTTAGAAAAGGAAAATGACCCTCCTTGCGAAGAATGTTTATTTGTAAGGCTCATGCCCGAAAATAATAAAGCATGGGCCTTTTTTCAAGAAATAACATTCTGGTCAGGCGGTGGGTTTTATAAAGACGGTACTTTTGATATTGGAAATATTTCAGATGGTCTCAGAGTAGTTTTGATTTTCAGAAAATATCAATTATCAGAATTTGAAATAGACGAATTATACAACGATTTGAAAATAATAATTGCATCAATAAACGAAGTGAATAAGGAAAAGCATGGCCATTAAAGTAGACATTATCGCAACAGATAAAACTTCCGGTAATGTCAAAAAAACATCTCAGGAATTCGACAAACTTGATCACTCGGTAGATAAGACTGGCAAGAGCGTTCAAAGCAATACATCCAAGATGGGAAATGCCTTTTCAAAAATGGGTGGTTGGGCTAAAGTTGCCATTGCCGGAGCCATCGTAGCTGCTTTCGCTGCCGCTGGTATGGCAATTAAAAAATTCGCAAGAGATTCAATTCGGCATATTAAGGAATTTGTTGGCTTATCAACTAAACAGGAGGAAATTTTTAAACATCTTGAAACGGCCATTGGATTAACAGGAGCGGCATACGAAAAAGTCAAACCTATATCAGATAAATACCTTTCTTCGATGCAGGCTGTGACAAGATTTGGTGATACTGAACTGGCTCCCTCACTTCAACAGATTATGCTTTTAACTGGAAGCGTATCAAAAGGATTTGAAGGGGCAAAAATAGCAGCCAACATTGCCTCGACAGGTTTATTTGATTTAAATACGGCCTCCCGATATGTGGCCATGGCAATGGCTGGAGAGGTTACAATGCTTGGCCGGTATATTCCGGCGCTGAAAGAAGCAGCACTGAAACAGGCTGGGATCACAACCACTGCCGCAAAAACTGCTTATGCAATGGATATTTTAAATAAAATGTTCAGCGGGGCAGCTCAAAAAGATTTAGAAGTATGGGGTGGGAAAATTGCACAAGTAAAAAATTATATTAGTGATATTAAAGAGGCTATCGGTGATTTTATTAAAATGCCATTCGAGCCTTATCTTGAAAAAATCAGATTGAAATTTATCGAATTTGCTGATATAGGTTGGGGAAATGTTATCAAGGCAATGGGTGAAATGTGGAGTGATATGCTTGTATATATTTTAAAAATTACCGGAGCTACATTGGCACAACTATCTATGACAATGGCAATTATTCCTCAAGCATTTGCTACGGCGATGATTGTGGCAAAGGGAGATATGACAAAGGCCATTGGATTGGTCGGTGATTCCGTTGCAAAGGTATTAACAGAAAAATTGGAACCTTCTATTACAAAATGGACTAAAGAATTATCTGACAAAATTAAAGATCGTGCTCTTGAAATTAAAAATACTTTGGGTGATGCTTTGAGTGGCGATGAAGGTGGGGGTGACCCTATCGCTGACGCCGGAGAAAAAGCGGGTAATAATTATATGGATGCTTTTATTAAAGCAACAGAACGTAAAAGTTTAGAAGATGCTCTTTCTCATTTCACGAAACGTCCTGACCTGCCAGTTGGACCGTATGAAATTCCCAAAGAAAAAGCGGAACCTGGGAAAGAACTCACTGAATCTGCAAAAGCATTCGAAAACGCTTTCATGGCATCGGCTCAGATCGTTGCTGATGAACTTAATTCAATGTGGGATGACGTTTTCGGGAAAGCTGAATCTGTATTTGAGAAAATGGCAAAAACATTTGTCACGACTTTTATTAATGCTATTATACAGGCCGAAGCCCGATACGCTGCGAGTGCATTATTGAAATTACTTGTACCGGGAGGCGGGTCAATTCTGGGAGCATTATTCGGATTTCACGGAGGCGGGTTTGTAGATTGGGCTGGAGGGTCCCGGGGCGGTTATGGCGCCATCCCGAAAAGGCATTCCGGCGGGCTGGAATCGAATGAAATAATTGCCAAAATTCAAAGGCATGAATTTATCACACAATCAAAATCTGTAAATTCAGATACACGCCCGGGACTGGAATACATCAACAAGACTGGTAAAATGCCAACATCCTCGGTGACAATCGCAGGGGATAACATTAATATAAGCGGAAACGTTGATCGGAATACTCAAGATAATATCACGCGAGCTGTCAAAGAAAATAAAATCAGATTGGCAAAAACAATTCAGGATTTAATCGATTCAAGAATGGTGAAAGCATGACATTCGTTTATGGTGCTACAACAATTACTTTTACTGGTGCTTTGTGGCCTTTTGAAAATGAAATAGGCAGACATCAGAATTTTGGCATTGCAGCCGATGGAACTTTGAGAGTTTATGACCGGGGATACGATGAGGAATTTATCAGACTTGAAATAATGAGCGGCCATGCGAATCTCACTGGTCTCAGGGCATTCATAAAAACTACAATCAAATTCATGAAAACATCTTTTACATTCACGCCGGATACAAATATCGATGTAGGAAATGGGGACGGTGGAGCGGTCACGGTGAATCTCTGGCAAACGAACTTAATTGAAAAACAGGAAGCGTATCATAGATACCGGTATTTTATTACGCTTAGAGTGGCTCCATGAAAAGCTTCCCGGGAGCATGGACTTCATATATCAATGGAAGTTTTAATTGCTTCTATGTAATTCATGTCACCTGTCAGGATTCTACGCTTCTGGATTTTGCTACTCTTGACACGACCGCTCTTTTAGCATGGAATAAAGCTCAGGGCAGACTTGCAATGGGAGGCGCCGGATCTGCTTCGATCCGTGCGGACGTGAGACAGGGGGGCGGTATCGCGCAGGTATCAGATATTGAATTTCAGTTATTGAATTATGACAACTATTTTGACGATACACTTTCTGCCATTGAGTTGACGAATGCAGAGGTTATTTTATACAGACACATAGTAGAGGCCGCTCCTGCATTATATACAAGCGGATTGAGAATCAATACTTATCGAGTTTATGATTGGGGATATGATAAATCAAATATCTGGATAAAGTGCAAAGTAAATGAGACAGATCACAAAGAGATACCACGGACATTTTTAAACGAAAAAGATTTCTCTACATTAACAATACCGGATGAATCAAATGGAAAACCAGTTCCGATTTGTTTTGGCCAAAGATTTTTTGAAGCGTTTCTTTGCAGTAAAGATGACGACCCGATACTTGGGCCTTTCCCTTGCACAGGAGGGGACACGAATACAATAGAGGATGCAACAAATAGTCCATTTTTAGATTCTCATGTTGACAAAATAATGGAATTGATTGGCGGACTTTCTACAGGGCAAATAGGACAGATTGTAATAAAGGATTCTGTTGATGCTGTTTCTCTTTATGATAAATTGCAAGATGCTCCTGTCGCTGATGATACGGTTTATCAGATAACAGATCCGGAATATGTTTTTATAGTTTCAGATCAGGAAGTTAAGAGTTGGGGCTATTTATGGTTTGACACTGCAAAACCTTTGATATTTTATAGAGAAAAGAATCAAAATGTAATTTTGCCATTTCATATTTATGATTCTTTAAATGACGCTTCGCCACTTTCTGGAATGGCTGGCTTTAAATTTAAAAGCGGAATTATAATTAGAGATTCTTTGAAAATTTATTATCCGTTACCTTTCACGTCTATAGATTCCGCTGTCGGCTGGAATAATAGCGCTAATATGATTGACTATGACGAAACAACCCGTGCTGATGGTTCTTCAGTTGTGCTGATGGGCGGAGTTTTTTTTACTTCCGCAATACATACAAAAATGATTTCTGATCACAGATTAACAATAGGCGAATGGGATAAAATATATTTTTATGTAATGGCCAACATTACGAGTATCGATACCGGATGGTTTGCCAAAGTTTATATCGATACCTATAATTATATTGGAACTAAATTGGCTGATGATGAAACCGAGCAGGTTAATGAATCTGGAGGAGGCAATGCCTTTTTTAATAATATCAAAAGCTATCTTTTGTCACCGGGTGCAGGCTTCCCAAACGGAGCGAATATAATTCTCGCTGATTTATCAGATATTATAACAGATTGGGATACTCTAATTAGCAATCGTATTTTTAGAATATCAATGGGGGGAGGAGCCGCAACTCCCACTGCAGATATGTATTATTATATCAATGAAATGGGCTTGATGCTTGAAAAATCTCTCGGAATAAATACCGGAACAAAATTCTTTGTGGAAGCCAAAGGCCGGATGTTCGGGGGTACGTGGGGAGCCAGGAAAACTGCTATTAATTTAGTTGAAAATCCTGGTGACGTTTTAGAGAAGATTTTAAGAGATGATTTGGGAGTTACCGCGACATATATTACAACGTCTGATTTTGATCTATTAACCGGAACGGATCGATCCGGATGGGAAATGGCCTATCAGATAAAAAGCAAAATCAATTCAATTGATGAATTCAAAGAAATCATGTTTGAAGCCTGTTCAGTTTATTATATGGACTATCTTGGAAATCATACAATAAAAGCTCTGCCATTGACCGGAACCTCAGTCAAAACAATGAATCTGAATGACGTTCTTTGCAGGGAATCAGACAAGGGACTGGTCCCGACTTTCAGGTGTGAATTTTCTCCGCTCGAAGATGTTGTCAATGATTTCTATGTTCATTATAATTTAAATTATGCCACGGGGGAATATGACGGATTGGCTTTCATAAATCATCCAGAAGAAGGTTCGTATAGTTCTGATTATGTTAGTACAATGACTGCCGGATCTGATTTGCATGGAAACGAAGAAACATACTGGGATCTGATTCACGCATCATATTCAGCTTATGGATTTGTAAAGACGAAACACATTTATCTGGACAGAATAGTTGACCCGGCGACTGCCGAGAATTTCCTTGCCTTTATGATAAGTTGGCTTTATCTTCGAAAAGCAGAGGTTTCATTTTATACACAACTTCAAAACTGTGATCTTGAATTCGGGGACGTGGTTACACTGACAGATAAATTGCGTGAGGGTCAATATTTTGTTTATGGAATACATGAAGATTTAAACAACGATGAGATATTTCTTGAAATGAGAGAACTTTAAAAAGAGGTGTTAAAATGAAAAGAATTTATTTATTGATCATTCTGTTGATTTGTCTTCCGTTATTCGGACAGACTGATTTAACTCAAAACGAGGCAGCCATCAGAGGCATTCCCGATCTGTTTTATATCTTCAAATATGGGGATTCACAGATTGCGGCAAACGTGACATGGAATAATGTAAAGTATGATACTTCCCTTTACAGTGCTATTTATTATACGATGCCGTATGTCACGATCACGGCCACTGTCATCGATACAAATACTGCGGCGGACAGTGTGAAAGCAGTATTAAAATTATATCAAAGTAACATCAGAGATACCACAAGAATGGTATTCGTAAAAAACCTTCGATGGACAGATGAATATGGATCGACTGTTTCAACAGATACTTTGGACGCTACCGGAGAATGGGCTTGCAATTTCAATGAATCTGAATTCAGATCGGATGTTTATTTTATTGTAAAATTATTTACCTACACTGGACATCGTAAAAAGAACAACGGAGTAGGGTTCAATTTTAAAGCAAATGGAAGGTGATATGATGAAAAAATATTTATTGATTTTCTTACTGCTTCCCGTTCTGTTGCGGTCCGAACCTTTCGGGCGGAGGATGATTTTCAGACAAATCGATGATACGTCATCGGTCAGTAAAACATTCGAAGATCTTTATTATATGAGTGGCCGGAGGTTCGCGGGGAATGGTCATTCTCTTGATCAATTCGTTATGAGTTTTATTAATATGGCGGATGTTGCTGATACGCTGGAAGATCATAATACCAGAATCAACGTGAATACCAACACGAACAACACTCAAGATGATACCCTTGATGCACACAACGACCGGATCGGACGTGCTACAGATGCCATCGCGGTTAATGAAGATACCCTGGCAGACTTGCGGACTGATTTAAATGTTGCTACGAATACAAACAATACTCAGGATGATACACTTGGGAACATCCGAACAGATCTGAATGTTGCCACGAATACGAATAACACTCAGGATGATTCGCTGGCAAATATTAGAACAGACACCAATACCAATACAAACTTAA
Source organism: Williamwhitmania sp. (assembly GCA_035530955.1). Classification (GTDB taxonomy): domain Bacteria; phylum Bacteroidota; class Bacteroidia; order Bacteroidales; family Williamwhitmaniaceae; genus Williamwhitmania. The sequence goes on along the minus strand of DATKTT010000193.1, from coordinate 12,179 downwards.
ACAACGCGCAGGATGATTCTCTTGGGAATATAAGAACAGATCTGAATACTGCTACGAACTTGAATGCAGACCAATCAGATTCGTTATCTGATTTACGCACAGATTTGAATACTGCCACGAATCTAAATATAGCACAGGATGACTCACTGGCAGACCTTCGGACTGATATCAATACAAATACGAATACGAACGCTACACAAGAGGATACTCTTTCGGATTTGAGAACTGACATAAATACAAATTATCAGGCGATTATTGACACCTCGACAGCTATCCGTGGCGATGCCGCAATGAAAGCCAATGATGAAGTGATTACAGGAAACTTTGATTTCACAGCACATCCGATGGCAGACAATGAAGTTGAGAATGATATAACAATCACTTCAACAAAAAAGATTTCGACAACCGATTCTATCCATACCGATCTTGGATTAAAAATAAGAAACCTCGATTTATACTATGGAGGGATGAACAGATTAAGAACCTCAAATTCATTGATAGTTGATGATAGCCTTTTTGTAGGTACTGTTTCTACACTTGATAGGATCGGTCTAAATGGAACAGTAGGAATAGGTGGTGCACTTACAATGCGTGGTGGCGATATTCAGATGAATGAGTATGGTATCAGTAATGCCACTGCTATAAAATCTACACAGTATGGATCGAACAACTCTATCTCAGATGCAGAACTCTTAGGCATTGACGATGGAACAACAGCTCAAATACCTGTAGGAGGAGGCGCAGGTTCGGCAATGGTGTGGACAACTGCAACTGGGACTGGTGCGCCAGTGAGGGCAGGTTCACCGACATTTACCGGAACTTTGACCGCTCCCAAAGTCAAAGCCACTACCGGAACAAAGGCAGGTTATGCAGACCTTAAAAACCAAACCACAGCGCCGTCTGGTGTTGGGATAGATTCTTTGAGAATTCAAGGTTTTGACGATGGTTCTAATATCCATATAGCCGTAACAACTGATGACAACACCACAGAAACCACGAGATACCTTGCAAGCAAGCAAGACGTGATCAATGGAGACGTAGGGACGAGTTTATGGTTTATAACTGATGACTATGTTGAGGTTGCAGATGATCCCGACATTGACGTTGGAACTGGCGATTTTTCAATCAGAATAATTGGTCTGATTCCAAACAATGTAACCGCTACCGAATACCTAATAAACAAAGAAGCTGGTGGTATCGGATATGGACTTTACAAAGTTCAAGATGATTTATATATCCGGTTTGATGACGGAACAACTGATGTATCGGCTATTATAGGAACGGCAGTTTTTACAGTTGATACAAAATATAATATCTTTGTTAATTTTGATCGAGACGGAAATGCAACTGCTTTTATATTTGGTGGGCAAGTTGAGGGGCAGGTTGGAACGGTAGCAATTTCAACGGCTGCGCTGACGTTATCAAATGCCGGTGCATTACGAGTAGGTTGTACAACTGCCGGAGCGTCTTTCTTTGCCGGAGAGATTGAAGGTTGGGATGTTTTTAATACTTTAATATCTACCACATCCGAAGAAGGTAAACGTATTATTGACGGTGGTGCAATACCCAACAAATATATAGGTGCAAGCCAGACAGAATTGATCACTGCATCTGACGATAGAGATTTTACGGTTGCAGGTAATGTAAATTGGACTGGGGCATCTCTTGGTACATTTGATGTTACCGGTGGAAATATGCACTGTATTGCAAATAGTACGTGGGATGGTATAGAGTTAGCCAAAACAGAAATAGGCACTCTTATAGAGGGTAAAAGCTATCGCGCTATTTACGATATTAGCATTGCAACTGGAAGTTGGAATTGTAAATTTGGTGGTGTTACGGTAAAAACGGGAATATCCGCAGGAACAAATCAATCAATTGAGTTTATTCCTACAGCAGCACAAATTACAAATGGTGTTCTTGTTTTTCAGACTCCTGATTCTGATGGGGAAGGCACTTTTGATAATTTTAGTTTAATCCAAATAGGTTGTGTAGCCCAATATGAACCCTCTGGAATAAACTCCGCAACTTGGGTAGAGCCAAACGGTAGAAACGGTACGATTTCAGGTGCGACTGTTGTGAATCCATTAGTAGGAGTTTATACACTTGGAAATGTGGAAGGTGCAACCTATACCTCAGACGGTTCAGTTACAGATGCTGAGTTAAAGTTTGTTGATGCCACGAGTTCTATACAGACACAGTTAGATGCGTTAGGTGGAGGTGTTCTAAACGCAGACCTGACAGTCGATTCCTCCTACTCAGTAGTATCTATGATATACGACACAGTTGGAGCCGTTATATATGTAGGCGACTTCGTATACTCTCCAGCGGACGGTGATTATGAACTTGCATCCGCCTCTGCATCAACAACCTTCCCCTGTACTGGACTTATCTGTAGATCAGCTGGGATCGATAAACCTACTTATATATTGCAGGAGGGTTATATTCGGTTGAACAGTTGGACTTGGACAAAGACAGGTGGGGTTGGTGATCTACTATATCTAAGTACAACAGCAGGCGATGCAACACAAACAGCTCCGAGTAGTACAGATGAGTATATACAGATAATAGGTAGGGTTATAGGGCCAGATGTTATATATTTCAATCCTTCTATGAATTGGGTGAAGCATGAATAGACTTATTAAAACTATACTATTGCTATTACTGTGTATAGGCAGTGCAAGTGCGACAGTAACAAAGGTAGATAGTATACCAAACTTCATCAATGAAGTATACGCAGGTGGGAACCTGTTCAAGATTGGTGTCCTTACCGACTACTATGGTGTTATATTCAACTCTCCACCTACTGGGAATCTATTAACGGTAGTAACCTTTTCCTGTACAAGTGAGGGTGTATTGCCAGCGAGTGTTATAGACACTGAAGTTATAGTAGTAGGATCTGGTACAGTTGGTAGAAACCCTGCTGTTGTACAGATTAAGGATACTAACCATTTTTTAGCAACTGTTTCTGCAAATTTCACAGGAGATGTCGATTCAACCTGGGTATATATATTTGGGATAGATACTGCTGATGCGAGTATAACAGGTGCTGATTGGCCGGTTGTTGTTAAGAATCTATATACATACGATCATACCTTAATACAGATAGGTACATCAAACTACTATGCGTTGTCGTACAGAAGTGGTGTATCGTTTGCCTGTGGTATGAAGACATTCCTTATTGATCCAGATACTCCTGAGATACTGGATGTAACTGTTGACTCTATATCCACTTCTGGGTATTCTATAGATATTGATAGAATAGGATCAAGTGATTATTATGTTGTATCAGATTGGCATATTCCTTATAGTGTTTCTACGAGAGAAATATCACAGGTGGATGGTACTATTGGAGCTGCGATTGATGGGTTAGATATAGGTGAAGGAACGATGAAACAAGAAACCAGATTCAATACCTGTGCAGCTAATGATAGTATATACGTAGGAGCATCTATTGCAATATCTGGATCCTATCCAAGATTTCTATGTTCATTCAAAGCCAGTCCTTATGATGGATCTTTGACAAGAGGGGATAGTGTTGCTATTGATACAAAGCTTGAATGTGTATCAGTGGCAGCTAACGATAGTAGTGCTATTGTGTTCTACTCTGGTTATTGGACAGGATATGATGGATACTTAGCAGCCTATAGTATAAATCCAGCAAGTGGTACTTTCACTGATAGACAGCAGAAAGAGGTGCTGTGGTCAGAGAACTTAACGAGTACCGAATCATATTTCAGTAGTATGATGTTGACTGAGGATAGTAGGTATGTTCTATTGTCATACAGGACAGCATCACCCTACTACGGTTTTCTTCGAACTATGCTATTGGAGCCAAATCCATATTGGGGACATGAGAGGGATGGTATATCCTACCCTAATATATCTAATATAGATGGAGTTGATATATCTAATGTAGCTGAAGTAGATGGAGTAGAGAAATGACACTCTTTGATAAGATATTACAAATAAGATGCAAGCATCCATTTGATTGGCTTGGGCATGGTATACTCTGTTTTTGTATTACCCTATATAGAGTAGACTATGCAGCTATCGTTGCCCTCACGATAGAAGGTACACAGATAGAGTCTGGTATATGGCAGAAGTGGGATCATGCTATTGATTTGATTTTTGATTTTACAGGGATCGGGCTGGCTTTAATTGTGAGGGCGTTATGATCTATCTATCATTTATATTGATGTTTGTTTCAAATGTCTTGTGGGCGTTGCATGATGCTTATCGGGACCAAAACGAAAAGGTAATTCAGTTCGTTGATAGATATTTCAAAGGATGGCACGTTTTAAAACCTATTATGGTTTTGATGTTTCTGGCTTCGGGTGTGATATCCGGAACATTACTTCCCGGGATGTCATTATCAAGCATGGCCTGGTTTGGGGTGGCTTTGTTCTGTGCGAAACAGTCCGGTTTTGAAGGAATGTATAATTTAATAAATCATACTGCCCGACCGTTTGATTGGATCCGGTATTTTATTGCGATGATCCGATGGAAGGATTTTAAAAATATGCCTATCGATTTTATTGCGAAAATGTTCTATCAGAACCGACTTGAATTTTTCTTTTACCATTGTGGTCGGCTTCATTGGAGTGAAGCATCGGCTGTTTTATTATTCGGACTCTATTTGATAGGGAGGTTGTGATGCGAGAATGGATTCAGTTAATTATTTTACCGATTATCGGTTTTGTTTTCGGTTATTATCATAAGGTTGTAATATCCCCACGATTCAGTGCCGCCGAAAGGAGAATTGATAATATAGAAAAAGATCATGATCAATCAATTAGAGATATTACAGAAGTTAAAAATGATGTTAAGTGGATCAAGGGTTTTCTTAAAAATGGGAAAAGAAAATGATTAAACCGGATCTCATTTTAAATCGAATTAATTATACTGAATGGGGATGCCAGGGCCTGATCAGCGTACCGGTCCCGGGCGGGGATCCATACAGAGGCATGGCAAATGCTTTCGCTGTCACCCTGGAACCGGATTGGGCGTGGAATAAACCTTTTATTTCTTGTGTTCCGAAGGGCTTGTATTCCATGCAAAGAATCAATTCTCCGAAATTCGGATGGACGTATACTTTGATAGATGTAGAAGATCGATCTTTAATCCGATTCCACACGGGAACAAAAGTACAGCACACCGAAGGTTGTATTCTCCTGGGTGAATCTTTTGAAGATCTTAAACAACTTGGTTTTGATGAATCAAATCAACTCGCGCTTTCCGGAACCAAAGATGCACATGCTGAATTTATGGATTTTCTTAATGGAAAAGAGAAAGCCTCCATTTTAATTATAGGAAATTCCGCCGTTGAAACTGATTTGATTCTCCAGGGAATTGATATTAAAAGACGCTCGAGTGTTTTAAAGACCGGAATCAAAGAGCTTTCTCTTGATTCGAAAGTAGCCGATGGAGTTACAAGATTATTTTATGCAGTTTCAAAAGGCGTCAGTCAATACTCGGCTGAGAAAAAAATGACTGCCCCGCCAAAATGGAAAAAAATTGTGAATTATATTTTTAATATTGTGAAAATTGCCTTCGATTGGTATATTAAAACAAAAGGCATAATATTACTCAAACCCTAAAAACAGGAGTCGAATCATGAAAAAGGTGCTTTTTCTCGCGATGCTTCTTATCGTTGTCCTAGCCGTTCCTCTTTTTGCTCAGGATGATATTGTCACCATCCCCCCGTTTCTATCCATCGTATTCAATGAAGGATTTATTGTGGCTGTAGGTTTGATCATAACAGCAACTAAATTACTTCGGAATATGGTCGGTGGAGTTAAGGGATGGCCAGCGGTTATTCTGGTGCTTGTTATATCGCTCGGATACGGATACTTCAAATATCATGAAATTAGTTTGGTATATTCTCTGGGCGCCGGAGCGATCGCTTTTGCATGTTCCGCAGGTCTATTCAAATCTACCAAATGGCTCGGCAAAATTGTCCAAAACTGGAACGCAATAAAGACCTGGCTAAAGAATTTTAAAATGTTCAATATAAAATAGTCCACCCGATTCATTCTCTTCTCCGGAAATCCCTCCTGATATAACCAGGGGGGATTTTTTATTTGGTACATAATTGTAATTATTTTGTTTTTGATAAATTATTAATATTGTTAGATTTATAAAGACAATATTAAATTACTACATTTTTGTAATTATGGTTTTGAGGCTAACGGCAACAAAATTGTAGTATTTTTGTTTTTAGTGTTTCTGATTTAGCCTTGAAAATACTTTGGCAAGTGATTTGCTATAATATTTTACAGAAAGGATATTTATAAATGAAAAACAAAGATAGACCATATTGCACTCTATGTCAATTAAAACGTGTAGAACATAATCATCATGTTATACCAATAAGTATAGGCGGTATGGATATTCCAGAAAACAAAAACCAATTATGTCATGCCTGTCATAGTAGATTACATAGTATGTTTTTGTCTCCAGTAATTAAATATCTTAAAAATGGATACCAGTTTCTTGAGGATAAAAATAAGGAAATTATTTTATTCCACAAAGATTTTGCAGATGATAAGTTTTGGGTAAAATATATATTGAAAAAATCTGGCGTGGATATTAACAATAAAGAAGAAATAAATAAAGTCCAATCTATCATTATTAAAGTTGATGATTTTATAATAGGAAAAACCAATTAAAATATGTACACCCTAATCCACAACAACAACGGCCAGCGTAAAGCCATTATCGGACTTCCAAATTCATTGATCGAAGCCAGAAAGAAGATACCGGAAATGCTGACTCCCGAAGAAAAGAAACGTGAGGGTGTTTGGGAAATATGGAGAAACTGGCTCTTAGAAGATGCTAAATTAATTGAACCTATTTTAACACAAGAATAAATAACGAAAGGTACCAAAATGAAACATGATATGAAATTAAAAGTGGTTGAAGCCATGAAAAGATACGGCGGGAGTTTTGTCGTTTCGTTGGCTGATTGTATTATGAAAGCGGATTCCGATAATTTCAAGAGAATTTGTGATGCTTTCCCAGAATATATTGAGAAATATTCAAAAATGGCATCTGATATAAAACAATTCGGAAAATTAGAATAATATGGAATACTATCTTGTTATTGATAAAACTCCTGCCGCCCGGTATCCAGATTGGGCGGCAATGCTGATAGATATTGGGAATATGAAACATCGAATCAATATCGATGAATCTTGGGAAATATATTCTGACTGGTGGGATGAGCCAAAATATATTTGCACTGTAGGAGAAATGTTCGCGAAAGCTCATTATGGTATTTGAATCATGACCAACAAAAGAAAAATAACCTGTACAGACAGATGCAAACATGCTCAGTCAAAAAAATGCACCTGTATTTGTGGCGGCAAGAACCACGGAATTTTAAAGCCCGAAAAACCAATTCATCAATTATCTCTTATTGATTTATGGAGGGCTCAAATTTAATGGACAACTTAAAAGCTGTTATTAAAACTGCTGAAAATCATGGATTAATATTCTCCGGGATCCAATCAGGATTAATCCATTTTAATTGTCCTGATAAAAAATCAACTCTTGCAATTGAAGAAATAGATTGTTCTGTTAATTCTCTTGTATCGATGATCTATCGATGGGAACAAAATTGGTTTAATAAGACAACAGAAATAAAAGGATTTTAATAATGATGCGAAATAAAATATTTGGTTTAGTTTTAATGACATATGCAGTTTTAGCATTAATTGGATACTTAATCGTTGTTTTAACGAAAGGCTGCTGATAATGCCTGGACGTCGTATCACCGAAGAAATCGAAACTCACTGCCCGAATTGCGAAACGGACACAGTTCATATTTTAGATTCATCTGGATCTTATGTTTGCATTGAAGATGATTGCAATCATTCGATTACTCAGGAAGAAATTGAGATGAATGATTTTAACGACTTTGAAGAAAGAGGTTATTAATGAAAAAGGAAACATTTTTTTGTGATCAATGCAAACATCAAGTTGAAAAATCTGATGATTTGAACAGGGTTAAACTTGAATACAATCCGCGCGGTTTCCAAACAAGCGGATCAATTTACGTATCTTACGATCTATGCTCTCTCTGCTGTGGAAAACTCGGCTTCGTCAAACGAATTATAAAAGACGATCAAATTGTCGAAGAAACTCAAGACGTTAAAGATCGGATCTATAATATAGTATGTCAGTTGATTGAAGAAATGGGAATCGTTCAAGAATAAAATAGGTCATTAAAAACGGAGAAGACAATGGAAGAAAAGAAAAACACAGCTGTCAAAAAAATTGACGGAGAGGATCTGGTAGATAATCAGATCATGAAAAAAATTGAATCGGCCGGATCCGGGGTGATCGAATTTCAAAATGCCTCTCTATTAACAATCACAGAAGATGAAAAAAAGATCCTTTTGAGAAACATCAACGAAAACGATATTAATATCCGGCCGGATGGGATTGTTTATCTTCCTCAAGTGTTTTATCGGGATGTTTTAAATAAAGCATTCGGCCATGGCCAGTGGGTCATTATTCAGCAATCCACAAAAATAGAAAACAATAGAGTGTTCTATATTGGGAGCTTGTACATTCGTGGATGTTTTATATCTCAGGCAATCGGAGAGGCAGAATATTTCCCAAGCAATCCGAAATCCTCCTGGGGGACCGCCTATGAGGGCGCAAAAAGCGATTGTGTTACTCGATGCTGTAAGGATCTTGGGATTGCAAAGAAATTATGGCAACCTCGATTTATAGAAAAATGGACAGATAGAAACGCTGTGAAAGTGTGGAGAAACAAAACATCAAAAAGGGGATCTGATAAACCGAGTTGCTATCAATGGCGCCATAAAAATGCAAAACCTTTTTGGGATGAATCTTTATCTAATATCAAAGAACACAACGAACCGATAAAAGTCTCAATTACAAAAGAACAGCGAAAGCGCGCCATACTCCTCCATGAGTTTTTTATCAACAAAGCTGGAAGTATTAAAGGCGCTGATGTGATTCTCGATGCTCACACTTTTGAATTATTCGGAGTTGCTATCAAGAAATTTAACGATCTCACCGGGAAGCAAATCGATGACCTTTATAAGCATTTAGAATTCAAGATAAACGAATTTGTAAGATTGTCTAAAAAGAATCTTGATTCAGACGCTCTACCGATTATCCCTAACGATAATGATCTTGTGGATGTAGGAGATAATACAGAGCTTCCTTTTAAATAATGAAGCATGTTACTCAAATCTTGAATGATTGCGGTCTATATAAATGGCCATTTAATATACCAGAAATAGACAGGCAGTTCTATTTAAAAAGAGGAAGCGAAGTACATTCTGTCACCGCTAAATATGATTTGGATACATTGTATATGGACAGCGTGGATCCACGTATAAAAAAATATTTAAACGGCTGGATAAAATTTAGGAATGAAGTTGGCGGTAAAATAATTCATATTGAAAAACGAGTGCAAAATAAATCTCTTGATTATAAAGGAACATACGATAGACTTATTTATAATTGTGCTTTATATCCCGGAGGATATTTTCTTCTGGACATTAAAACAAATGAGGCTCAAGCTGTTACGAGACTCCAAACAATGGCATATTCATTATGCCAAAGAAGATTTGTCAAAAGAGGATATGTTGCGCTTCGGTCAAACGGAACTTATAAAACTGAGATTTACGATAATGATCTCAGTGACAAGTCCGCCTGGCTCGCTTGCGTAAAACTTATTAACTGGAAAGAGAGGAATTAATAACATGGAAAACGGTAAAAGGAAAATTCAAATCAATTCTCCCGACTCCTCGGCAGAAGCAATCACTCCGGAAATTAACCTTGCTCTCAAGCAAGATCCGGGGATTATTAAAATCACCTCCAATCCTGAAGCTCATGCTGTTGGTCAATATGTAGTTGAACTGAAAAAAATCAGGGCTCGTATTGAAGAATTTTTCAAACCGGAAATTGACATGGCCTATCAACTTCATAAAAATCTTATCGCAAAAAAGAATCAGGTTGACGAACAACCAAAAAGAGCTGAGTTTGAATGCCGAAATCTGATATTGGATTGGGACCGGAGAGAACAAAAACGACTCGCAGCAGAACAGAAACGGCTTGATGATTTTGAAAAACAAAAAGCGATCAGACATGCAGAGAAAGAGGAAAATCCAAAACTCGTTGAGAAAATCATTACCGGCCAAGTTCCAATCGTTTCCGCGAGAACGGCAGCGCCGGTAGAAAAGGTCCAGGGGATATCAACAAGGGAAACTTGGAAAGCGGAAGTTGTAAATAAAATGATGTTGATTAAAGCGGTTGCATCCGGGAAAGTTCCGATGGAATATCTTGATGTTAATATGTCTGCTTTGAATAAAGTTATGGCAGCAACCAAGGGGGCAATTGTTATCCCGGGCGTTACCAGTAAAAAAGAATCTGGTTTGAATATCAGATCAAATTAATATTTTCAGGCGGATGCAACTATCCGTAAGGACGTTGGGGACATGGATACGCCCGCAAACATCCGCCTGTTAATTTTTATGAGGTTAAAATGAATAACGAATTAGAAATAGAAGTCTTTATCACAAAAACAAAACAATTCAGGGCCAGAATAAAAGAATCGAAAAACGCGATTCCCTACGAGGTTACTATTGGAGGAGATGAATGGAACAAAGGTAAGGGCAAGGAATATGAAAGCGCTATAAAAATTAAATGCCATGCCTTGATGCTCTTCTTGGGCATGAAATATGATAAAATATTTTATTCAGTTTAAGCGACATTCAAAAATCTATGATCCTTATTTTTATTACATTTAAGACGTTCTACCATAAAACCATACGGCCATTTCATTATAGAGGTATATACACCCCTATTGAGGCCAAAAATGGTATATTGAATAATACTTGGGGAATAAATTATGGCAATCTGTAAAGAATGCAAGTTACCGCTCCCAGCCGGAATGCGATCGGACGCTGAAAGACACCCTGCTTGCAAAACTATTTATCATAATAGAATCAAAAAACAACGTCAAGCAAATTTACCAAAAGAAAAGCTATTAGAATCTGAAACAAACTATCAAGCATGGCTTTTAAATAATAAAGATGCAATTCAAAAAATCCGGGTGATTACATTTATGTTGATAAAAGTATTTAATCTAACCAGAGTAGAAATTCAGGCGCCACTTTGTATTTTAAGAAATAATGGATACCACTTTTCAAACTCATGGTACCGCTTTATAAAACGGGATCTCATAAAACTGGATTCGAGACTGGAAAAATATTTTCGTGGAAAAGGAGAAAAATAATAATTGGAAACAAAATTAATCAAGGGCATATTCCGCTGTCCTAAATGTAAATTGACTTTTGAAGTTTATAGAGACTGTGGAAAAATAAGAGTGGACTATTATAAAGATTTTCCACCTGGTCAAGAAAAAAGGATCTGCCCGAAGTGTGAAAAGAGAAAATAAGTATTGACAAAAAATTAAATATTGAGTATATTAAATTGTAAAACAAGAAAGGAATAATTATGTTAAAACCACTTAATGTTATGATCGATGATCAAATCATAAAAGATGTTGATCAATACGTTGCTGATAGCAACGGCAAATATCGAAACCGATCCCACTTTGTAGAATTAACTCTCCGAGAAAAAGTTCAAAAAGAAAATGCAGAATAATAATCAAGAATTCCATTATAAAAAATGGATCATGATTAATTTTAATTATATCCCAGAAATGGCTGGGTGCTATGCTTTTTATATTTATAGCTCAGTTAGAAATAATTATAAATTATTATATGTAGGGACATCAACCAATCTTAAAAGAAGAATAACCGCACACAATATCTATAATCGTCTTAAATCAAAAAAATTCTTAATTAAAATAAGATTCATAAATAAACACAGATTAAAACTTGAAAAGTATTTTATTAAAAGATTACATCCAACACTTAACAAAAGGCTTATATAGTATGGGCAAAGACCCTGCGTTCTTATTTTACCCTGGTGATTATTTAAGGGATACACAATTATTAAGCGAAGCCGCCCAAGTCGCTTATGACCGTATCATGTGTGAACATATGAGAAACATATGTATAACACAGCACCAACTAAACTTTCTCACAAAGCGTCTTAAAAAAGACGAAAGGGAACACTTTTTTACATTACTCATAAAAATTGATGGCGGTTATCAGATAGAATGGGTT
>DATKTT010000192.1:0-4264 GCA_035530955.1 Williamwhitmania sp. | reverse complement strand
GATTTTATGGCGAACATTATCGCCAAAAATCCTGGTGAAGTTGAGTTTCATCAGGCTGTAAGAGAGGTGGCCGAATCGTTGCTGCCATTTATTGAAGAAAATCTCGAGTATAAACGGGCAAAAATTCTGGAAAGGATTGCTGAACCCGAAAGAGTCATCATTTTTCGGGTGGCATGGGTTGACGATCAAGGAGAGGTGCAGGTAAACAGGGGTTATCGCATCCAAATGAATAGTGCCATTGGTCCCTACAAAGGTGGATTACGATTTCGCCCCTCAGTAAACCTAAGCATTTTAAAGTTTCTTGCATTTGAACAGGTATTTAAGAACAGCCTGACCACATTACCCATGGGGGGAGGCAAAGGCGGAGCCGATTTCGATCCAAAAGGAAAATCGGATCATGAAGTGATGAGCTTCTGCCAAAGTTTTATGACCGAATTATCCAAACATATAGGAGCCGATACCGATGTTCCGGCAGGTGATATTGGCGTAGGAGGAAGAGAAATAGGATTTTTATTTGGCCAATATAAAAGGCTTCGTAATGAGTTTACTGGCGTTTTAACTGGCAAAAACACAGCGTGGGGAGGTAGTCTCATGCGGCCCGAAGCAACAGGTTACGGACAAGTGTACTTTGCCGAGGAGATGCTCAAAACCCGTGGCGAAAATATGAAAGGTAAAATCATCACAATCTCCGGTTCGGGCAATGTTGCCCAGTATGCAGCCGAAAAAGCTTTTCAGCTGGGAGGCAAGGTGGTAACGCTCTCCGATTCCGATGGGTACATCCATGACCCAGAAGGTCTGAATTTTGAAAAAATTGCCTACGTTAAACGGCTTAAGAATGTTGAACGAGGTAGAATTAAAGAGTATGCCGAAAAGTTTAAATGTAAATATGTTGAAGGGAACACCAAGCCTTGGGGCGTTCCCTGCCAGATTGCACTACCGTCGGCAACCGAAAATGAAGTCAATGAAAAAGATGCAGAGATGCTAATCCGTAATGGATGCTACTGCGTTTCGGAAGGCGCAAATATGCCCTCCACCATCGAAGCTGTAAATGTATTTTTAAAGGAAAAAATATTGTATGGCCCGGGCAAAGCTGCCAATGCAGGCGGAGTTGCTACATCCGGCCTTGAAATGAGCCAAAACTCCATGCGCCTATCGTGGACGCGTGAAGAGGTTGATGCTCGCTTGCGAAAGATCATGAGTCATATTCACCAGGCATGCGTTAAGTATGGAAAAGAACCAGAGGGATACGTGAATTATGTAAAAGGAGCAAACATTGCTGGTTTTATTAAGGTGGCCAATGCCATGATTGATCAGGGGGTGATGTAGCCTAACCACTCACCTATTACTTGATCATTTCAACGACCTAAAATTATCTGATCAAGCGTTTGCATAAGCCTGGGGAAATTCTTTTATAGAATAACCCTGGGCTTTCTCGTTTTTAAATCCATAGGCAGTTAGGAAAACGGTTGTTGATAAAACATAGCACAACTTTTCACCCTTCACAATTCACAGCCTTAAACTTTTATCCTTTAACTTTTTGACTACTCATTCATCTTCTCAACTTTTTTGTCCAACAGTGTATTTTATTGGCTAGGAATGCTAATTTTAGGTTAATTTTTTATTGCTAGCCTAACGCCTATTATATGCGTAAAATACTGCTCCTCAGTGCTTTTATTATCTCCACCACCCTCCTATTTGCTCAGGTAAAGCAAAAAGGTACGCCTCTAATGCGCAACTTCAAGAAGGTGGAATACGGCGGAGGTACGCAAAACTGGGGAATTAGCCAGGACTACCGAGGGTTTATCTACGTTGCCAACAATAATGGTGTGCTTCAGTACGATGGCAAGTTCTGGAACCTCTACTACATGCCCGATAGCAGCAAGCTGGTGCGCTCCGTGCTATGCGTGGGCGATACCATTTTTACTGGCTCATTCGACGAATTTGGCTACTTTTTGCACGACAAACAAAAAGGACTTGTTTACCACTCGCTCATGCCGATGCTCGACAAAAAGGTGACCGACATCGACGAGGTGTGGCGCATATACAAGTATGGAAGTAAGATTATTTTCCAAAGTTTTACCAAGGTTATGATGCTGGAGGGTGGACACATCACAGCCCTTAATCCACCCGAGCCACTTCAATTCTCCTTCTTCATAGGTGAGCAATACTATGTTCAGGGCAAGAGCGGCAACATCTACCTTTTAAACAACAACCGCTTTACCCCCTACGACGACCACGGCACCTTTAAGGGCATTCAGGTGTGGGCCGTGTTAAAAATAAATGCAGAAAAATACCTGTTTGCCACCATAAACCACGGCGTGTGGATATACGCCAACGGCAAGTTTGTTCCATGGAGCAACGAAGCTAACACGTTTCTGAAGCGAAACCAAATATTCTCGGCCTCGGCCATTCCCGGTGGATACTACGCTTTTGGCACCATTCAGGACGGGCTGCTCATTACCAGAGAAAACGGCGAGGTGGTGCAGTATGTGAACAACCGCAAGGGGCTACAGAACAACACCATTCTAAGTACATTTGTGGACGTTAACCACAACCTGTGGCTGGGTCTCGACAACGGCATCGACTACCTGGAGCTCAACTCTCCCCTGTCGTATTACAACGAAGGTCTTGGGCTGCTGGGTGCCTGCTACGCGGTGAATATTTTCAACTCCAAGCTCTACGTGGGCACCAACCAAGGGATATACGTTGCCCCGTGGGGTGAGAAGGCAAACATTCTCTCCGACCAGCCCTACTTTAAGCGGGTGGAGGACACCAAGGGACAAGTATGGTCGCTCAGCATCATCGACGGCAACCTCTACTGTGGTCATAACTTTGGCACATTTCTGGTGGACGGCAGCGCCAAGAAAATCTCCGAAAAGGAGGGATCGTGGCAGTTTTTACGGCTGAGAAACCACCCCGACAAGATTATAGTGGGCAAGTATAGCGGGCTTCATCTCTACGAAAAGAAGAACGGTATTTGGCAATTCTACAAGGAGGTAAAAGGGTTTAACGAATCGTCGAGGTTATTGGCCGAAGACGAGTATGAAAACCTATGGATGGCCCATGGTTACAAAGGAATATACAAGATTGTGCTCAACGAAGCCAAGGATAGCGTTGTGGCCTCTTATCTCTACGACCAAGCCAAGGGATTCCCGCAAAAGGCTGGCATATCGGTTGACAAGGTTCGCAACCAAGTGGTGTTTATCACCAACCAGGGTATCTATCGCTACAATGCCATTACTGACAGAATGGAGCGCTACTCAGAGTTTAACCGCATGCTAAAGGACTCGCTGAACATCCGTCGGTTAATTGAGGACAAGTATGGTAACATTTGGGTTCTGAAGAAAAACGATATAGCACTACTGAAGCACGAATCGCCCAACACATACAAGCTGGAATCGACACCGCTCACCAAATTTGGCAACAGCTTTGTAAATGCCTACGAAAATATCTTTGTGGAAGACATGGCCAACATTTTTGTGGGAACCGAATCGGGTGTAATCCACTACGACGCCACTCTGCCCAACAACGACACCATACCCTACTCCTGCTTTGTTAAAGAGATGCGAGCGCTCACATCCGATGGTCCGGTTTTCTTCAGTGATTATTATGATGGAAAGTCGACACAAATTAGGGTACCCTTTCGTTATAACTCCGTAAGTTTTATATATACTTCACCAAAGTTTAGTGAGCAAAACCTACACTACAGCGTTTGGCTCGAAGGGCATGATGCTCAGTGGACAACCTACTCAACGGCAAACCAAAAGGATTACACCAACCTTTCGCCTGGCAAGTACGTGTTTCACGTTAAGGCCATCGATTCGGAAAATAATACAAGCAAGGAAGCACAAGTTAGCTTTACCATTGGCTACCCCTGGTACCTTACTAAATTGGCTTTTGTAGCCTACATCATTATGCTAATTGGGGCTGCCTTAATTACCCGTAAGGTGGTGAAGAAAAAGATTGCCCGAGCCACTACCAAGCTGCATAATGAGAAAGAAAGGGAGCTAAAGGCACAGGAGGAGACATACGAGCGCGAGGCACTGCTAGCCGAGAAGGAGATAATAAAGCTGCGTAACGAAATGCTGCAGGCCGAGGTGGAAAAGAAAAAAATAGACGTTGAGGGCAAGAACCGCGAGTTGGCCAGCATTGCGCTTCACATTACTCACAAAAACGAGTTCTTGAGCAAAATTAAAGTTAAGCTGGAGGCTGTGGCCAAGAAGATAAATCCGGTATCGCAGCGAGAGGTGCTGGAGTTGATTCA
>DATKTT010000191.1:0-2504 GCA_035530955.1 Williamwhitmania sp. | reverse complement strand
TAAAGCCGCCGATACAACCAACGAAAAAGTCCAGTCAGCTTAACAGAATGTAATTTGGGATGATCAACCTGATGAAGTTGACATTCAATGGACAAATAAACTTTTAGTTGTGTAATTGAAGCGATAAACAACAAGTAGTTTTAAACCCGCCTTCGGGCGGTCAATCCCACAAAAGATTATTTGCTCGGGGCGTGGGGTAAGCCTTTAAAGGCAGGCAGATAATCAAAACTTACTTTGGAGAAATAAGATGTGTATGTGTGACAATGATAATGAGTACGTCTATCCAGTAAAAGTAGGAGATAGGGTCTCTCATATAGGAGACGGTGTGGTATTAGGAACTGTAACTCATGTGGATACAAATCTAAAGCATATAACAACATGCAATGTAATTTGGGATGATCAACCTGATGAAGTTGACATTCAATGGACAAATAAACTTTTAGTTGTGTAATTGAAGCGATAAACAACAAGTAGTTTTAAACCCGCCTTCGGGCGGTCAATCCCACAAAAGATTATTCGCTGGCGGGGTGGGGTAAGCCTTCAATCGAGGGCAGGTGGATAATCAAATAACACATGGCGTTTTTTTGTTTTAGATATTAAATACTTAAAATACTATGATTCCCAAGTTTATAAGGTATTGAAATAGCAATATATTTTATTGCTATTATATGTTGTAATTTTTTAAATATAGGTTTAAAATATAGGTCTCTTAAAACTTAAAAAAGGAGACAATTATGAAGACAAACCAACGTATGTTGGTAACAATTGGTGAACATCGTCAAGAAATTGATCATATTACAATGATGGGTCATCTCAATTCATTGTGGGATTACGGAAATTCTTTACGACGCAAAAAGGGTTTACCACCATCACAAATTGGAACTTGGTTATTATCTAGGAATACTTGCGAATTTATCGTTTCACTTGAAAAACAGGAAGCAAGCAAACGTTGTGATTCAAACCCTTTGACCAATTTTGAAATCATTGGAGATTTACACGGCAGGCATGTAATCAAAGGTAGTGACTTGACTGTCATTAAAACTAAACGTGGTAAAGGAGGTGGTACGTGGGCACACCTGTACTTGTTACTTAAAGCGGCGGCACATCTTGATACGGATTTTGAATTGCAAATCTACGAAACATTTGTCACCAATCAGATACTACGTTGGCGTGACGATAGCGGCGACGAATTTAAAACGCTCAATATCGCCATAGATGCTTTTCTGCCCGGTAGAAAGGGTAAGGATAATAAGGGCGTGTATATCCAAATTGCTATGGCAATAAAAGCGAAAGTGAATCCCGACGGCGGTCAATGGAATACTGCGAGCTATGACCAGTTGGAATTGCGTACCAAGTATGAGAAAGATTTGATATTTTCCCTACGAATGGGATTTATTAGAGATTACAATCACCTCAAAGAAGTGATTGATAATCTATAGCTTACTTACAAAACGGCGTACCATCTCACTAACACGCCGTTTATTATTGTAACACAATTTAAGCAGTTTTTAGCTAGGTAATAGAATACATCAGGAAATCAACTGAGGAGATTGTATATGACAAGACTAACGGTACTATGTAATGGTGGAGGTACACAAAGTTGTGCAACCATTGTTTTAGTTTATATGGGTAAACTACCAAAGCCTGACCTTGTTCTTATGGTAGATACGGAACGTGAGAAAAGTAACGTACTGTCTTACCAAGAAGAACATATAAGACCACTCTGTGATTCTATGAAAGTTGAATATGCACGGGTGAAAAAATCTGATTACACCAGTCAAGACATTGTTGACAGATATGGTAATATATTCCCCCCTTTTTTTAGTACATTTAACGGTAAAAGGGGGAAACAATCTGCGTTCTGTAGTGATAAATGGAAATCTGAAATTGTCAAACGCTATCTAAACAAGCGTTATGGTGAGAAATCCTTAACAAAACGCGGTGTAAACCATTGGCTCGGTTTTACTACTGATGAGGTCAAGAGAATAAAAAAACCATCATCTAAGAAATGGCTAAAGTCTTATCCACTCATAGAGTTAGGATTAAGCAGAAACCAATGTATAGAATTGGTTGTGCGTTTTGGTTTACCTAAACCACCTCGCTCTAATTGCTGGATGTGCCCAAATATGAACGCAAACTCATGGTTATCACTAACACCCGATGACCTTGCTAGAGCTATTGAGTTTGAGAGAGAACTTAAAGTTAAGTACCCACACCTTTTTTTGCACCAGAGTTTTAAGCCATTGTCAGAAGTTGATTTTAAGAACTATATACCATCAGAAAATCAACTAGAGTTTGAATTTACAGGATGTGATACGGGGCTTTGTGAGTTTTAAGCCATCCGTAACGATGAGATAACCTATTGTAACACAATTTAAGCAGTTTTTAGCTAGGTAATAGTAACCTACTATCTAGCATTATAAAGTCGCTAGAATCGCGTTTTAGGAAGTCTATTACCGTCTTTTAGTTCCCTTCCCTTCGATATTTTTCAGAGTACGATTTAA
>DATKTT010000190.1:0-7641 GCA_035530955.1 Williamwhitmania sp. | reverse complement strand
TTCCCCAAAAAAGGAACCCTTTTGCTATTTGTAATACCTTTATTAAATTCGTAAAAACTACAACAGAATTTTACACCATGAAAAAACTTCTCTTCCTGCTGGTATCCACAGTAATATGCCATTCATTAACTTTTGCACAAGCAGAAAATCCGAGTACCAACAAATGGGATTCACAGGGTCACAAACAAGGGGTCTGGATTAAATACTACAAAAACGGAAACAAGGCATACGTTGCCAAATTCAAAAACGACACCCCTGTAGACACACTTACTAGGTTTTATGATTCGGGGGAGACAAAGGTGATGGTTGTTTTTGATAAGGCAGGAAAATCATCCCATGCTTCCTACTTTCACAAAAACGGAAAAACAGCAGCACAAGGGGCATTCATTGGCGAAAATAAAGATGGCATTTGGAAATACTATTCCGAGGATTCTGTTCTTGTGATGGTTGAAAACTACTCTAAAGGTAAAACGAACGGGAAAACTTCCAAATACTACAAAACAGGAACGTTGATGGAAGAAAAAGAATTTGTTAATGGTGTTCCAACCGGCAGTTGGACGGTTTATTATCCAGCTGGCAGGCAAAAATACATTGGCACATTCCTGGATGGCAAGTTAAATGGATTAATGAAAACGTTTGGCCCAAATGGAAAACCGATTTCCACAGGCTTATATAAAGATGGGCTCAAGGATGGTGCTTGGACTTTTTACAACCAGGATGGAAATATGACAAAAGTTGTTACATTCATCAACGGAGTTGCAACAAACAAGGACTCCCTTGATCTTGAGCAAACCAAGCAGCTTCTCGACCTCGAAAAGAATGCCGGTAGGTTCGAAGAACCTACACCAGAAAATACTTTGGAGCAAATGGGATATTGATGAAAATCTGCACATTTATTCTTCTGATTGCCATCAGTCTTGGACTAGCAGGTGGAGTTTTCAGCCAAAACCTATACTGGGTTGGCTTTCCGGATAAGTTTGGCACCCGCTATTTGGTTAATCATCCGGAAGAATTTTTAAGCAGTCGGGCAATTGCAAGGAGGATAAAGCAGAACATCGCCATTACTAATGAAGACCTGCCAGTAAGCAGACAGTATTTGGATAGCATTGAGCTGACCGGATCAACCATAAGGCAGCAGCTTAAATGGCTCAACGGTGTAGTGGTAGAGGCATCGCCAATTGAACTAGAAAAAATAGAACAACTTTCCACCGTTTCCAAGGTAAGGCTGATTTTTGATTCCACTACTACCTCTTCCACCAGTGATTTTGGCTATTTGCCAAAAGTATCCCAGCAATTCACGGCGCAAGCATCAACCAGCGAATACGGATATGGTTTTGAAGCCATCGATATGGTAAATGGCATTTCCCTTCACAGCCTCGGCTTCACCGGCAGTGGAATGATAATAGCAGTAATAGATGCCGGATTTTTTCATGCCAACCAAGCAGCCGAAATACAACCATCCTTCTCGGGGGGTAGAATTTTGGCGAGCAAAGATTTCGTGACAGCTGGGGGAGATTTATTTGAGGAAAGTGAACATGGCACAAATGTGCTTTCGCTAATGGCATCGAACGATCCTAACACCTTTGTTGGGACAGCTCCTCTCGCCAGCTATCTGTTGCTTCGTAGCGAAAACGTTCAGAGTGAACAAATTATTGAAGAGTATACATGGGCCGCTGCCGCCGAATTTGCCGATAGCGCTGGTGCCGATATTATCACTAGTTCGCTAGGCTATACCACCTTTGATGTTGCTTCCCAAAATCATACCTACAGCGATTTAAATGGAAATACTACACCCGTTTCTCGGGCATGCTCCATTGCCGCTTCAAAGGGAATTCTCGTTGTAGATGCGGCAGGTAATGAAGGCAACCATGACTGGAAGCACATTGATGCTCCTGCCGACAGCTATGGCATACTGGCAGTTGGAGCAGTAAATAGCAACTTATCACCTGCATACTTCTCCTCCCATGGACCATCTGCTGATGGAAGAATAAAGCCTGAAGTTGCAGATCTTGGAGTAAACATTCCTGTTGTAGATGGCGATGGAACCATCCGGGTTGGAAATGGAACCTCGTTTGCCACTCCTGTTATTGCGGGAATATCAGCATGTTTGTGGCAAGCATTTCCCTCTGCATCAGCTCAAGAATTAAGAAGTGCAATAATTGAAAGTAGCAGCCAATACAATGCACCCAACAATATCATTGGATTTGGTATTCCCAATATGGATGTAGCCTTTAAACTATTGCTTAGTAGCCAAGATGGGGATAAATGCCAGAACATTGAGATTCATCCCAACCCGTTTTTTAATGAAATTTACATCACTCTGAGCCATCCAACAAGTCCAACTGCAATTGTTAACCTATATACCCTTGAAGGAAAAGAAATTTTATCGCAAACAGTTTCCGTTTCTCAAGGAATCCCAACCCTCCTACCCGTTAGCAAAGATTTACCAACGAGTATCTACATCGTCGAAGTTGAGTGTGGGGATTGTAGGTGGAAAAAGAAACTTGTGAAACAGTAAAAGTAAATGAGCCAACCCAAGCACATATCACTCTTTGAACTGAATCAGCAAATTCGGCAAGCAATGGAGGAACGATTTCCGGAATCTGCTTGGGTAATCGCCGAAATAAGCGAAATTAAAACCAGTGCTTCAGGACATTGCTACCTTGAACTTATCCAGAAAGATGACCGAAGCGCATCAATCAAAGCGAAGGCCTCAGCCACCATTTGGGCAGCCACATTTCGAATGCTTCGTCCCTATTTCGAAATGACAACTGGACGGCCACTGGCAGAGGGAATGAAAGTTCTAATTCGGGCAACCGTTGAGTTTCATGAAATTTATGGCCTTTCGCTTAAAGTAATGGACATAGACCCAACCTACACCATAGGTGAGCTAGAGCTGCAGCGACAACAAACCATTCAGCAACTTATCGACGATGGGGTTTTTGACATGAACAAGCAGCTGCCTTTCCCTGAAATACCTCAACGATTAGCTGTTATTGCATCAGAGAAATCGGCCGGATACCAAGACTTTATGCACCAGTTACTGTCCAATGCGCATGGCTTTTACATCAAAACTTCGCTCTACGGCGCCATTATGCAGGGTAAAGATGCTGAACCATCTATTCTGCAAGCACTAGAAAATGTTTTTGAGGAAAGAGATAAATTTGATGCCATTGTTCTCATAAGAGGCGGTGGTGCGCAAGCGGACCTCTCCTGCTTTGACTCTTACTGGCTTTCGCTACACCTTGCACAAATGCCTTTGCCTGTCATTACCGGAATTGGACACACCAAGGATATCTCCATTGCTGACATGGTTTCCCACACATCAGTTAAGACGCCAACAGCAGCAGCCGAGCTTATTCTATCCACCATGGTAGACGCTGACCAAAAATTCTCACAGTTTGGAAGTTGGGTTGCCGACTACCTTGAGTCCTTTTTTGGAATCGCGAACGATAACCTTAGGCAGCACGTCCTAAATTTTAGAAAAATTCAGAGTATAATCGTTCTAAAACAGCGAAAGGTTGAGCGCATTGCCATGGAAATTAAGAGTAGCGTTGATCAAAAACTCAGCAAAGAAGCGCTGCGGGTAAATGCGTTCCAACTGTTTGCTAAAAGGGCTCCCGTGGCCATTCTTGAGGAGAAGAACAAGCTACTATGCAGGATCAAAAACGAACTTATTCATCAGCTAGCTCAAACAATACTTACTGAGCATAAGCTGCTGCATACCCGATCTCTTATCATCACAAACATGCACCCCGACAATCTCCTCCGGAAAGGCTTCTCCATAACTAGGATCAATGGAAAAACTGTAAAATCGGTAGCAGCAATTGAGTCAAACGAAATTCTGGATACAACCTTTATCGACGGAACTGTTACAAGTAAAGTAATGAGAACCAACAACAAATAGGTTCAGTAATTAATACAACGTTGCTTATTTTTCCTATTATCCAGCATTTTTTCTACTTTTAACAGTTCAAGATTAGGGTTTCCCATGGCTGCCATAAAAAACATTTGCATTATTGCCATAGTAGCGGCTGCGTTTGCCGGGACGGGAAAGGCGCAGCCTCCCGACAGCCTTTTCCTGCAGCTAAATAATGCAACAACACCAAGCATTAAAGTTCAAGCACTCATCAATTTTTCTAAGTATTACTGGTATATCAATGTTGATTCAAGCCTATACTACGCACAGGAATCTGCTACCATCGCTGAAAACGATGGTGATCAGCTGCTCCTAAGTGATGCACAAAATGCGATGGCGAACGTCCTGTCCATTACAGGTGACTCCAACGGAGCAATCAGCTACTACCAGAAATCGCTTGCAATAAGAATTGCAAAGGGAAAAAAAGATAAGGTTGCTTCGGTATACAACAATCTAGCCCTGCTCTTTCTAGACAAAAAGGAGTATATCAAGGCCATTGATTATTATCGAAAGGCGGCATCAATTGAGGATGACCTTAACAACTATCGCTCAGAGGCAAATTATATTAGCAGCATCGGCGCAATTTATTTGGATTTGGGAACACCCAACAAGGCACTAGAATATTACATATCTGCGCTAAACATTCTATACGCCAACGATCTCAGTCAATACTCGGGTAACATCCACAATAGCATTGGTAACATTCACGAACAAATGCAGAACCTAGACCTGGCACTTGAACATTACCAGCGAGCACTTGAAGCATTTCAAAAAACGGGCAATAAGTATGGAGTCTCAATGGCCATGAACAACATTGGCATAATATACAACGACAAGCACGACAATACAAAGGCACTAGAATACTATACACGATCGCTCGAAATTGCCAAAGAGATGAAAGACATAAACGGCCAGGCAACTTCATTGAACAACCTTGGCTATCTTTATGCCCGAATCAACCAGCTTGATAAAGCAGAAACTCATTATTTTGCGTCGCTGAAACTCTCGCAAGAAATTAACGATGCATACAGCATCGCCAATACCAAGAACAATTTAGCCAATGTATTTTTCGCAAAAAAACAGTTCGACCTAAGCCATAAATACGTATTCGAAGCCCTGAACAGTGCCATTGCAATTAAGGCCACCGACGTACAGGAAGAAAGCTATGAGATTCTATCGAAACTAAAGGCGAAAATGGGAAATTACAAGCAGGCCTTTGAATACCAATCCAAGGTAATTATTCTAAAAGATAGCCTCTACAGCCGAAAGTCGAACGAAAAGTTGATAGAGGTTCAAGCCAAATTTGACTTAGAGGCCAAAGAAAATGAAATAAACATTCTTAAAAAAGACAACCAGATAAAAAACCTAGACCTCGACAGGCAGGTTATTTTCCAGCGTGCGTTAATAATATCCCTCCTTCTTGCCCTTTTGCTAGGAATAGCCCTTTTTAGCAATCTTCGAATGAAAAAGAAGAACAACAAGCTGCTCTCCGATGCCAACGGTGAAATGGAAAGAGCTAATCAACGTTTACAGGAATCGGAAGCAAACCTCAAACAACTCAATGCAACTAAGGATAAATTCTTTTCCATAATCGCTCACGACTTAAAAAATCCATTCAACGCACTTTTGGGGTTTAGCGATATACTTGCCACCAGCGCTGAGGAAGAAAAGTTGGCTGACGTTAAAGAATACAGCAAGGCACTTTACGATTCAGCAGAGAAACTCTTCCTGTTGATAGAGAACTTACTGGAATGGTCACGCACGCAAACTGGCAAAATTCCATTCGCCCCTGAATACTTCCTCATCGACCATCTAATTCGTGAAGAAATTGATATTCAGGCAAACCTTCTCCAGAGAAAGAAAATATCAGCCCAGCTGCTGTCACAAGATTCTACCTACGCTTATGCAGATAAAACGTTGGTTGGTACAGTTCTTCGGAACCTGTTGAGTAATGCTATTAAATTCACCCAACCGGGAGGAAAAATATGGGTTGCCACTAAGGTTCTCAACAATCAAGTTGAAGTTGCTGTTACCGACAACGGCATCGGCATCGAAAAAGATAAGATTCCCGAACTATTTTCCCTAGAATCTTCAAACAGCACGCATGGTACCTGGAACGAAAAAGGCACTGGACTAGGCCTTATCATTTGTAAAGAATTTATCAACAAAAATTCTGGGACACTTTGGGTGGAGAGTCAAGTTGGAAAAGGAACTACCTTCTTTTTTACGCTTCCGGCCAAATTAGAAAAAGAGATACCATAGCCCTGCATATATTGTTTTCAAGGCTCCTGCATATATTAAGAAATTGACGACATTTCAACAATTACTGATCTTACATCATTTTATTCTGATCGTATTGAATACGTTAACTTGCCTACACAATGTTTGTAATAGCGATTGAAATACCTTTCATAAACTCCTATATGGGAAACATTATGATAGATGCCAACGGAATCATGAAGTATTTGAATTCTATTTAACTAATGCACCTAGAACAGCACCAGCAAGAAGGACGTAAAATGATCATTTAAACAAATATAACCAAACAGCAATATTCGACCCAAAGCCAAATGAAAAGAATATCACCACCCTCGTTCATTACAGCTCTTACAATCTTAATGCTTTGCCTGTCGCTTAATGTTACCGCGCAGAAAAGCACTAGCGATTCGTTGCTAACGCTTTTTGGCAGAATAACAGATGTAAACTCAACTTTTTCGCAAAAGGAGGCTGCCATCTTAGTAGAAACCACAACAATCAAGTTAACCCACCCCACTCCCTCGGAGCAAGCATCTACATTGCTCCATCTCGTAAGGGCGATAGCGGAAGCCAGATTGGAGCTCAATCAGGAGGCCACTGACGACTATATAACAGCAATAAAACAATCAAAGAAGATTGGTCATAAGGTCTATCAGGTAATTGCGCTGATGCAATATGGGGTTTTCCTCCAAAAACAAGGGGAAGGTGAAAAGGCAATGAGCAAGTTGGGCGATGCTCTTACGGTGGCAAGGTCTGCAGGAAACGACACGCTGAAGGCCGATGTGCTTTTACAAATTGGAGGCGAGTACTGGAGCGAGGCCAACTTCACCAAGGCAATGGTTGCCTTTTCTCAAGCCACTGCAATTGGTAATACCCAAAACAACCACAATATCATCATTCGTGGATTGGCTAACCAGGCCTTGTGCAGCAGAGATTTAGGTCAACTCAACAATGCCTTAACCTCAATAGAACAAGCTATTGCTGAGGCAAGGCAACATGCACCACAATGGTTACCTACTACACTTAACCTAAAGGGAAGCATATATTTTAGGTTTGGACAACAAGACTCTGCCATTACCGCCTATAGAATGGGGTTAACAACCATTCCAACTGAGGCTGGTCAGCCGGACATAAAGGCAGTGCTATTTGAAAATCTAGCTCTCTGCTTCAAGGAGAAACAGCAAGGAAACATGGCTCAAAGACTTCTAGATTCAGCGCTCTCCATTAGAGAGAAGAACTTTGACACTCTTGGGTTAGCTAAAACATACACCCTACGTGGAAACATCTTTTTGCAAAGAACTGAATACGCCGACGCACTTGAAAGTTATCTCTCAGCACTGGAGCTAAGGCAGCAAATGAAAAACAAGGCAGAGATTGCCAGTAGCCTAACAAGTATTGGATTATTATACCGTAACCTTGGTCTTAATGGAAAAGCCCTTAACTACTTTTCCCAGGCATTAGAAGAA
>DATKTT010000189.1:0-3126 GCA_035530955.1 Williamwhitmania sp. | reverse complement strand
TCCATGGAGCTACATGAGTTTTATGGGATGATAATGAGCGGAGCGGGCCCCGATCGTAGTGGTTTTCTATCGGCCTTCTTCACACTTGTGGGCACCCACGGACTTCACGTTACCATTGGCTTGATCTGGATTTTGGTGATGGGGGCGCAGGTTGCCACCATGGGAATGACCGACGGGGTAAAATCGAGGATGGTTCGCCTGAGTATGTTTTGGCACTTCCTGGATATTGTTTGGATTGGCGTTTTCAGCTTTGTTTACCTCATGGGCGTCATCTAAGTAGCTGTATTGTTGTTGAACGAATTAAAGAAGCAAAGATATGAGTCAAACACATAACGAGGAGATGGGAGCGAGCCATGCAACCGCCAAAACCTATATTATTGGGCTGATATTGGCGGTAACGCTCACCGTTGTATCATTTGCGCTGGTGATGAGCCATGCGGTTAGCCGGCCGGTTGCCATGGGTGGGCTGTTTCTTGCCGCAACGCTGCAAATGCTGGTGCACCTCTACTACTTCCTGCACCTTAACAGGTCGTCGGCAGCGCGATGGAACGTAATAGCCCTGGCCTTTACCGCCCTGCTGCTGTTTATCTTCATTGGCGGAACGCTCTGGGTAATGTATACCCTCAACTCGCGGATGATGTAGCAAGTGCTGGCGTACAGCTGCCGCACGCATAGATATGTTGGACTGCTCCCATACGCCGAGAGGCTGTGTGGGAGCAGTTCGTTTTTTGAGAAATAGCCAATTGCTTCTTGTATGATCTTCCCACTTTTAAGTGTAAATGGAAGGCATTCAGCCGATTTACTACGCGCATTGGTATGAAGGATTCCCGATTGTGGAGTATTTTCTAGCAAGTTACAGATATGCCTATGTCTCGTTGCTGTTTCCTATTCTTACTTTTTCGAGTTCTTCAATAAAAATGAACATGTTTGAAGACGGATTATTATATAGTGTTAACATCTTTGCTCGCCTACATGCTTTTGTCCAATTTTCTGTTAATTTACTCTTGAGCTGAGTGTCAATAATTCCCTTTTTATATGTGTTTTTATTCCTTTTGCATAACTCTTTTATACAGTCTTTTGTAGTTGTGCTGGCGGTTTGATACTTATAATGTAATAAAAACCAGAGTTCAATCGATGGATTTGAGGCAATTAATACTGCTGTTTTAATGGTTTTCAACTTTTCAAGTGTTTTTGAAACATCAGCATCATACATCAAAAAATCTTTGTCCTTTGGGTGCGTTGGTTTATTTTGTTTGTAGCTCTTAATTATTCGAGGAGTTATTTTATTTCCGATTATTTTGGTTACAATCTCAATTGGAATGCGGTATTTAGAGCGCAAAAAACATACAAAGGCTTCTTCTGTCTCTCCTTCGCAGAAAACCCAAAAATGTGGGTTTATCTTTTTCCCTTTTGAGGCTGAACGTTTACTAACCATGAAGCAGGGTATTAATGTTTTCTTGCGAGTCATTTATAAATGGCACCGCATCAAAACGACCTTGCAAGTAAGCTTTTTCCAAATCCATGGTGTCTCTAAAATCGCTGTAATCATATAGTGAATACAAATCTGTTGAACCATCAGCTTTTTTATTGGCAAAAAATATCTGGTCTTTACGAACCTTTTTCAAATCTAGGAGGCGAGTGTTATGGGTAGTACACAAAAGTTGTGCTTTCGCTCCTGTTCTGAATATGTTAAATAGATATTCAATGATTTGAGGGTGAAGGCTATCTTCTATTTCATCTATTAAAAGTATTTTGTTGTGCTTCACTACATCTAGTATGGTGAGCATTATGAAAAACAATTTGATAGTGCCTTGCGATTCTTCCGTGAGAAAATCAAAAGCGGTTGTTGGAGATGCTTTGTGGTATGTCCTTATTTGTAAATAGTCCTGAACAACATCTTCAACTGTTAATGTCATGGTTTTGGCATCGGCTTTGTAATGTTTTCCTGCCTTTTTTAATACCTTGAATTTAACATCTACAATATCGCTATCTGCAATTTTAATAGCATCAATGAGTCGCTGTTTGTCCTGATTCGAGAGGGTTTCTATAGCAGCTGCGCCAAATCCTATGTAGTTCAAGATAAACTGAGTGTGGAAGTAATTGAAAATTTCTTTTCCAATTTCTCTATCCATTTGACTTGCACGTGAGATATACAAGGTTTTATCGGATGTATTTTCAGCAACGTCCATTGGACGCTTTATCAGGTCACCAAAGTTGTATTTCTCTTTTTTAGTCTTTCCCAAGCGTTCATCTCGGGTAAAAATTTCTTTAATCCTACCTTTTGGGTAGTAATATAGACTTTCAGTAACAATATTTTTACGGGTAAGAGTAAACGAATATTCGTATTCAATGTTTTTGCTCACAAAGCGAATAAAGTATTTGCTTGGTTTGCTGTCGTAACCATTAAATTTAAAGGGCTGAAAGTTGTATATAGTGTTTTCGTTATGCTGGTGCGATTCAAAAACCAAGGCGTTACAGAATCGGATAGCTTTGATGATATTGCTTTTGCCCGAAGCATTTGCTCCATAAATGGCAATAGTTTTTAGCACTTGTGTTTTGTTAAACTCAAATACATTATTCCCTATTGCTTTAGCATTTGCCGATTTTATATTAGCTGCTCTGAAATCGAGCACTATTTCATCCTTGATAGAGAAAAAATTGCTGATACGAATTTCCAAAATCATTTTAATGCTTTTATATGTAAAATATTTTCAAATATAGGTAATAAAATGATATATTGGTATGGGCGGTTTCATATTTTTCTGTCATAGATTCTGTCAGCTTGATAGTAATTGGGATATGTTTTTTGCCTTGTTCTAGTTATAAGGACGTATATATAGTCACTAAAAAAGTGTTTATCCACCAAGTCTGCTGTGTGTAAATCGTTTTTTACCTCCTTGATAGGTTAATGATATTTTTGCTAGATGTTCTTTTAACAACCGTCGCCTACTGTAGCTGTGTAGCTGTTTTTTCCTTCTTCTTGGGTGGGAATTTTTGCTCAAATATTTCCAACTCTTCGGGGTTCACCTCAAATGCGCTGTCCTCAAAGAACTTTCCAGTAACATGCGCTAGCCCATTGCTCTGCAGCTCCAGCGCCATAAAGGGGTCGAAGTTTTGACCATCCTT
>DATKTT010000188.1:0-3515 GCA_035530955.1 Williamwhitmania sp. | reverse complement strand
CGTATTTGTGAGGCAATGTTCCCCCGGAATTGTAACGGCCATACTACTCTCCTTTGGAAGAGCCATTGGCGATGCTGCCGCGGTGCTTTTCACCACAGGCTATACCGACTATATTCCTCACTCGCTGAGCCAGCCTGCGGCTACCTTACCACTTGCCATATTTTTCCAACTCAGCTCACCCATACCGGAAGTTAAGGCAAGAGCATACGCCTCGGCACTGGTTCTTACCATCATAATTTTGGTAATCAGCATATCTTCAAGGTATCTTTCGCGACGTTTCGAGAAAAACAAGATTAAGTTTTAGAACATGGATAGCAACACCGAAATCGACATCCGAAATCTGAACCTGCACATTGGAAAGCAGCAGATTTTAAAGGACATCAACATCCAGATTCCGAAAAACAAGATAACGGTTATTCTCGGACCCTCTGGCTGCGGCAAAACCACCCTACTCAAGACGTTGAATCGGCTTACCGACATGTATCCCGACATTAAGGTTGTTGGTGAAATATTTATTGATGATATCGATATTCTATCCTACAAGGGAGACATTACGCAACTACGACAGCGCATGGGACTCCTTTCGCAGCGACCTTATCCGCTACCGATGAGCATTTTTAAGAATGTGGCCTATGGGCTCCGAATTAGCGGTAGAAAAGAAAAGAAATTTTTAACAAAGCGCGTGGAGCATTTCCTTCGTCAGGCTAGCCTGTGGGAAGAGGTAAAGGATAGGCTCCGCGATCCAGCATCGGGATTATCCATTGGGCAACAGCAGCGGCTGTGCCTTGCCCGAGGGCTTGCGGTTGACCCAAAAATTATTCTGGCCGACGAACCCACCTCTGCCCTCGATCCCGTTTCGAGCCAAGCCATTGAGGAGAAATTTTTGGAACTAAAGGACAACTACACCATTGTAATGGTTACCCACGTTCTTAGGCAAGCAAGGCGCATTGCCGACCATGTGGTTTTCATGTATTTAGGCGAGGTGGTTGAGCAGGGCCCAGCCAAGGAGTTTTTTGAAAATCCAAAGGAGGAACGAACCAAGGCATACCTGAAGGGAGCATTTAACTAAGCTGTGCTTGCCGACGCTGAGCATAGCGCTCCAGCAAATGGTCGAGCAACCACAAGGCTAGGGTAGTAGCAATAATCAGCAGAAATGTTTGATTGGTTAACATCTCCTGAAACAACTTAACTACACCCATCATTGGGATGTTAAGCCTTGGAAATACCAAGGTGGCAACTTGCAATGATGCAGCTACAATACCAGCAATCGCTAGCAATATTGGGTAAAGCGCTGTAACATGGAGCCAATCGCTGAAAAAAACCTTTGAAGGAGCTTGTTCTACCTCACCAACTCGGGCTTTAACCATTTCCGAGAAGCCATCGGGGGCTGGTAACACTCCATCATGCAGCATTTTTCTTAAAAAATCTCGATCGTTATTCAACTCGTTGGTCATAGCAAATTCATTATTTCAACATTCAGCAGCTGCATCATTACCACATGAAACTTGGCTCGAGCACGGAACAGCTTAACTTTTACATTGGCTTCCGAAATATCCATAATAAGTGCAACCTCTTCAATGGTTTGTTCCTCCAGGTAGTAAAGCGTTAATGCGGTGCTTTCACTTCCGGACAAATGAGCCAAGGCAACCGAAATATAACGTTTCCGCTCCTCCTGACTAAGGTTCTCGATGGCCAGCGAAACATTAGTAAATGAAACTGCTTCGCCGCCGTATTCGATCTCTAGGGGTTGCTGCTTTCTCTTTCGCAAGTGCATCAACGCCTCGTTGTAGGCAATGCGGTAAACCCAAGTAGAAATACGGCTTTCTCCCTTAAAGCGGCTCAGGTTCTTATGCACTTGCATAAAGGCATCCTGCGACACTTCAAGTGCATCGTCCCTATTGCCAACCATGCGAAAAGCAATGGAATACACCATATTCTTATATTGATCAACAAGAAGATCAAATGAATAGGTCGATTCCACTGCCAAGCCTTGCTCTTGGTCGTTAATAATATCCCTACTCGGGTTTGGCATGCCTACCAATGGTGAAGTAGTAGATTAAAAGACCAAAACCACCAAAGAGAAAGGTCATAGAAAACATGGCTACAGGTTCGGCAATGATGGTGTAATGTGCCACAAGGCCGCCAACAAATAGGCCAACAGCAACGCCAACAAGTAGCAAGCCCCACTTTGCCACAAGGTTTGGATTACTTTTCTTTGCTCGAGAATATTGTGAGGCATCCACTCCTTTTTCAATCATGGCCATTCGCTCTTTGTGCTGTCCCATTATGGCGATAATAAGCACAACGCAAACTACCATGATCGATAAAATGGGAATCATAAATTGTCCTAGAATTGGTATCATAATGTGTGTTTTTAAAGTTCACATGTATGATGCAAGAACCGATGGAGCGGTTACACATTTCAAGAAAAATATCATTTTTCACCTCAAAGCGGCTAAAAACGAGATTTTCTTTGGTATAGCAAATGAGTAAAGATTTACGAGGCCTTCAAATTCCAGAATTCAATGAAACGTCTAGCTGCTCTTCTTTAGAACACCATCGATAAATGCCGAGAGAGCCTTGGAGTCGGTAAGCCCGTAAAAGTCTACGTAGTAGTCAACCAAATACTCCTTAATGCCCTTATCGTCCATCTTCTGGCTCCTCAGAATAGGAATGATAGTATTAAACTCCTTTTCCAAATCGGCATTATTAACAAAAAGCAGATTGAAGGATGTGATCTCCTTATAGTCTTGAGGTGAGGAATAGTCGTATACTACAACGTTTTCAATTTCATTGGTGTTTATCATTTCGCCCCTAACCTCTTTTAACTTGTCAGACTCGATACTAATCGTTTGTTGATCATACTTTAACCGCTTTGAGATGGGCTTATCCTTTACTTTATAGTAAAAAATAATAACGCTGTTGTTAAGAGGATACTTCTGCTCACTAAGTGTAATATTAACTTGATCTCCAATAATAGAGAAGCGGTCGCTGCCAAAATACTGCTTCAGATCTGAAACCTCCTTTTGGTCTGGATTAAATGCTCTGGTTTTAAATGCATTTCGAGATTTTACCGCGGTTGCAGCTTGACTGGCCAATAGTATAAGGTCTGGTTTATCTGCATTCTCCATTTTTGGCATTCGAAGAATGTATTTGGTTCGATTATCTCCAATGGCAATAATGCTTGCATTGGCCGATTCGAAGGCTAGCCTGTCTGATGCCTGAATGACGTCGCCGGGAGCAAGGGTTTTTCCCGAATTTAAGTTAGTGACACTACCCTCCAGCTTAATTACATGGTAAACCTGTGCATTAACCGTCAAAACGGAGGCAAGCACAATTCCAATGGTTACAACAAGGGCTCTCATATCGCAGTTTTTATGGTTGATTCAATGCGTAAAACAATGCTAAAGGTAACAATTTGAGAATGCTAAAGCAATATAAATGAGCGCGTGCGGCTATTCCTTGAGCAAAGCACGTGTTTTTGCAGGTAATGATTCAAAGATAAGGCTATAGCT
>DATKTT010000187.1:0-8216 GCA_035530955.1 Williamwhitmania sp. | reverse complement strand
TCTTTCTTAGCCGTGGCGCTGTTTACCGACACTGTCTTGTAGCTTAAAGTGTCCACTTTACTCTGTTGTTTTTAGTTAATACCTGATACATTAATGATCCAATTCCGCACAATTTGCGGGATGCAAAAATACAATTAATTTAGCAATAAAACCAACATATCAACAATTTATTTCATAGGGCATTACACTAACACTGCTTGTGTAATCGTTACTATTGTTTAGTTTTGGAATATCCTAGAACCTCAAAATTGAAGTGTATGTTCCCAAAATATATTCATCGATTTTTTCTTGTTTTTTTCTCAGCCGTTTTAGCTTTTTCACTTCCAGTTAGCGAGTTTGCCCTCAGTGTTGGAATTATTGCTTTGGTAGTGAACTGGATTGTGGAGGGCGGATTTCGACGAAAGGTTACGGCTGTAAAGCAAAACCGTTCGCTACAATGGTTCTTGGTAATTTACTTTCTGAGTGTTGCGGGACTTGCCTTCACCTCCAATTTTAGCTGGGCGTTTCATGACCTTCGTATAAAGCTGCCGCTCCTCGTTTTGCCTTTAGTATTTAGCACCACTAATCCATTTACCCGCAATGAAAAGGCAATTGTGCTTCTTGGATTAATTGGTGGCGTGCTTGCGGGGTCATTCATAAGCATGCTGGTAGTGTTTCAGGTAATACCAAAAGTAATACACTCAAGTAGGGATATTTCATTATTTATCTCACATATTCGATTTTCGTTACTTGTAAATATGGCGTTGTGCTCCTCGGTGTATCTGCTCAGGAGTTACTTAACGCAGCTATCTCGACTGGCTAAGGTTGGCGGTGTGATGTTGATCCTATGGCTTTTTGCCTTTATCTTCATATTGCAATCGCTTACAGGGGTGGTTGTGGTTGCTCTACTTACAGCATGGTTTGTGGTTTGGCAGGTGAGGCGCATTAGCAATACCGTATACCGATTTGGCGCCATAACCCTTTTTGCCGCTGTCCTGTTTATCGGTGCATCCTACATTACCAGCACCATTGCTTTTTACTATACGGTAGAAAAGTTGCCCGATAACCTTGAGTCTTACCGAACGGCCAATGGGCGCTCCTATACCAACAACCTTGAATCGACAGCCGTGGAGAATGGTCATTATGTGAATGTGCTAATTTGCGAACCGGAACTGAAAAACGAATGGTCGAGGAGGAGCAGTTTTGGTTATGACAGCATTATTTCAACAGGGTATCCGGTTAACCTTGTTTTAAAGCGATTTCTTGCGTCGAAGGGGTTGAGAAAAGATTCCATCGGTGTGTGGTCGCTTAGCAAAAGGGAGATAAACGCTATTAATAACGGAGTTGCTAATGTTTTGGAGATGAACCCCTTTAGCTTGAAGTGGAAAATATATCGAACGGTTTGGGAGCTAGATTCATACCGTAAAGGTGCCAATGTTGGTGGTTTTAGCATTGCCCAGCGGTTTATTTTTTGGAAAGCTGCTGCTAATATCTTTTCAGAACATTGGGTTACAGGCGTTGGAACGGGTGATATTAAGCAGGCCTATGCCGATTACTATTCTAATCATCGACCTGAGTTGCTTCCTCAGTTTCGGCTGAGGGCGCATAACCAGTTTCTTACCATGTTTGTATGCGATGGGGTTTTAGGTGGTTTGCTCTTTATTTTTGCCCTGTTATACCCATTCATTAAAAATAGAGCGTGGCACGATATGTTGGCCAATGCATTTATGTTAATTGCCATTGTTTCTATGCTCGACGAGGACACCTTAGAGGTTCATATCGGTGTGTCGTTCGTGGCCTTTTTCTATTCCATGCTTATTCTTGCCATTAATACTCATCTCCCTGCTACACCTACCGATGACAAGATTAAACAGTGATTTTTTCAGACGAGATGTTCTGGTGGTTGCCCCCGACTTAATCGGTTCTATTCTTGTGCGTAAATGGGATGATGGAGCGGGGAGCCGTCACATCGTTACGGAGCTTGAACTCTATAGGGGTGTTGAGGATTTGGCGTGCCATGCCAGCAAGGGCAAAACACCAAGAACCTCGGTTATGTTTGAGGAGGGCGGTTTAGTTTATGTTTACTTGGTTTATGGAATGCATTGGCTTTTAAATATTGTTACCGGTGAAAAGGATAATCCACAAGCCATCCTTATTCGTGGATTGCACGACTGCGTTGGTCCAGGTAGGCTCACGAAAAAGCTAAACATAAAGGGCGATTTTTATGGTGAGGATATAACTTCATCTTCGCGGCTATGGTTTGAAAAGGGCAAAAAGTTAACCTTTGAGGTAGGGCCCAGAAT
The DNA here is from genome assembly GCA_035530955.1 of Williamwhitmania sp. Lineage (GTDB taxonomy): Bacteria > Bacteroidota > Bacteroidia > Bacteroidales > Williamwhitmaniaceae > Williamwhitmania. Next base: position 5,934 of record DATKTT010000187.1, on the reverse strand, counting down.
CGGTGTCGATTACGCAGGAGATTATTGGAGATCTGTTCCTTGGCGCTATTTAGTAACCAACTCTGAGGCTCTCACTCTTCCCAGAAAAAACTCCTGATTGATGTGAATGCTGAGGCCATAGTAGTAATCGAGGTTACTTAACCTAGTGTTCTTAAAACAGCCAGCTGAAAACACCAACGACCCCACGTTTTTTAATTTTTTGGTTATGTTCATGCTACCAAAAAAAACTTCAACATTTGGATATTTTATGGAGTTGGTTTCGGTAAGCGCCGACATCAGCAGCTCTTCCCCCTTTGGTGACATAAACTGATGCGCCTTCCAGTAACCGCTCGTAAACTGAAAGACTTTGGCATTGTAGAAAAACTTCAACCACAAGGCGCTACCCTGTTTGTATGCCTGCTGCTTTTGATGCGAAAGATCTTTGTAGCCCATGAGCATTGCCGTTAAGCCAGCATTTTTGTAATTAAATGTTAGGCCGGATGCAACGTTGTAGAGGGTCATTAAGGTGGTGTCAATAGTAATATCCTGACCGCCTCTATGGGCAAAAGTTTGCTGAAAAGGTAGTGTGATTTGGAAATTGTTGGACGAAAATAGTTTGGCTTGAATGGACTGCCCCGCAAACAATCGCTCTTGGAAAGGATCGCGTGGAAGGATAAACGATTCCCACGAAATCCAAATATCAGCCCAAAAATTTTCCCTATCTATCCTAACCTGAACGCCGTTCTCCACTGGTTTTTTAAAGTAGAAGTTATCTCGATAAAGAGGAATTTCTAATCGATGGTGGTCCTGAAAGTAAAAACTTCCGAGAATTATTTTAGCACCAGGGTAAAGAGCCGTTTCCATGGAAAATAGGGGCTGAACTTTTGCCAAGGTGTCCCTGCCAGAGTAGTTCAGCATGTGTATACCTGCTCTGAAATTCAATCCGTCAAACGGTCGATAGCTAATCGTAGGCTGCAGCCAAATACCGGGCAGCGTTTCACCCTCCTTTATTTGGTTGAAGTATTCATAATTCTGAAAAAAACCGAGAGATCGAATTTCAAAGAATATTTTTCCTGAATCGGATGAGTTGGTAAGATTTGATTCCTGTGCACTAATTGATATAGGGTTAATAAAAGCAATAAGGAGTGCAATGCATATTGCCAAAAGGCGATAACAACGAAGGTTCATGTGGGCTTCAATTTGCGGCCAATATACAACCAATTGTTTTACCTTTACACGTTATTGAAATTTTTCCCAACCATTGGCAGCATGTTTCGTAATCGTTGGCAGACAGCAATTTCGACCTTCGTATTTAGCACTTCATTGGCACTATATCTTATCACGTTAGAGCCAAGTGTGAGTTTTTGGGACTGTGGAGAGTTTATTGGTTGTGCAGCAAAGGTGGAGGTGAGCCATCCGCCAGGAGCTCCATTGCACGCCTTGCTCGGACGCCTTTTTGTAATCTTATTTGGGGGAAACCATGCAGCAATTGCTGTTAATGTTCTTTCAGCAGTTGCCTCTGCGCTTACAGTAATGCTGCTCTATCTCACCCTTGTTAAGATACTGCAAAAAAAGGTAATAAGGCCTCGTAAAGATTCGTCACTATTCGTTATTCATGGCGCAAGCATTGTTGGTGCTTTTTGCTTTGCGGTTACCGACTCCTTTTGGTTTTCTGCAGTTGAGGGGGAGGTCTATGCCCTTTCGATTTTCTTTACTGCTCTTACTTTTTATTTGGCTTTGCTGCTTTCTGAGAGTCGATCGGCTAGTAGCCGTGGGCGGTTGATATACCTGATTGCGCTATTACTTGGACTGAGTGTTGGTGTCCACCAGCTTAATCTTCTTGTTATCCCATCGGTTGTTTTAATTGCCTGGCTGGTCAACTATAAGTTAAACTTTACAAACGTGGTAAAAGGAGTATTGGTAGGAGGTGGCCTGTTTTTGCTTGCCTTTACCGTAATACCTTACCTCTTGTTTAAGCTTGGCTGGCTTACAGAGCTGCTTTTTGTGAACACATTTGGCTTCTCTAAATGGAGCGGTGTCTTTTTTTGTTATGCCCTCATTTTTTGTGGATTGGTATTTGCAATTTATCGGGCTAAACGTTCCAAAAATTCGACATATGAGGCCGTTTTGACATCCACCTTGCTTTACATTATTGGCCTTTCGGTGTATGCCATTGTGCCGATAAGAGCCTCTGCGAATGTTCCCTTAAATACGGGTAATCCAAGCAATATTATTGCACTCTGGAACTATGTTGATAGGGATCAGTACGGCGATTCACCGCTATTTTATGGTCCAACCTTCAACGCTCCAATTGAAAAAGTTGTAACCGGTAGCAAGCATTATATTTTTAGCAAGGGTAAGTATAGCGTTGGTTATTCTTCTGGAAGAGTGATATACAATCCTCGCTTTAACACAGTTTTTCCTAGAATGTATAGCACCACTGGAGACCATCAAGCGGCCTACCAAAGTTGGGCATCAATCCCATCTAGTGAGTTGGTGGATACCTCTGGAAAATCGATACCACCAAGTTTTTTCTACAACTTGAAGTTCTTGGTGAACTATCAGCTTGGCTATATGTACGTTCGGTATTTTTTATGGAATTTTGTGGGAAGGCAGAACGATATTCAGGGATATGGCGGCATTTTACGAGGAGGATGGATTACCGGTATTCATACCATTGATGCTATTAGAGAGGGTGATTCAAGAATGATGCCTCCAAGCCTTATGAACAACAAGGGGCGTAATGTCTATTTCTTGCTTCCTCTATTACTTGGTGTTTTGGGTTTAGTGGTTCAATCCGTTAATGGAGGCAGGCACTTTTGGCCCATTCTATTGCTGTTTTTACTCACCGGCATAGCCATTGCATTGTTCTTAAATCAGACTCCCTACCAAGCACGGGAGAGAGATTACGCCTATGTTGGTTCCTTTTATGCATGGGCCATTTGGATTGGGGTGGGAACTGGCTATATTGCTTCAGCAGTTAGCAGACTTTGCAAGTCAAAGGGCATTACAGTCGTTGTTTTGGCAATAATTCTTGTGGCGGTTCCAGGATGGATGCTAGCTCAAAATTTTAATGACCATAGCCGGGCCCATCGTTTTTTCGCAAGGCAGCTTGCACACGACTACCTGTCGGCTTGTGCACCCAATGCCATTCTTTTTACTTATGGGGATAACGAAACCTTTCCGCTCTGGTATCTGCAAGAGGCTGAAGGGTACAGAACTGATGTGCGAGTTGTTAACTTAAACTACTTGAGAACAGGGTGGGAGCTGGGCCAACTCCAACTTGCTGCAAATTTGTCCGCTAGCATTCAACTTAATGGTAGTAACGATTTTTATCAACACAGCCTATCTCAACTTTTTCCTGTGGTTTCTGGATTTGCAACTCCTATACCGCTCGATAACCTTATTCGTGCTGGATTTGACCTCTCTCGAAACTCGGATACCACTAATTCCTTGCCACTCGTTCTTAGAGCAAAATCATTTTATCTCCCCCTTTATGATAGTGTGCATGGAACAAGAAATAGCACAAAGGTGGTTTCTATTTTCCGCAGCTATCTGCGGAGTTGGGATTTGGCTTTGCTTGACATTATTGCAGCTAACGGACACCTGCGGCCAATTTACTTTGCTGCATCAGTTCCCTCTGCTTCCACACTCAACTTAACCAGCATTGCCGTCAATGAGGGTCTCGTATTGCGGTTGAATCCTACAAATGAACACCTCTTTGGGAAAACAGATATAGCAAAGGCTTACCGTAGCTTAATTGTGAACACTAGCTTTAGAGGTGGTACAACTGGGTATATGGACGAAACATGTCGACAGTTTATCCATTACTACTTTGATGTGTACGGCCAATTGGCCGATACGCTGATTGCCAAAAGAAAGTTTGATATGGCCAATGCCGTGCTCGACAGCTGCCGCAGCTACTTTGGCAATAGGTGCCTTGAGTGGAACGATGTAGCCCTATCGTTTGCTTCGAGCTACATTAATGCTGGCAATTTGGTTTTTGGAAACCAAATTATTGATAGTTTAATTGCAAGAAAAAGGCATGAAATTGAATATTACCACACCATTATTCCAGCAATGCAGCCGTACGTGAAGTTTGATTTGCTGGATGCTTCTTTGGTTTTAAAAAAAGCAGTTTCTTTGCAGAGAAATAGCAGTGGGAATATTGTAGACAAACAAATATTGAAGTAGAAATCAATCGAAGCCATGGCGTATTTTCGACCACCAGGATGGATTAAGCGTATGTTTCCTGAGTTTATCTGGAGTTTTCCTGAGGAGACCGACTCGGTATTTCTCACTTTTGACGATGGTCCAATTCCGGAAATTACCCCCTGGGTTCTGGATGAGCTGGATAAGTATGGTGCAAAGGCCACCTTCTTTTGCCTAGGAAAAAATGTGGAGATGCATCCTGAGGTATTTGAGCAACTTCTTACAAGAGGACATGCAGTTGGTAATCACAGCTACAGTCATATAAAAGGGTGGGGAACCGATTCAGCCGAGTATGTGCATGACATTGACTTGGCAGAATCGCTCATTTCTACCAACCTGTTTCGCCCTCCTTATGGACGAATTAAAACTTCGCAAGTCCATGTTCTTAAGGAACGATATAAGTTCATTCTTTGGGACGTGCTGAGTCGGGACTACAGCTGGACACTTTCGGGTAAGGGTTGTGTAAAGAACGTTCTTAAGGTGGTTCGACCCGGCTCCATCATTGTGTTTCATGATTCAAAAAAGGCGGAGAAGAATTTGCGCTACGCATTACCGCGAGTGCTTGAAGGCCTAAAAGAACGCGGATTTAAAATGAAATCAATCAGGCTTTAGCAAATGGTTAAGCCTCGTATTCTTTACCTTATTCAACTTCCACCACCTGTTCATGGGGCAAGTGAAATGAACAGGATGGTATTCGAGAGCGAGGTAGTAAACGAAGGGTTTGAAAAGCGAGTTATTCCGCTAAATTTTTCTACCAAACTTTCGCAGCTGCAGCATTTCTCTATAATCAAGGTCTTTAAAGCATTTGGGGTTTTCCTTCAATTGCTATTTCAGCTAATTGCTTATCGGCCAAGAATTGTTTACTTCTCGATGGTTCCTTTTGGACCAATTCTTTTTAGGGATGGTCTATATCTTATTCTTATTCGAATTTTTGGTGCAGTTTCAGTAGTTCATTTGCACCGACCAGGCCTTCATCGCGTAAAACCAACTAGGTTAAACAGGCTTGTTTATAAAAATCTTTTTAGAGGGTGTAAGGTTGTTCATCTATCGCCACAGCTTGTTGAGCGAGAGTTGATTCCGTTGGGACTGAGTCCGGAAAATTTGTTTTCATTTCCCAATACAGTTGACTTTGAGCCCATCCATAGACCAATTAGAGAGAAGGCGACCAACATTCTTTTCTTATCAAACCTCTATCCTCATAAAGGTTTTTTTAGGTTGATTGAAGCTTTTGCTTTGGTTGCTAATAAGTTTCCAGAGTTGAAGCTAACCATTGCAGGGTATTCCCCTGACCTCTCCATTCCACAGAAAATTTTTGATTTAACCAAGTTGTTGAAGTTGGAAGGACGGGTTAGCTATATTGGCGGTGTTGAAAGTGACCAGCGAAGTTCACTTTATTACAGTGCCGATATCTTTGTGTTACCATCGGAAAGTGAGTATTTCCCATTGGTTATTTTGGAGGCGATGCTTGCTGGGGTTCCTGTGATAACAACGGGGAAGGAAAATATTGGCTGCTATTTTGAAGATGGGAAAGATCTTATTTTCTTATCTAATCCTCCGTCAGTAAAAGAAATTGCTGAAAAACTTTACCTGCTAATCAGTGATGAAAAATTACGTACGGCCACAGCATTAAATGGATTAGCAAGAGTTTCGCAAATTAATAGGACTTGTTTTAGTCTAATTCGGACACTATTTGTTGATTGCACGATATAATTGGTTTTGTTGCTTTCGGCTAGATGCTGTTGA
>DATKTT010000186.1:0-6678 GCA_035530955.1 Williamwhitmania sp. | reverse complement strand
GCAAAAAGGTTATCGTTTGCGAATACTGTGGCCGCGTGTTGGTTGATGATTCCATAACCGGAGAAGACGCATACTAGCCTTCCGCATAAATAACAAAAAAAGGGAATTCAAACGAATTCCCTTTTTTTGTGCTTACAATAGTGTTGACTACCAGCTTCCACCGGCGCCGCCGCCGCCAAAGCTGCCGCCGCCACCGCCAGAGAATCCGCCACCAAATCCACCTCCACCTCCGCCGAAGCTACCGCTGCCAGAGCTGAAGTTTCCAAAACTACTGGCTCCCAATAACATCCAGAAAGGTAGTGAGCTGCCTCGCGAGGAGAAAGTTTTTCCTCCGCTGCCACCTCGCCGTCCGAGAAGAAGCATAAAAATGAGTAGGCCAAAGAATAGAATGGCACCAAATGCACCACCTGATTTGCTCTTCTTTTCGCCTTTGTAGAGGCCCGATGCTAGGGCAATAATGGTATTTGTGCCTTGATCAATTCCTTCATAATATTTTCCTTCCTTAAAGGCAGGGAGAATTTGTTGCTCAATAATTCTTCTCGACATGGCATCGGTAATTACCCCCTCCATGCCGTAGCCCGTGGCAATAAATACTTGACCTTTTCCTTCCTCGTTTTTTGGCTTTATGAGCAGCAGAATTCCATTGTCTTTTCCCTTCTGACCGATACCCCACTTCTGACCCATTAATGCAGAATATTCCGCTATGTCCTGACCATCAAGCGTATTCACGGTCACCACGTATATCTGAGTTGAGGTAGTGTCGTGGTAGTTACGCAATTTACCCTCAAGCGCATTTTGCTCTTGAGCATTCAGCATACCCGTAAAGTCGTTCACCAGCCTTGGAGGCGACATTGGATCTGGAATTTGCTGTGCAGAAGATGTATGTATGCCTCCCAAAACGAGAATGAAAAGCAATCCAAGAATTTTTAGTTTTCTCATCGTTTTGGTTTTAAGAGAATGAAATATCGTCGGGAAGTTCATTGACGTCATCCTGCTGGTAAGGGAAGTGAACCTTGAGCTGCTCACCTGCCTTTAGAATTCCACCAACTAGCCCCTCGGTAAACTGACCTTTTTTAAATGCTTCGGCCATCTCTACCTTTATGGCATCCCAAAAATCGTTACTCGTTTTGGCATTAATGCCAGCGTCTCCAAGAATGGCAAACTTACGATGCTCAAGCGCGAGGTAAAAAAGCACCCCGTTGCGTAGCTCTGTTTTGTGCATCTTAAGCTTGGCAAAAACATTTGCTGCTCTGTCCATAACATCACCTTTGCACCGATTCTCAATGTGTACTCTAATTTCGCCAGATGAATCTTTTTCAGCGTGTTGAATGGCTTCCAAAATTCTATGCTGATCTTCCTGAGAGAAGAAGTCCTTTGCTTTCATGGCTTAGAATTGAACCTTGGGAGCTTGTGCTGCACTCTGCTCTGCCTCAAAGTATGATTTTGGTTCATATCCAAATGACCGGGCAAAAAATACGACAGGAAAACTTTTAATGTAGCTGTTGTACGTCTGTGCGGCTTGGTTAAAGTTTCGGCGCTCAACGGCAATTCTGTTCTCCGTGCCTTCCAGCTGCGATTGTAACTCAAGGAAGTTTTGATTGGCCTTTAGATCAGGATACCTCTCAACGGTAACCAGTAGGCGAGAAAGTGCACCACTGAGCTGTCCCTGCGCTTGCTGGAATTGCTGCATCGATTGTGCATTCAGTTTGGATGGGTCAATGGTAACCTGTGTAGCCTTTGCCCTAGCCTCAATTACTGCAGTAAGCGTGCTCTTCTCAAAATCGGCGTAGCCCTTAACCGTGCTCACAAGGTTAGGGATAAGGTCCATTCTCCTTTGATATTGGCTTTCTACATCGGCCCACGATTTGTTAACGGCTTCTCCGTAGTTTACCATTTGGTTATATCCACCCTTTACCCAGAAGAACATTATAAGCACCAATAAGCCAATGGCTCCAAAAATAATCCACGATTTTTTCATTTCTACGTTGTTTTTGTTTGTATCATTTATACTTTACCTCGCAATGTACTATTGCCGTTGCTCTGGCAAATGCAACACTCTAACTTTAAAGTTGGGGTTGCTATGGAGCTAAGGTATCAAAAAGTATGCAATTATTTTTTACACTCGTTCTTAATGCCGTAGTGGCTGAAATTTTGGCCATTTGTTTTAACTTTGCTCCTCCAAGAGCATAAATTTAAATCGATTTCGATATGACCAGAGATGAATTTCAGCACCTGATTCTTCAAGGGATTCCAGACACGTTACCTTCACCTAAACCTTACGATCCTTCCATAAATCACGCACCTAAGCGCAAGCACATCCTTTCGAGAGAGGAGCAGAAGTTGGCGCTAAAAAACGCATTGAGGTACTTTCCAACAAAGCACCATGCCGTTTTGGCACCGGAGTTTGCCAAGGAACTGGCGGATTATGGACGAATCTACATGTATCGACTTCGTCCCGATTACAAGATCTACGCTCGACCAATTTCCGATTATCCCCATAAGTCCATTCAGGCTGCCTCCATTATGCTCATGCTGAGCAATAACCTCGACTATGCTGTAGCCCAGCATCCTCACGAGCTGATTACCTATGGTGGAAACGGTGCAGCGTTTCAAAACTGGGCCCAGTATCTGCTTACCATGCAGTATTTAGCCGAGATGACTGACGAGCAAACCTTGGTTTTATACTCTGGTCATCCCATGGGGCTTTTCCCATCGCATAAAGATGCTCCGCGAGTAGTTGTTACTAATGGTATGGTTATTCCAAACTACTCCTCGAAAGATCATTGGGAGAAGTTTAACGCACTTGGCGTTTCGCAGTATGGGCAAATGACCGCCGGATCGTTTATGTATATTGGTCCGCAGGGAATAGTGCATGGTACAACAATTACCTTGCTTAACGCTGCACGTAAACGGATGAAGGGTGGAGATACGGGTATTGGCGGCAAACTGTTTGTCTCCTCCGGATTGGGAGGTATGTCGGGTGCTCAGCCCAAGGCCTCGGTTATTGCTGGCGTTGTAGGCGTGGTGGCAGAGGTTAATCCAAAGGCGGTTCATACACGCTTTTCGCAAGGCTGGGTGGATGAGGTATTTACCAACCTCGACGAACTGGTACCAAGAATAAAAAAAGCGGTTGTAGGCAAGGAGGCCGTTTCCATTGCCTATCAGGGAAATATTGTTGATCTGTGGGAAAGGCTTGCCGCTGATAAGGTTAAGGTGGATCTTGGGTCGGATCAAACATCGTTGCACAACCCTTGGTCGGGTGGATACTACCCCGTTGGCCAGAGTTTTGAGGAATCGAACAGAATGATGGCCGAGGAGCCGGAAACCTTTAAGAAAAAGGTTGAAGAAACGCTGCGTCGTCATGTTCTTGCCATCAACCAACTGGTGGACAACGGCATGTATTTCTTCGATTATGGGAACGCCTTCCTGCTGGAGGCAAGCAGGGCGGGAGCCGACATTTTAAATAGTAAAGGCGATTTCAGGTATCCTTCCTACGTTCAAGATATTATGGGCCCCATGTTTTTCGACTATGGATTTGGTCCATTCCGTTGGGTTTGTACCTCAGGTGATCCCAAGGACCTTGAGGTTACCGATCAACTTGCAACTACAGTTTTGGAGGAAATCTACAAGAGTGCACCATCCGAAATCCAAACGCAGTTGGCAGATAATATTCATTGGATTAGGGAGGCTGGTAAGAATAAGATGGTTGTTGGATCGCAAGCAAGAATTCTATATGCCGATGCCGAAGGAAGAATTAAGATAGCTGAAGCATTCAACAAGGCTATTGCCAAGGGTGAGATTTCAGCACCCGTTGTGCTTGGTCGCGATCACCATGATGTTTCTGGTACCGATTCTCCTTACAGGGAGACTTCAAACATTTATGATGGCTCCAGCTTTACTGCCGATATGGCAGTGCAGAATGTTATTGGCGATTCATTCCGTGGCGCAACTTGGGTTTCTATCCACAATGGTGGTGGTGTTGGCTGGGGCGAGGTAATTAACGGTGGGTTTGGGATGACACTCGATGGCTCAGCTGATTGTGATAGACGCCTAAAACTTATGCTGCTGTGGGATGTAAATAACGGTATTGCTCGCAGGAGTTGGGCTCGTAACGAAGGTGCTGTGTTTGCAATTAAGCGCGAAATGGCACGAACGCCTCAGCTTAAGGTTACTTTACCCAACTTCACCGATGACGATTTGATTGACAAACTCTTTTAATGCTCATATTGCAGGCCCCGTCAGAATAGTATGACGGGGCTTTTACTATATTTACTCCATGAGAAATTTTGTGCTAGCGGGGGTTGCGTGCCTCCTTTTCGTTGTGACTTCGTGCGTTAAGGACAATGTTTCAGACAATGGAACCATTTATGGACTTTGGAATGCTAAAGATATCCTTAGTTCCTACCGTTCTCCAACCACTTACATTGTTTCTGTTGACCGCGACATTATCGACACTTCTGTTATTAATGTTACTAATCTCTACGGTATTAATGGTGGTGGTGAATATGAGGGATTTGTGTCATGCCGTAGAAGTGGAAATACCTTAACAATTTTCAACTGTTCCCTTACAGGATATCACTTTGCAGGTACAGGAACTTACGACGCTGTGGCACGAACAATTTCATGGAACTACACAGTAACCACACCTGAAATCCAAAACGATCAGGTATATACGGAGTTTACTAGGAATTAACTTTCGAAGTAGAGGTTGTAGATGCGCTCAAGTGGTTGACGAACTTCTCCAAGAGAGAATCGTCCAGCCTTTCTTATTTGCTCTTTGCCGTCGAAGAACACCACTAAGGTTGGCGCTGAGAAAATACCCATAGGTCCAGAAAGTTCTGGATGATCTGGTAAAGAGATGTGAAAGGCTTCCATCTTGGGGAAATCTGCAGCCATCTCCTTGACCTTTGGTAGAAGCGCATGGCACGAAACGCAGTCGTTGGTTGTGAAATAGACCATGCAAGCCTCCTTGCTGGTGAAGAATTCGGGTGTTATCTTTTCGCTTACCGTTATCATGGTATTTAAAATGAGTTGTTGTGAAGCATTACTAAGGTGCACCCAATTACAACTTCTATGCCGGCTTCTCTCGCAAGCTTAAAGAGTTCCCCATTTTCAGTACCTGGGTTGAAAATTATTCTATGTGGCTTTAGTGATATAATGTAGTTGTAGTATTCTTTCTGCCTCTCAGGATTAAGATAAAGCGTGACAGTGTGGATATTGCTCAGTTCGGGTTGTCCCTTATTTATTTCAACTCCAAATGCCTCACCTTCCTTTGCCCCAATGGCTACGAAATCAAATTGGTGCTCATGGAGTGACTTCATGGCGAGGTATGAAAATCGTTCCTTACGCATACTTGCCCCGAGCACTAAGGTTCTCCCCATAAACTATAGTTATGCTTTGTAGATTAGAACAACTGCATATGCTTCAATTCCCTCCTCTCTTCCAACAAATCCTAATTTTTCTGTAGTGGTGGCTTTTATCGAAATATCCTCCTCGTCCACAGCTATAATGTCGGCCAAAGTTTTAACCATTTTTGGGATGAAGTCTTTTATTTTCGGCTGTTGAAGTGCAATCACACTGTCGATATTGCCGACGGTGTAGCCTTTTGCTCTTACCAACGCCATAACCTTTGCCAATAAAATTTTGCTGTCGATACCTTTGAATGTTGAATCAGTATCTGGAAAGTAAATTCCAATATCGCGTAATCCGGCAGCACCAAGAAGTGCATCGCAAATGGCATGGATTAAAACATCACCATCGGAGTGGGCTTCGCAGCCTTGATGGTGAGGTACTAAAATGCCACCCAGCCAGAGAGGAAGGCCGGGGGCGAGGCGATGTACATCGTATCCATTACCAATTCTAACGTTCATACCCTATCTTCTGGATTTAACGCTGTTCGACTCTAGTTCGAAAATTAATGAAAACCTTACGGTATTTGAGAGTGGATTGTTTCGTCCGCTTGATGGAACAAGGTAAGCAAAATCGAGCGTGAGAATATTATACTTTAAACCTGCTCCAAAAGTGTAGTACTTTCTATTCCCCTTCATTGCGCTTTCGTGGAAATAACCGCCTCTTACAAAAAACTGATTGGAGTATGCATATTCCAAGCCAATGGAGTAAGTAATCTCTTTTATCTCTTCCGACATACCACCAGGTGCATCATAAAAGGATTGAAAAATCCCCTTGGTTATAGAAACATCGTTATTCATTCCCTCAACTATGGCACCCGTTGAGTCAACAATTGGAGGGGTTGGTACAAGCAACTTATTTAGGTCTAAGGTTCCTGAGATCTTGTTGTAATCGTCCATGTTAAGGGTAAGCCGGCCACCAACACGTAAATTCATTGGAAGAAAATCTTTCTTTTGATCTTGGTTGTAGGATAGCTTTGAGCCAATGTTGGAAATGTTAATACCAAAGGCCATTTGCCCTGTTTTGTCTGCTAGGTGTACGCCATTTTGGTAGTATACTGAAATGTCAGATGCAAATGCTTGGCCGGCACTTGATTCAGTGGTGTTCGAGTAGCCGCCGGTAAGGTCAGAACGAATGAAACGAAATGCGATGGCTCCAGAAATTGTTTTTCCAAAGAGACGAGAGTATCCAACGTCGAATGAAAATTCATTGGGGCTGAAGTTTTTTACCGTATTACCCACTCCGTCGGTGAAGGTGATGTCGCCAAAG
>DATKTT010000185.1:0-3505 GCA_035530955.1 Williamwhitmania sp. | reverse complement strand
ACCGATTTATCTATGTCTATATCGAGACGAATTGTTTTCCTGATTGTGCTTTTGGCTATGGGAACTCTGACCTTTGCTCAGCAAACCGCCAGCTATTCCCACCCCGATAAGCTCTTTGATAGAGCAATGAATTTGTTTACTAAGGAGAAGTATGCTGCTGCCCAAAAGCAGTTTGAGCAATCGGCGAAGGCCTACAGCGGTGAGAATACGCAGAAACTCGCCTTGGCTGAGTTCTATAAAGCTCTTTGCTCGGTGCGGCTTTTTAATGATGATGCGGAGTATTTGATTACTACCTTTATAAACACCTTCCCCGAGAATCAGCGCGTGAATCAGGCCTTCTTTGAGTTGGCTAAGTTGCGCTATCGGCAGGAGCGCTATGCCGACGCAATCCTTTGGTTCGACAAGGTTGATAATAATGGACTATCAGCAGACGATCGGGCGGAATTCTTTTTCAAATTGGGCTACTCTTGCTTCTCTGTGGGCAACATGGATAGAGCACTGCAATCGTTCTTCGAAATTAAGGATACCGACAATAAGTTTAACTCTCCAGCCACCTATTACTATTCGCATATTGCCTACCTCCAGCACAACTATGCCACAGCCTTGAAAGGATTTGAACGGCTGAAGGAAGATGAGGTTTTTGCCCCGCTGGTACCATATTATATTGTAGAGATTTATTTTCTGCAGAAGGATTATCAAAAGGTTATTGAATATGGTCCAAAAATTTTGGATAATGCCTCCGAAAAGAGAGCTCCAGCTATTGCTCGATTTATTGGCGAGTCGTATTATAGAACAAAGCAGTATTCTGAAGCTTTACCCTACCTCGAGAAATTTTTAAATGGGACAAAAAACCCTAGCCGTGACGACAGTTACCTAGTTGGAATTGTTTACTACAAGGCGGGTGACTATGCCAAGGCAGCACCCCTTCTCGAAAAGGCAACGGCAGGCGAGGATACATTAAGCCAGAATGCATATTATAACTTGGCCGATTGCTATCTTAAGCTGGACGATAAGAGCAAGGCACGGAACGCATTTTCCATGGCTGCCAAGTACGATTTTGATCCGGTGATCAAGGAGGATGCACTTTTTAACTTTGCCAAGATTACCTACGGCATGTTTTATTCCCCTTTCAACGAGGCAATTGATGCATTAAACCAATACATTAAGGAGTATCCCAATACTGACCGCACCGACGAAGCTTATCATTATCTTACAATTGCCTATACCAATACCAAGAACTATAAAGGTGCATTGGCGGCTGTGCTTCAGATTAAACATCGCGACCCAACTATTAATGCAGCATTGCAAAAGGTTGCGTACTATAGAGGGCTTGAACTATTCCAAAACCTTAACTTTCAGGAAGCTGTCGAAAAGTTTACCTTGTCGCTAGACAATCAATCATACGATAAAGCCATTTCTGCCGAAGCCCTTTATTGGAGAGGGGAGGCCTACTACCGTTTGGGAGAGTATGCTAAGGCTCAGGCGGACTATAGCCAGTTTGTACTGAGTCCGGGTGCGTTTACCTCACCTGAGTTTAACATGGCTCACTACGATCTTGGCTACACCTGCTTTAAGCTTAATGATTTTGAAAACGCCATTGTTTGGTTCCGAAAATATCTTTCGTTTGCCTCTAATGCTAAGGACAGGTTCCTCGGTGATGCTTACAACCGCACAGGCGATTCCTACTTTATGCTTCGCCGGTTTTGGCTGGCTATAGACTACTATGATAAATCGGTACAAACAAGACTTTACGATCCTGATTATGCACAATTTCAGCGCGGTTTTTCGTTGGGCCTTCTCGATCGTCCTGAGAAAAAACGTGAATCGCTCGTAATGTTGCTCGATAGTTTTCCCACATCACCATACGTAGACGATGCTCTTTATGAACTTGGACGCACAAGTCAACTTTTACAAGATACTGCAAGTGCCAAGAAGTATTTTGACAGGTTGATTGCTGAATACCCTGGCAGTAGTTACTACGTTAAGACATTAGTAGAAATGGGACTCTTGAGCTATAATGCAGGAGATAACGATAAAGCGCTGGAATACTATCAGCGTGTTATTGAAGATTTTCCTAACACATCGGAAGCCAAGAATGCCCTTCTGGGAATAAAGAACATTTACGTTGATAGAAATAATGTGGAGGCATACTTTGAGTATGCCAAAAAGTTGGGGTCGTTTGCCTCTGTGAGTGAAGCCGAGCGTGATTCGCTTACATACCTTAGTGCAGAAAAATTATACATGGCTGGCGATTGCGATAAATCCTCTGCTAGTTTCAAAAAATACCTTGAGGAGTTTTCGAATGGAGGCTTTGTGCTCAATGCCACCTATTACCTTGGTGATTGCGCCATGAGAAGTCAAAACTACACTGATGCCCTGAACTACTTTACTGTAGTTGCGAACAAGCCAAGAAGCCCATTTACCGAACAGGCGCTTTTGGGTGCTGGTGCTGCCTCGTTTGCCTTAGAAAAGTATGACGATGCATATAAGTTCTACCAGCAGTTGGAAAATCAAGCAGAGTTAAAGCAAAATTTATTGGAGGCGAGGGCAGGAATGCTTCGAAGCGCAGTAAAGGAGCAAAAGTTTGAAGATGTAGTTGCTGCTGCTGATAAGCTGATTGCCACAGAGAAAGTTTCAGACGAGATGGTCAGAGAGGCGCATTTCGACAAGGCAAAGGCATTGCTTGCTCTAGGGAAACTTGATCTAGCATTTGACCAGTTTGCCATTGTTGCCCAAAGCGTAAAAAATGTCGAGGGCGCTGAGTCTAAGTTCCATATGGCTGAAATTTTATTCCAACAGGGTAAATTCGATCAGGCAGAGCAGGAAGTTTTCTCGTTTGCCGAAAAGAATACCCCTCACCAATATTGGATGGCAAAAAGTTTTATTCTGCTTGCCCAGGTTTACGTAAAGAAGAATGATATTTTCCAGGCCAAGGCCACTCTGCAAAGCGTGATAGATGGGTATACCAATAGTTCGGATGGAATTATTGATACGGCATCGGCTATGCTTGTTGAACTGGTGAAGAAGGAAAAGGAGACACTCAAACCCTCTACCGCTGATACCGAACTAATTAAAATGCCTTAGTCATGGTTCCTGTAAAATTAGCACTTAATAATATTGAACACATGGGGTTCGTCCATAAAAATAGAAAGGTTATGAGGTTGAAGCACAGCGTTGTATTGCTTTTCGGCATTTTCGCCTCGTTTTCCGCGTTGGCGCAGAACACACTCAATAAAGAGGTGCAGGTTGTAAGAGCATATGAACCTGTTCTTTCCGACGCCTTTAAGATTAATCTTCTACCAGCCATTAATGATACGGTTCGACAGCTTCCAAACCTCTCCTATTCCATTATTCCGAAGGTTGCCAATACGCAATTTAGAGTGTCGCCCATGCCCGCGGCTAAACTTATTGGTGAACCGATTTCGGAAATTACGCCTTATTACGTAAAACTTGGATTTGGAACAACGCTGTCTCCATTAATTGAAGCCTACTATGGCAGCTTACG
>DATKTT010000184.1:0-3915 GCA_035530955.1 Williamwhitmania sp. | reverse complement strand
GTTGGTTGCAATTTCGCTCTAAAATTTATTATAGGAGTTTGCCATGACAAACAAAAGTGCTTTGATAATTATGCAGGGTGTGGTTGATCATTATTCTATGGATGTTGCCCAACGAGAAGCGTGGCAAACTCTGAAGAGTATTGTACTCGCTCAACAGCCAACCAACACATCAAGCCCAAAATCTCTTTGTGAATCCTGTTGGAATGATGTATGCGGATCTCGTAGTCTTAAAAATGTAATTCTTGTTTGCGAGACATATGATAAAGCGTAGCGAGACTTCGGGCGTTGAACATACGTTGTACGCAATTTCGGTTTTGAAAAACATTTATTATGGGTGGCGCGAATGAAACAGATATTAGTCAGAACATCGTGGGACTGCCCGTATAACGATGATTTTTCTTGTCAACAGGGGTTTGTTAGTGAGTGTTGCGAAAAAGATGGCGTGTTTCCAGTTAAGTGCAGATTGAAAGACGCGCCACAGGAAATTGTGGAAGCAAAACCGAAACAGCGTACAACATGGCTAGCCGTACATGCCGAAATACCAATGGGAGAGGAACAATATTTTCATTTATAGTTCGGCACGTCCGGCGTAGCCGAAACGTTGGTTAAAATTCCGTTTTGAAAGGAGAATATTATAATGGCTGATACAAAAATGAACGGTTGTGTTATTTATAAATGTGAGATAGCAAAGGAATGTGCTGAGAAGTATAAGGGTGATAATCCGCCATGTGCTTTGGTAGCTCAAAACTCCACATCAACCAACAAATCAAGCCCAAAATTACCGGACGAGTTGATAATATTAACTGACGCATATTTATTAAATAAAAGGGATGCGCTTGGTGTAGCTGACGACATATTGTGTAAATGGCAGGCATATTATAACCGGGTTGATATGGTCGAAATACCGCCTTCATGTTCGGAGTGCATTCTTTTTAGAGAGTGTGTTGCGTTTAGAGTGTCAGATGTTTGTCATATGTCATTAACGGCGGCACTTCGCCAGTAGCTCAACGTTGCCTGCAATAAAATTCTCAAAAGCAGGTTGTAGTTTTGCTCACTAAATTAAAAGGAAATGTTATGGATTATGAATGTCCAGAATGCGGCGAAGAGTTGGTGTATCACGATTATTTTGGCCGAATTTGCGCTCATCAAGATGGTCATATTGAGGGTGATATATACCAGTGCCCTAATGAAGATTGCGACAGTTTCCAGGAATCATTTCATTCTCATCGCAGTAATCCAGATGATTTGCATGAGGGATACCCATGCTAACCGTTCGCCAAAAGAATAATAATGAAATCGAATTTTACAGCAGGCAACAAATAAAGTTTGCCATTGGTAAAGCTGACAGCAAACATTTATCGTCCGTTGTCGGAAACTTCACTTGTCAAGGAATATTAAAGGCGGTTTGCTATGAATAAAAAGGAGGTTGTTAATAAATTGGTTGCTCTATCAATCTCGCACTTTAATGGTGATATTGCTGATAATGATGAATCTAATGTTTTTCATAGGCGGATATTAACAAGGGCGTTTGCTGTAGTGTTATCTAAATACCGCAAACCTAAGAGTATTGTAGCACAGCGGGCTAAACATTGGAGGTATAAGTGAAAATTAAAGTTATTTATGGTGCTAAGTTGGATGTGGTTTTGGATGAAAAAATTCGGAGCGCAATGGAAAGTGTCGGTATAAAATGGTATGCACAGGGCAAAGCTACTGATGGATACCGTGACATTTGTTTTGATTATAACCCGCCCTCTGAAGATGAAGAAGAGTCGCAAGAATCAACTGGACTGGTAGAGCATATTGGAGCCTTTTTTTTGAGCGATTGTGGTAAATACATTGCACGACATAGTGGTGGTGGTAGTTTTGATATAATGACTATTGATGGTTCAAAAAGTTGGTTAGACAATAGAAATAAGGACCATAACGAATTTCCAGAATTTGCCAATATGTTCACGGGATATTCTTTAATCAAGGAAAACAAATCTCAGTCGGTCTGGATATTTGAGTTATCCTTTGCTGACCTTGACAAATCAAAACTGATTGACCCATACCGCGGCAATTGTATTGTCAAACAGCACCTGGCAACATTTCGTCGGAGGATAAAGTTTAGAACACCTAAAAAGATTTCCCCAAAAAAAGAATAATAAGGGTGAAATGTGACTGGAGTAAGTCAGTGACAAAGCAGACGGCGAAGTCGTCACCACATTTCACCCCCTTGTGTGTAAAAAATTGAATTTTTAATCCGCAGAACAGGGAAAATATGAATAAACCACAGTACCAAATAGTAGCTGAAATGGCAGAAGAGAATGGGTATAAACTTACCCTGGGGCAGCTATTACAACCGCCACTAGCTGCTGAATACCGAAGGGCAAACGATGAACTACGTAAAAAGGGGTGGATTATCACCGTTGAACAGGATTACAAAGAACGCAGAAATAACGTATATACGTATTTGCAACCAAATGCGGTTTTAAAGCCCAATACGGCATTCTCTGAAAAACAGGCACTCTGCGATTCATACAAGGAAATCAAACGTAGGTACATGGAATCAGACAGAAACGGCAGAATACAGATGTTACGAGATGCAAAGCTGAAAGTACCATCGACACATCGAGAATTTAAAGAAATTGGCAGGCAAATTGAACATTTAGAGGGGGCTTTATGAAAGTTAAAAAAATACGGTATTGTCCTGAGTGTTCTAATCGTCAAAAGCACTGGAAAACCGGAAAACCTATTTGTTGCCATTGTAAGATATTTAATTTTAAAACAGGGAACGGCAAGAGAATCATGGATATAAACAAAATTCCTACATGGTGTCCTTTAGAAGAATTTAACAAGGTAGGGGGTGAAGTATGAGAGTAAACGAAATTATAATTGATTATTTACAGAAAAACGGTTATGACGGATTATGTGGTGATGGTTGCGGTTGTGGATTAGATGATTTTGCTCCTTGTGATGAAGATTTTGGCAACTGTGAACCAGCTTATAAGGTGAGGTGTCACAAAGAAAAATGTGAGAATAAGAATGAGTGTGATGGCGATGACAACATTGGCTGCTTTAAGCCTATCAAGGTAGAGGGGAGCGAGGAAATGTTAGAAAAATTGACTCTCACCAACACGACAAAGGCAAAAATTAAACCCTGCGAGAATGATAATTGTGATAATTTTTCCGAAGATTACGAATATAACTGTTGTTATTTTATAGACTGCAATGGGCGGGTTTAACATATCGAGGGGAAGGTATAGGGTGAAAGTATTAAATCTATACGCTGGTATCGGTGGAAATCGCAAATTGTGGACTGATTGTGATGTTACTGCGGTTGAGAATGAGCCTATTATCGCAAAATTTTATAAGGAGAGATACCCTAAAGACATTGTAATTGTTGCCGATGCCCACCAGTATTTACTCGATCACTATAAGGAGTTTGATTTTATTTGGAGTAGCATACCGTGCCAGTCTCATTCGGGACTACGTAGAACAAGTGTCTATAAAGGCCAGAACAAGGCTATATATCCAGACATGAAGTTGTATGAAGAAATTATATTTTTACAAAATTTTGCCCCTCTTGATACGAAGTGGGTAGTTGAAAATGTTAAGCCTTATTATGATTATTTAATACCAGGCAAGGAAATTGGTAGGCACATAGTATGGTCTAACTTTACAATTCCATACGCTGAGATTGAAAATGATTGCATTCCTATAGAACATATTAAAAGTAGTAGCGAGGTATACGGTGTCAAGCTGCCAAAAAATTTTGGTATCAGAAAAGATCAAGTGTTACGAAACATGGTAAATCCTAAATTGGGTTTATACATATTTAATGAAGCACTGAAAAGAAAGCAACCAAAACAGCTACAAATAAAAATGGAACTTTAGCGGTAGAGGGGAAGGTATAGGGTGTTAAACAGTGGTATT
>DATKTT010000183.1:0-4099 GCA_035530955.1 Williamwhitmania sp. | reverse complement strand
GTTCCAACCATGAGCGTAATTCCCAGCCCACAACGCTACTTCGAATTTCACCACAACGCAAAAGATACGTTTGACAAGATTGACCTTCGCCAGCTCCAAATTGGTTGTGCAGCCAATGCCGCGTTGGTTTACCTTGTCGATCAAAACGATATAATGGGTAAATAGGTTTGATTATCGTTTATTGCGAAAAGGCGGGTACACTTGTATCCGCTTTTTTTTGAAAAAAATATAGCGCCGCATTCTTCTGAATATCTACAACTTGCCATTAGAGTCAAAAGTTTTTATTGCTATTTCTTCATTTCGTAAAGGTCAAATTATTATTTTGTTGAAGATTTGTAAGTATCACTGCTCTATGTCGGCTTATGACTAGAATGATATTTTAATAATCCAGCAACAATATAACACTACAACCAAGCAAAATCCTTTTGATGTATAACCCACCCTAAAGCTACAAAGACAACTAATGAAAAAAACAGCAATCGCGTCGAGCCTAAAAATGCCCGACGCCTGGGGCTCGAGACTTGGACTTGTTCTAGCCATGGCAGGTAACGCTGTCGGATTTGGGAATTTTTTGCGATTCCCTGTTCAAGCCGTTCAGAACGGTGGAGGGGCTTTTATAATCCCCTACTTAGTTAGCCTTGTCCTTCTTGGCTTACCACTGCTTCTTATTGAGTGGTCAACCGGTCGTTATGGAGGAACATACGGATATCACTCCACCCCGTTTATCCTCAAAAAAATGGGCAGGAAGAAGATTTGGATGTATGTTGGTGTATTTGGCATTTTCAGCAACATCGCAATTGCTTCCTACTACTGCTATATGGAAAGCTGGACTATGTCATACGTCTACCACTCGGTTGTTGGAACGTTTAATGGAATGAACCAGCATCAAGTTGCCTCATTCTTTACTGGTTACCTTGACGTGACGGTTTCAACTACGGGACTCCCTTACGAAGCAGTTGTATTCTTCCTACTTTGCCTTGCCCTTAACACATGGATTCTGAGCAAGGGATTGAGCGGTGGTATTGAGAAAGCAGCCAAAATTGGAGTTCCATTGCTCATTGTTTTTGGAGTTTTTCTTGCCTATAAAGGTATTACGCTTAAGGCGGGAACTAATGGAGCAATATTCGATGGAATCAAAGGACTTGACTTCCTTTGGACTCCCCAATTTACCTCACTTACCAATCCGAAGGTATGGTTGGCAGCAGCAGGACAGATTTTCTTTACCCTATCGGTAGGCATGGGTTGCGTACATGCCTACGCTTCCTATGTGGGGAAAGATGAGGACATCGCTTGTAACTCCATGTCAGCAGGTTTTATGAACGAATTTGTTGAAATTGTCCTTGGTAGCTCCATCATCATTCCTATTGCCATTGGCTACTTTGGCATTGATAGGGTAATTGAGCTAACCAACATGGGTGGACTGGGACTTGGTTTTAGAACCATGCCCTTCCTATTCTCCCAATGGGGACCAGTAATGTCAGCATTATCCGGGGTAGCCTTCTTTGGGCTTCTTTTCTTTGCAGGAATTACCTCATCCTTAGCCATGGGCACGCCGGTAATGGGATTTTTCCAAGATGAGTTTAAGTGGAAAAGAGGATATGCCGCTTTGGGATTTGGCGTCTCCATTCTAATTTTTGGCATTCCCACAGTACTCTTTTTCCAGGAGGGCGTTTTCGACCAATATGACTACTGGGGCGGCACGGTTGCCCTCTTCGTATTTGCCATGCTGGAGTCAATAATGTTTGCCTGGGTTTTTGGACTCGACAAGGGCTGGGCTGAGATCACACGTGGGGCCGATATTCGGCTACCCATTGCCTTCAAATACATCTTGAAGTATGTTACCCCAGTTATTCTGATTGTCGTTTTCTTTGGCTCCCTTATTCGTCCTGCCAACGATGACTGGAGCAAGCTGAGCTTCTCCGGTTGGTCACTACACAACGAAAGTATCTTGGGCCAAATAAGGCATCAAGGTATTGGACCAAACAAGACCTACTTTGCCCACGAATTCTTAAGCGAAGTTACCGGAACTGTTCAAGGGGTTATACTCGAAAATCAGAGGAATTACCTAAATATTCAGGAACCAAACGGCAACATTACCTCATACCTGGTTAAGAACGGCTATAAAGTTTCTGTGCAACCAGGAGAACATGTTAAAGTTGGAACACCTCTATTTGAGGGTAATGTAATTAACAATGTATTTTTCACCGATTTAGCAAGAATCCTTCTTTTATCTCTCTTTCTTATAATATGTGTTATGGTATTGCTTGCCTACCGTAAGCGTAAGTTAACCAACGATTTCACTTAGTATTAACTTCGTAAAACCATAAATATGAATACTTCGGCGCTAATAACCATGATGCTCGTTTGGGGAGTGGTAATCTACTTCACAGTCTTCTTTTTTCTTAAGATTCTAAAACCCAAAAAGTAATCCGCCCCATAAAATCGGGCGATAATCGTTATCAATTGAGCAACGATTTATGCCTATTGAATGTTGAACCTTGGCAGACAATGCCAAGGTTCAATTTTTTCAACAGTACCAGCAAGGTGAAAAATGACAAAACGAAAGTATTATCCTTTTGTTAAAAAAGACTAAACGCCTAAGAGAAGTTGGTTTTTCATACTATATTTGGCCGTTATATATCTTCCAAAAGTATGAAAAGCACCAATAGGCTAGCAAGTTCTCTCAGGGTAACATACATCGTTCTTCTTATTAGCAGCCTCTCTTTTTTAACTATCGTCCTAACCTTCTCCAAAGAGATCAACCAGTACTTTGCCACGTCAAGTAAGGTATTTTCGGAATCGGTAATATTTAGTAACCTGGCTGCCGCTGGAGCAATAGTCGCTGGTAACTCTATATTCTCAAAAGATATTGCAGACATAGATAATCTGGATGATGATGAAAAGCACTTTGCATTCAGGAAGGCCATGTTTAACCAGCTTCTGCTAACAGATATTGCCCTCTTTATTTTCGGAATCTTGTTGGTTGCCCTACATAAAGGCTTGTTTATGGCTGAAACGTTAGCCATTTTTGGCTATCAACTCACTAAGTTTCCAACCAATAAACGATTGGCCCGACTTCTAAAATTACCACGCTAGCAACTGTTATTCAGTTAAGTATTCCACTATATTCTCCGTATATCGCTTCTGGTCAAAACGTCTTATACTATGAACTAAATCGATAGGACAGCTTGATCAAAAAGATGTTGCGAGGATGGTCGTTAAACAAGTCCTTCATGTTCGGACGGAAGTTGAAGTTGCCTGTTTCTGCATAGTTGTCCCGCGACTGTGACCAAACCAAATAGAGCGTCGACCCCGGGATATACTCCCAACGAAGCACCAGATTGGAAAGAAACTCCTTGGTATTGAAATCTGGATTGTCCATGGGATAGTCAACATTCCCATCTCCATTTTCATCGATTGAGTAGACGTTATTCCCCGAGTCAAAGATTATTTGTTGCGGGGTAAGAAGATGAAATCGTTCACTATATTTTTTTGATTTGGTGTTGGTGGCAACCTTAAACTGGCTATACTTCACCGCCGCCACAA
Organism: Williamwhitmania sp.; assembly: GCA_035530955.1. Taxonomy (GTDB): domain Bacteria; phylum Bacteroidota; class Bacteroidia; order Bacteroidales; family Williamwhitmaniaceae; genus Williamwhitmania. The sequence goes on along the minus strand of DATKTT010000183.1, from coordinate 553 downwards.
AGGGTTGTCCCCAATACTGTATGGAGAGATCGGGAGTAAGGGATACATTCAATCGAAACGAAAGATTGAACTGTTTTTGGTGTATACTTGCAAGCAGGTAACGCGATTCTGTTCCCAAAGTGTAGGAATCATAATACTGTAGTTGATTGCTACTCTCGCTATATCCCGGATCGATACTTATTGATACTTGGCTTAATGGCTTGTAGGAAATAGAGGTATAAAGTCCCCACTCCAACATAAAGTTGCTGCTAATACCCCATTGGCGGTAGTAGTTGGCGGAAAGCACCATTTTCTTTTGCTGATTCGATTCACCAAAGATCCAGTAGTTTAGGTTTGCCGGGATAATAAAACTTGGCCCACCTCGGAGTAGCGACTGCGAAAGTTCATCGGCATTATAGTTGGAGCCAAACCCTGCACTCCAGAGATTTTTGAATGTTGCATTCACGTTTATGTTACCACCATAGCTCAGAAATGTTCCACCGTAATCCCACGAGTTCCACTGGTTAAAATTGAGTCCAGCACTTCGGAAGATGGAAAACGGCTCATTGATTCG
>DATKTT010000182.1:0-10335 GCA_035530955.1 Williamwhitmania sp. | reverse complement strand
GCGCGAAATCATTAAATCGCCAATCACAGGCACGTAGAGCTGCGAGGTTACGCTGCGTTGCAACTTCTGAAAGGGTACAACCACGCCGCTAAAGAGCAGCTGCGGCACCAGTATGAGCGGTATGGTAATATAGATGGCCACAACCGACGAAAGAGCAGCCGAAATGTTGAGCCCCACCATGTTGGCGGTAAAGGCAGTGCTGAAGAATATGAGCCAGTAACTGAGAAACATACCGCGGATGCCCAGCAGCGCATTTCCCACGGAGATAAACAGCAACGCCTGAATGGCCGAGATGGCCAGCATCACCATCACCTTGGAGTTGATGTAGCTGAAGTGGCTGAGGTGAAGAAACTTTTCACGCTCTCGTATCCGCCGGTCTTTGATAATCTCCTCGGCGCTCACGCTTAACCCCATAAAGAGGGCTGCAATTACGCTCATAAAGAGGAAAGACGGGATGTTGTCGTTGAGGCCAAACATGTAGCGCGTAGCCACCCCTGAAGTGGCCGCGGCGTAGCGGGTAAAAAAGCCGATGACGAGGGCCAATATGGGCGCCTCCAGCATGCTAATGGTAAGATATTGGCGGTCGGCCAGCTTGGACAGCACGTTACGCTTCACAAATATGAGTAGCTGCTTGGCACGGTCGGGTATCTTAAATGCATTTGTGGGCAGAAGGCTTCGCTGCCCGCATTCCACCATCTTGAGCGTAGGCTCCACCCGTTTTTGGTAGATGTCGTACCACTCGCGGGCGCTCCGCTTGCGCTTACGGGTGAGGCGGCCATACTCGTTCACCACGCGGGCTTCAATAATCTTGAGTATCTGCTCGGTGTTCACATTTCCACAGGCGTAGCATTCGCTCTCGTCGGCCTTGAGGTAGTGGGCCGCCGTGCGGAAGTAAACCACCGCATCCATAGGGTTTCCCTGAAAAATAATGCGGCCACCGTGGTCCATAATCAGCAGCTTGTCGAAGAGCTTAAACACATCGGACGAGGGTTGGTGGATATTCACCATCACCAGCTTCCCCTTTATGGTTTGCCGCTTGAGCATCAGCATAACCTTCTCCGAATCGTTGGACGAAAGGCCAGAGGTAGGCTCATCCACAAAGAGCACAGCAGGCTCGCGCATGAGCTCCAGCGCAATGTTGAGCCGTTTGCGCTGACCACCGCTTATGAACTTATTGAGTGGGTTACCCACCTTGAGCTCCTGTGCCTCCACAAGGTCAAAGTCCATAAGGCTCTGGTCCACCATCTCCTTCAATTCGGCTTCAGAGTGGTTGGCAAAGCAGAGCCTAGCGTTGAACATCAGGTTTTGGTAAACTGTAAGCTCCTCAATAAGCAGGTCGTCCTGCGGAACGTAGCCAACAAGCCCCTCCACCCCGCCCCGCTCTTTATGAATATCGTAGCCATTGATGCAAATCTGACCAGTGTGAAGCTTCTGGTTGCCATTGAGCACGTTGAGCAGAATAGACTTTCCCACACCACTATTGCCCATAATGCCAATCAACTGGCCGCTCTCCGCCTGAAGGCTAAAGGGGTAAATGCCGTTGTCTGTTCCCCTGTAGTGGAAGGAGATGTTGGAAGCAGTGTAGCGTATCTTCTCCTTTGCCAATCCGGTGATAAACTTAGTGGCCACTTTGGAGTAGTAAACGGGGTCGGTTTTTGGACTTCGAATTACAGAACCCACACCAAAAATGTAGGCCCGGCCAACTTTAATGTTGTGGCCATTGAGAAAGAGGTTATTCTCGCCAAAATACTTAATGAGAAAGGTGTTGGTGCTGTCGATGTGCAGCGCATATATTTTGCCCTTGAGCTTCTCGCTCAGGTGGTGCTTCATTTTAGGGTGAGAAAAACTGGCATTGGAGTCAATCAGCAGCAGCTTTTCGTTGATGGGCATATCCGCTTCCTCCTGCCCCAGAATAAACTGCAGTGAGTTGTTGAACTCAAACTCACTAATGCGGAAACTAGCCGCCAGCGCCCGGATTAACTCCAGCCGCTTATCGGTAACCACCTCACCATCGCCCAAAAACTCGATGAGCTGCAGCACCAGCCACATCTTATGGTACTGCTCAAACTCGTGATTAATCTGGTCAATAATCCCGTTAAGAGCCTGTGAAAAAACAAAGGTGCCATCCTGCTCCTCCAGGTGCTTTGCCTCCTGGTGAAACAGCTGGAGCATCTCGTCGAACTGCACCAAAAAGGTGTTCATCTGCTCATCGCCAAACTCCTTCTCGAGGTATGTTTTCACCACCTCCCGGGCATTTCCAGTAAGTCCATCCTGCTCCACATCCACCAAAAAGGCGAATAGCTGCATCAGCACTTTCAGTATCGATTCGTTCATTCAAATGCGATTTTAGGTCACATAAAAGTAGGAAAATTACGGCGAAGTTGGGGCGGGAATTTTAAGGAACGAGAATGGAATTGGATTTGTTGATCTCCCACGAAGAAGGCTATTCAATTACCGTACATTATCTCAACGTGAAGTTTGAATAGTGGGTAAATCGACAGGGAAAATTTTCGTCGTAGGCGATGTAGTTTTGTAAAAAAACCTCATCACAGCGCTGTCAATACTCCGTAGGAGTTTTACATGCGAAGTTTTGAAGAGTGTTGTAAAGCAAAATCTTTCATTGCCCACCAAAAGAGTTCTCTAAATCCAATTGGTTTATTTCAAAATTTAAACCCTGCTTAGCCTGCAGACATATGCGATTGGGCCATTGGCTTCATTATACCAAACAGAGAAACGGCAAAGCCCGTATCAGCCTTTGCCGTTCATGTAGATAGCGTGGAGAAAGCCACTGGGCTCGACCTCTACCCCAGCCTCCCCAACTCCGTAGAAAGGGAGGTGGAATCGGCCAGAAGTTTGCCTCTGTGGTTACTCAACTAAAAACTTAAACACCAATTTTTTGATGTCCTCCCCAATGAGTGGAGCGTGGGCATCGTCGGGAAAGAATACAGCAAAGTAGCCTGGGGTAAGCTTTAAAAAATCTCGGGGTGAATCACGGTAGAAGGCAATATCCTTTTCCTCATCGTAGGGTGTAGTTTCCTGATGGCACATCGAAAGGGGACACCAACCAATCTCCTCATTGCCTTCCATAAGTAGTTGCAAATCGATGTAGCGCCTGTGCACCTCCAGCTTCGCCTCGTGCCGTGCCTTCCCCACTCCGCTGAAAGGGCTTACAAAAAGTTTCTCCCCCTGCAGATAGATTGGACCAGCCTCATAGTCAAACTCACCTTTAGCCAAATAGTCGTTAACCAAATCCAATCCGGGAAGGAGGTTTCGATACTTTAATAAGCTCTCTTTTTTGTCAAAAATCATTGGGTAATTTCTTTATAGTCAAACATCTTCTTTCTATCCCACTCCAACCAATACTTAATGGATAACTCGCGAACCATGTTCCAGTATCCGTTGGTTAGGTTACCATACTTTACAATTCCATCCGAAATATCTTTAGCCGCCTGCTTAGAATACTCTGGCTTTAAGGTTACCTGCAGCTTTCGTCCGTTGCACTCAAAAATTGCCGAAGGTAGCGAGGGCTTGGTTGTAAGCACCTCAATGTCGCCACGACCAAGCGTTGCCCCGGTGGAGATTTGAAGGCCATCGTTCAGGCAACCAACGGGCGGATAAAAACCGGCCAACGACTTCACCTTCATCTTATCGAGTCCAACACCAAAGTATTCCCGTGCAAAGAGACCCATTTTGGCACCAACAATGGAGTAAATGCCCAGATGCTGGTGTATCTCATTGGTTAGCACTGCCAACTTCCACTCCTCCATCCCATGCCTTTTCTGAATTTCTAATGCTACCGGAGCCACATCGGGTGAAAGCACGTCGGGCGAAACGGGAAAATATTCTAGCACAATGCCTCTGAGAGCAGAACCCTGCGCCGTGAAGAGTTTCAGAAAACCATCGGCAATCATTGAGGTATCCTCGATATGCACATCGGCAATCCGCAGATTCTGCTCCTCCGGATGTACTGTGAAGAGCGAGGGGAAAGCAAGATAAACAGGTACCATCTCGTCCCACATGATGAAGTGTCCAGCCTGTAACTGATACTGCAGTAACTCAGATTGAAAGCGCTGCTTCATTATTTTGGCAAGGGGCACGTCGGTAGAGGTGACTTTTGCCACCAAACTTTCGGTGAGCTTAGGGTAGTTCTCCGTGGGCTGTCCAATAAGGTGAATATTAATGGGAAGTTTTTGTAGTTCCTTCCAGTCGACACCACTCACCTCGGGATTGTAGCTGGTATTGCCACCACCATAGAACCAAATTACGCGACGAAGGTTAGCCACCTCACCGTGCTTCTTTACCCAGCGATTGAGGCTACTGATGGGGCCTAAACAAACATAGGTAATTTCCTCCTTGCTCCCATCAAACCAGCGGGTAAGCGAATCGGAATAGGCACCAGCCTCGGTCGTCGGTGACTCAACCACGCCCCATATCTTTTCGCTTGCCTTACGCCACTGCGGATTCTGACCTAAATCGACGCCAGCAACAACAGGAATATTCAATCCGGCCTGCTTTATCAGCTGCCTAACCGCTGTAGCACCAGTTTGTGGAGATAATCCTCCATCGGTGCAAACAATGCCTATTACTTTAAAATCGCTGCTTGAGAGAATGGCACTTATCGCCATAAAATCGTCGGTGGCACAGTCAGTATCAATTACCAGCGGGATGGTGGCAGCCTCCTGAGCCTGAACTCTAACCTGCAAGGTTATCAGCATCATGCATGCCAGCAAGCTTATTTTTTTTATCATAATGCAACAGTTTATCCTGTGAAGCGAAAGTATAAAGAATTTTGCACTTCAACCAGCAGTAATTATCAATGGTCCGCTCCTTGTTATTATTTGAATTATTAATGCCCTTCGAAATGAATTAAGGAAAGCAAACAGTATAAAAAACCGGGACTCTATTTCACAGAATAGAACCCCGGTATTGCACAGTAAACAAATAAATTATGCCTTTAACACGCCCTTGTATGCCGAACGATATACAAAGAACAGGTAGATATTGAGCAACGCAACCAGTGCTCCTGGACCAATCCCCGAAAGATCGAGAAAAAGGTGGAAAGCAATAATATTTACGGTAAGTGGTGCCAGAAACAGCAGGGCAAGTGGTACAAATTTGTTGATAACCAACAGTGCGCCCACTAGCACTTCAACAATTGCTATCATATTCATCATGTATCCGGTGGCCATTAAGGCCCCACCAAAGTTGGCTGCAGTAGCAGGCATAGGCATCATGGGTAAAAATCCGAAGAACTTATTGAGCCCAAAAATCAGAAGTAGCACTCCTAGCACTATCTGAATTACAAAATTCACTTTTTTCATTGTTAAAAGGGTTTTAGGTTAGTAAGAGCATTACAGTAAGGGATATTCCCAATAAAATAACATTATATGCATGTTGACACTGCGGCGATATGATCAGGAAATCAACAATTTAACCCGACAATGGTTCAACTGAAAATTTATTTAGGCAACGAAAAACAATGAATGTAACATTGCATTAGTTTTGCAACTCAAAATTGCCCCATGAAAGCACTCTATACTATTTTACTTCTGATCCTCTCCAACACTTTTATGACCTTCGCTTGGTACGGCCATTTAAAGTTCAATGAGCTGAAATGGTTCGAGAATTTAGGTCTCATCACCATTATCCTTATCAGCTGGGGAATAGCGTTGTTCGAATATTTTTTTCAGGTTCCTGCCAACCGAATTGGCTATGAGGGCAATGGAGGGCCCTTCTCTCTGGTGCAATTAAAGGTAATTCAGGAGGTAATTACGCTATGCGTATTCACGGTATTCAGCTTAGTGCTATTTAAAAATGAATCCTTTAAAGCAAACCACATCATTGGGTTTGTTTTCCTTATACTAGCCGTTTACTTTATATTTAAAAAGTAGCATTTACAATAAGACTACAGCACCGCCCATAGTTTTTTAAGGGCAGTAGTGGTACCAGCAATAATCAGCACATCGTTTTGCACAATGGTGAAGTCATTGGTCATCTGCGAGTAAACCTTCTGCTCCTGACTGGAAATTCCAATCATGTTTCGTACCGCCTCCATGCGCTTTATCGACAGCAGCTGCAGGTTGTAGTTTTCTTCAAAACCTATCTCACCAATAGTTCTATTAACCATAGCTGCAGGAGTAATAGCCTCAACCACCTTAAAATCCTTGGAAATATGGAAAACACTAACCACATTTTCCAGCTCCAACTTCAAGGCAAACGATTCGGCCATATCCAGCTCAGGCGAAAATATTTCAGAAACGCCAATGGCCTCCAATACCGTTTTGTGAAGTGCTGAAATGGAACGAGCCATTATTCGTTTAACTCCCAGCTGCTTCAGCTGAGCGGTTACTAGCACCGAGGTACCAAAAGTTTCACCAATTGAGACCACAACAGCATCGGTATCGTCCAGCGGTAGATATTTTAAATCGTGAAACTCCTCCGCATTCATGCAAATGGTAGAGGTAATTTGGTCCTTCAACTCCTCCACCTTATGGGAGTTGCTATCCACCCCTATTACCTCATGACCGAGCTCTGTCATACGAATAGCCAGCGCTGCGCCAAAATTTCCAAGACCAATAACGATTAGCTTCATAGCCTAGTTTATATAAATATTTTCACTCGGGAGTCGAAATCCCATCTTATTTTTTTGTTCGCCAACAAAGGAAAAAATAAGGGTTAAAAGCCCTACTCTACCAACAAGCATCATGCAAATTATCACAATTTTCGAAGGAATTACCAGCTGAGAGGTAACGCCAACCGAGAGACCGACAGTGCTGAAGGCCGAGGTGGCTTCAAAAAGCACGGAAAGAGGGTTTAATCTAGGTTGAAATATAAGTATCAGAAATGTTCCAAAGGAGATAACCAAAATTGAAAGAAAAACAACTGCAAAAGCACGCTGCACAGAGTTATATGGGATTTCGCGCCGCCCTATCACAAAGTGTTTTTTGCCTGTAGCAAGATTCACCAAATTCAGTAAAGCTACCGTGAAAGTTGTTGTTTTAATACCACCACCTGTGGACCCAGGAGATGCACCTATCCACATTAAAAAAATAGTTAATAAAAGAGTTGGGGTGAGCAGCTTGCTCACATCAATTGTATTAAAACCTGCCGTTCTAGGGGTAACGGAACCAAAGAAAGAGCCCGAAATCTTACCAAACCACGACTCTCCTGCCAGGGTGTTGTTGTGTTCAAACAAAAAAAACATTACTGCACCAAAAACAATTAGGACCGCAGTGGTAAACACCACTATCCTAGCATTCAAGTTGATAATGCGAGGGCGGTGAATGTACCTAACCTGTCGACCCAAGAGTTGCCTCACCTTGTTGCCAATATAATGACGAATCAGGGTAAAGTAGTTGAAGATGATTGGAAAACCAAGTCCACCGAGCACTATTAAAGTCATAACCCAAACTTGCAAGCCATGATTATACCTGATGGCCTCGGTGTATAACCCGTTGCTAAGGGTAGAAAAACCTGCATTACAAAAGGCCGAAATGGAGTGAAATATTGAAAAGACTACCTTATCCTGAATTCCACCAAGAGCAGGAACACCAGCAATGGAATGGAAGATGAGCACGGCACCCAAAAATTCAAAAAACAGGGTCACCAACAAAATTTTCAGCAGCACTCGAAACATACCGCTTACCTTGTCAAGGTTGAGTACCTCTTTGAGTAACAGCTGTGATTGAAAGCTGTTGCCCATTCTGAAGAATAGACCAAAAAATGTTGTAAAGGTCATTACACCCAAACCTCCAAGTTGTATGAGTCCAAGAATAATGGTCTGCCCCAAAGGTGTGAATGCGGTAGCCGTGTCCACTACCACCAATCCCGTAACGCACACAGCGCTGGTAGAGGTGAAGAGTGAATTGACCAAGGAGATACCAGCAGTGGTGGAATTGGGTAGCAATAGAAGCCCTGTACCAATAATAATCAGAGCAGTAAAGCTGCCTATAAAGAGCAGTGCTGGGTTCATCCTGCGGTTTAGCAATCGCAGGCTAATTCGTCCCGATTCAGATAAAAAAATGATCAAAAAGGTGAGATTCAAAACATACCGGTGTGTGAACAACCGAAGGATCGGAAAACTTTCAAAGTATCCCACGTTCAAAAAGCCACCCTCAAGTACCAAAAAAACCAGCGCCAGTCGCGCAAAATCGGACCAAATAATGTAACGTTTATCGGTCCTCTCATACAACGTTCGAATGAAACTTACCAAGTAGTAGACAAAGAAAAAACCAAGGCTTAGCCCATAAAACAGATGCAGGTGTTGGCGCGGTTCAACCTCAGACAAAAACCCCACATCAAAAATAAAGATTAGAATTAGTACGGTGGCAGCGACTACCGAGAATCGGTTCAAAATTAAGGTCCAGCGTTTTAACCAGATACTTAGTTTCGAATAATATTTAAATTCTATATCCCACCAATTCATCGTTCTATGTAATAGGATTTCTTATGTTAGATTTAACGGAGGCAAAAACTGAGACAAAAATAGTGAACACTCGACATATCTCACCACATAGCCACCGCCACACACTCTCTCAATTTAGCCACATTAACAACTGTCAAACATACGCGATTTACATCAACTATCAATAGAACGATGTTCATAACCCATCAAAAAGGCTATTTCATCAAACTTTTTATAAACATTTGCGGTAGTTTGCTAACTTTGAGAAAAAATTAGGAATTGGAACCACTTAGGATACAAGGCGCCATAGATACTCCAGAGGTTTACTTTGACCCCAAGACTCTTCTTTTCGCCATTTCAGGCATTTCGCATCCTGAAAATGCTAAGGAATTCTATACCCGCGTATTGGTTTGGCTTGATGAGTTTTTTGAACAAAACCAAACCAGCAACTTAGGGGTTGTTACGGCAGAGCTGTCGTTTCGGTATATCAACTCCTCATCATACAAATATCTTCGAGAGATACTTCGAAAGCTTACCGTTTTTCAAAAAAAAGGATTCCAAATAGAGGTTGTGTGGAAGTATCAAAAGGACGATGATGACTTGCTAGAAGAGGGTCAAGTTCTTCTTGGACTGCCCGACATTAAACTTTCACACCGATTCGAGCCTGTGGAGGGCTAGCAGTTCCCTCAACCAGATGTAATCTCAAGACCTTTTATTAAAAAAAACACCGTTGCACCATTCAGGTTGCATCAGTTTTCTCTACTTTCCTACCCCAAAACCAATTTCGCTCTGCGATATTAAACTTTTTTGCTACTTTTGACAATTAAAATAATAGCACTATGGCAAGTATCAGATCACTGAAAAAGGATATTCAATTCCTAACTGACGAGGTTATTTCGGATTGCTACGTATACATCTACCTTAATCCGGGGAAAAAAATAGAGGCTGCTGAGAAGATCGCTCTTGAAGCAGACGAGCTACGCTCTGCTCTTGTCAACAAAATTCACACTGGCGGCAAGTTCGAAAATGCTAGGAAGAGTAAGGCCTACTATAACGGCTTGTTCGAAGAACTAGTAAACGGTGTAAATAAGCAGTTTGAGCAGCTTAGCGAGCTTAGCAAAAACTAATTAAGCATAAGCCCCAGCATTTGGGGCTTGTTCATTTTTGCCAGCCATGCTACAAGAGTTTGATGAGCTTATCCCTCGTGAGAATACCGCATGTGTTAAGTACGACCTAAGGGAAAAGGTATTCGGAAATTCGGCAGTTACTCCCCTCTGGGTTGCCGACATGGATTTTGCAACACCAGCATTTATTCGGGAAGCCATTGCAGAACGGTTAACCCATCCCATTTTCGGTTACACCTTTCTTTCGGAGGAGGCAAAAAATGCCGTTGTAGGCTGGGTTAAGCGGCAGCATGGATGGGATATTAAGTCGGAATGGATAACCCTTTGTCCCGGTATTGTTCCAGCAATTAACGTAGCCATATTGGCATTTACCAATCAAGGCCAACGGATAGCAATTCAACCTCCTGTTTATACACCATTTTTTGCGGCTATTAACGACCATCGTCGAACCTTGGTTGAGAACCCGCTCATTGCGAACAGCGACGGATACTACCTAATGGATTTTGACCACCTGAAATCGCTTTTTGCTTCCGGAGTGAAAATGCTCATTCTCTCGAACCCACACAATCCTGTTGGTAGAGTTTTTACCAAGGCGGAGCTAACCACCTTGGCGGAGATGGCAGTGCGACATGGAGCAACCATTATCTCCGACGAAATTCATTCGGATATTACCATGCCACCTCATCGGCATACACCTCTGGCAGCAGTAAACGAAGGTATTGCCGAACAAAGCATCACCTTTATTGCTCCAAGCAAAACCTTTAACCTTGCCGGGCTATCCACCGGGTTGGCCATAATTCCCAACAG
>DATKTT010000181.1:0-3620 GCA_035530955.1 Williamwhitmania sp. | reverse complement strand
GGACCGCTTATCGACATTGTTACCATTCTAATTGGGCTAACAGTGGGAGCATCCACCCAGGCTACCTCCTTCCTCACCCCAAAGAGCGTTGGTATATTTGCGCTTGGTGCAGCATCATTCATAGTTGCAACCTTTGGTGGTGTAATGTTTGTGAAAATATTCAACCTTTTCCTTAAGGAGGGTAACAAGATTAATCCTCTTATTGGTAACGCCGGCGTTTCGGCCGTGCCCGATAGCGCTCGTGTATCGCAGGTGGTTGGTTTGCAGTACGACAAGACCAACTACTTACTAATGCATGCTATGGGACCCAATGTTGCCGGTGTAATTGGAAGTGCCGTTGCAGCAGGTATCCTGCTCAGCTTCTTGGGATAATAAATTCTAAAATAGTTGGAGGGGCTGCTCATTGTAGCCCCTCTTTTTTTGTTCCTAAAAACAAGACTAATTTCTACTCGTTCACAAACACGAATCCATCTGACTTCTACGGTTTTCTGGTTATAATTTCCAGCTAAAAAGCTAAATTATGTTGGAAATATTGCAAGAATAGGTCACTATTTTGTAAAAATCATTAGGTTTGTAGAGGCATCCCTTTGCCCAAAAACCATAAGCTTTTAAACTATCATACCTATGAACAACAAAATTGCCTCCGCTGGTATTAATGGGGACAAGGAACGCTCCGATTGCCTCGTTACAATTGAGTTGACCGATTCAGGTGGAGTCGTCATCAACATGAAGAGCAAAGTGCAGGTGATGTATGGCAAGGCCAATGAGCAGCTCTGCCGTCAATCGCTCGATTTTTTTGGGGTAAAAAATGCTATCCTAACCATCGACGACAAGGGTGCACTGCCTTGGACCATAATGGCACGCATTGAGGCCGCCGTAAAGCAAGTGGTGGACACCGACAAGGAACTTCTCCCCGATTTCATTCAGGAGAATCGCTACACCAGCAGCAAGGACAAGTTCCGATTTTCACGACTTTACCTACCCGGTAACAAGCCAGCCATGATGCTCAATGCCGGCTTGCATCGACCAAATGGAATAATACTCGACTTGGAAGATTCCGTTGCGGTGGCCAAGAAGTTCGAGGCCCGATTCATCGTTCGTAATGCGCTACGCAGCTTGAATTTTTATGGTACCGAGCGTATGGTACGCATCAACCAGTTTCCCAAAGGATTGGAAGATTTAAAATACATTATTCCCCATAACGTTCACCTGATCCTTGTGCCGAAGTGTGAAAGCGCTGAGCAGATTATCACCCTCGAGAAAGAGATCAAGAGCATAAAACAGAAATTTAACATCGATCATCCCATCTTCCTAATGCCGATCATCGAAAGCGCCATGGGGGTTGAAAAAGCATTTGAAATTGCCACTTCCAGCCAAAATATTGTAGCACTGGCGGTTGGATTGGAAGATTATACGGCGGACCTTGGTGCTCGTCGCACCAACGAGGGAGATGAATCATTTTATGCAAGAACAAGGGTGGTAAATGCTTGCAAAGCAGCAGGAATCCAGCCCATTGATTCGGTGTTCTCCGATGTTGCCGACATGGTTGCTTTAAGGGAAAATGTTAGGGTATCAAAAGGACTTGGGTTTGAAGGTATGGGTTGCATTCATCCGCGCCAAATTCCAGTGATACACGAGGGGTTTGCTCCAGACAGTGAGGAAATCGAAAAAGCGAAGAAAATTGTGGATGCCTTTATTATTGCAACTGAGCAAGGGCTTGGCGTTGTATCCATTGGTTCAAAAATGGTTGATCCACCCGTTGTTAAACGCGCAGAAAAGACAATAAACCTAGCGATTAGTCTAGGCCTACTATCACAAAATTGGAGGGAGCAATACCATGAGTGCTAAACTAGTTAAGAATGCAGCAGGTAGAATGGTTCCTACCGAAATTAATGGCCAACCTGCTATTCCATTTAAGGGCGATGGCAAGCATCGTCCAACCGGCCGTATGTATGCACCTATGATTCCTACCGTATTGGATTACCCTGAGGATGGAAACAAGGTTCTTCCCAGCATAAAGGAGGCCCTAATAAAGTGCGGACTAAAGGATGGAATGACCATCTCCACCCACCATCACCTTCGTGACGGAGATCTCGTAAGTCAGATGATTTTTGACGCCGCCCACGAGCTGGGTATAAAAGATCTAGTGTGGCTTCCCTCCGCCTCTTTTCCCTGTCACGATCCGCTAATTAAGTATCTCGAAGATGGTACAATCAACCGCATTGAGGGCAGTATGAACGGTCCCTTAGGTCGATTTACCAGCAAGGGGAAGATGAAAGGCACAGCGGTGCTTCGCTCACATGGAGGACGCGTTCAGGCCATTCAGGATGGCGAAGTACATATCGACATTGCCATTATGGCCGCCCCTACCTCTGATCAATTTGGAAATGCCAACGGTGTAAATGGTCCCTCGGCTTGCGGGCTGCTGGGCTACGCATTTGCTGATACCCAATTTGCCGATCGGGTTATTGTGGTAACCGACAACCTGGTGAAATTTCCATGCGCTCCCATGCAGATTCTTGGAAACTATGTTGACTGCGTTGTTACCGTTGATAAAATTGGTATTCCTGAAAAAATTGTTTCCGGAACAACTCAGGTAACCTCAAGCCCTGATAGGCTTTTAATTGCAGAGTTAACCGCCAAGTTCTGCGAAGAGGCAGGTCTGCTAACCGATGGTTGCAGCTTTCAAGCTGGAGCAGGAGGAACCTCTCTTGCCATCGGCATATACTTCCACGAAATGCTGAAGCGCAAGGGACAAAAGGCACGTTTTGGCTTTGGCGGAAGCACACAGTATCTGGTTAAGATGCTGGAAGATGGCGTTCTTGACTATATACTCGACGCGCAATCATTCGACCTGGAATCGGTAAAATCGATCCGAGAGAACGCTAACCACTTAGACGTCTCGGTTTGGCACGCATATAACTACCACAGCAAAGGGAACTACAACGGTATGACCGACATCGTAATTCTCGGAGCCACCGAAATTGATGTGAACTTTAACGGCAACGTGGTAACCCACTCCGATGGCTATTTGCTACATGGAATCGGTGGCTGGCAAAATTGCCTTCATGCCAAAAATGTAATAATTCCTGTGCCCCTATTCCGCGATCGAATCCCCGTAATTGTAGATGAGGTAACTACGCTCTGCGGACCAGGCGAGCTCATCGACGTTATTGTTACAGAAAGAGGTATTGCCATCAATCCAAAGCGCACAGACCTGCTTGAGAAAATGAAGGGCAGTAAGCTCCCCATTAAAACCATTCAGGAGCTGAAGGCCGAAGCCGACCAAATATGCGGCATTCCCGAAAAACCGCAGTTCACCAACGACATCGTTGCCGCCATAAAGTGGGTGGATGGCACAGTGATTGATGTGGTTAGGAAGATTGCAGAATAATAACCTTTTACAAAATAATAAGGCTGTTTCAAAAAACAGCCTTATTATTTTATTACAATATTGGAATTCCTCCTTGCAAAAATATAGTAGGGTATAAAGGTTCAGAACTGTATTTTGACAGGAAGAGTTTCAGTTTTTGCAACCATTAATAAAAAATGCAGTAAACACTTTTGCTAGAGGAACAACAATAGAATGAAGTTAAAACTGCGAGGCACTAAACTAAATG
>DATKTT010000180.1:0-6174 GCA_035530955.1 Williamwhitmania sp. | reverse complement strand
CGGAGCGGCATCAAAATTTCGCCAAGATTATCCCCGTCGAGGTAAACCCCAAATTCCACTTCCCGCTCAATGCGTAACTTGTTATATCGTCCTATTTCTGCCATGGCAGCATCTACTTAAAATTGAACCGCGAAGATACCATTTTTATTCAGATTATCAACCTGTTCAGGAGGTGGAGGGATTTCTAATTTCTAATTTCTAGTTCCTAATTTCTAATTTGGCTTTGCCGAGCTCGCTCCACTCAGTTCTAATTTGGCTACGCAGACTTGTCCGGCCACTTGACGAAGCTCCCTTCGTTCAGTTCTAGCTGCACAGAGTTTCACGGTGTTTACACAGGGTTACACAGAGGCGTTAAGGCTGTAGGTAGCAGCTGCACAACTCCCAACTTCGATCTTCCATCTCCCCCTACTCCCCAACCGCAAAAGAGATCTCCTGCTCCGATATGTTTCCTAAAGCATCGAAGGCTTTAACCTTAAGGGTATAGGTTTTTCCAGATTTGAAGTTGGAAATTGGTTGAATGTAGGGATGATCCTTTTCTCCATTGAGGCTATAGAAAATCTTTGAAACACCTGCAATTTGGTCGGTGGCGCCAAGAAAAACAATTAGGTTCGAAGGATAGACCTTTGTTCCAGTGGAGTCGGTTGAAACTGGATTAACCCCAAATATCATTGAAACAACTGGTCCAGTAGCATCAACAAAAAACGATCCCTTACCTATGTTGAGGTTATCAACATTGTCGAACGCAGTGTAGGTAAAGTGGTGCATACCCTCCTTTGTCACCATAAAAGGTTCGGAATAGACGGCTTCAAGAGCACTATCGAGGCGATAGGTAACCTGTGCCACTCCCGATTCTGGATCGATGGCATCAATCTTAACGCGTGTGGTTGGTGCAATAAAGGTGGTATCGCCACGCATGAACAGATTCCCTATAAAGCGATGTCCAACTCTTGGACCAGCAATGTCGATGGAGGGAACGGTCATTTGCTGACTCTCCTGACTGTCGCTACTGCGGTTGTTCACGTTGTCAACGGCGAATGATTTTATGGAAACGGTCCCAATTAGGTCGGAAAGATAAATTGGCTTGTCGTATTCATGGGTAGTCTTACCATTAACCGTATAGTAAATGCTCTTCACTCCGGCCTTGTTGTCTACGGCTGAAATGCGCAGCTGCGAACGACCCGATGAGTATGAACGGCCATTGAGCAGGTAGCTATTTCCCGAAATTTCTTCAAAAACGAGCGGTGGGGTCTTGTCCACGAAAAACGAGAAAGTTTGTGGCGCCTCCTTGTTGCCTGCCATATCCTCGGCATAGTATGTAATTGAGTGGTCACCCTCAATCATGGTAGCGGTTTTCAGTGGCAGACCATAGCGGAATTCATGCCCACCATCGAGCTTGTAAAGTATTTTTCGCACGCCATTGGCATCGGTGGCCTTGAGCACAATGGCTGACCGGCCCGAGAGGGTATTCTCATACCTATCGCCCTCAATGGTTAACGCTGAAACGGGCGGTGTTCCATCCACCAAAACCTGCAAACTACCTACGCTCTCCTTGTTGCCGACCTTATCGATGCTGAAGAATTTTAGATCGTATCTCTTTTCTTTATCAAGGGCAACGGTATCGTTATACTCAAAGTAGGGATCACCATCAATGGAGATAAATATTCCTTCCAATCCTGCGAGATCGTCGCTGGCAGAAAACGTTATGAGGCAAGGATTTTTTGCATTCCAAAGCTTGGTAGACTCCTTTTCCCCATTGCTCAAGCCATAGGTTGTTTCGGGCGCCTTGCCGTCGGCATATATTTCAAACGGAACCTTATGGCCAAGCTTAAGGTCAAGGTGGGTCATTGTGTAACGGCCGGCAGAATTGAGCTTAACAGTATACTTGGAGTTTACCTGCATTGGCAGGGCATTCGAACCATCACGCTTAGTACCAAGGTAAAACCTCACGCTGGTATTCTTCTTAAAAATCACCTTACCCAATGAATCGGAACTGCTGCTTTGCCCCATGGACGCTGAGGTATAGAAAAGGAGAAATGTAAATATGGTAATGAGCTTATTCATAATTCCATGCACTATTTCAACGGTAAAAGTTTAAATTCCACCCGACGGTTGGCCTGATATTCCTCTTCGGTGCATTTTACACCTTTTATGCAACCGTTTACAGGGTTCTTTTCGCCCATGCCAGTTGCCTTAAGACGTTTAGCAGCAATTCCTTTTGATGCAAAATAGTTCATTACGGCACTGGCACGCTTCTGTGAAAGCTTAAGGTTATACTCCGAGCTACCTCGGCTATCGGTATAGGCAGAAATTTCAATACGAATCACTGGATGTTCATTCATCATTTCGATGAGCGATTGCAACTCGCTATAGGAGTCGGGTCTTATATGAGCGCTGTTGTAGTCGAAGAAAATGTCCTGCATATTAATGGTGGCCTCAAAATCTATCAGCACGTCAGCAACCAGCGTATCTCCAACATTTCCAACATTATCCACAGCAAACATATACACCTTTTGCTCACCAACCTTATCGAAGAGGATGGTGTTGGCCGGAGCGAAATGAACGTTGTCGGTAGAGTAGTAGGTGGCATACACTCCTGATTTGTCGTCCTTTGCAACAACCTCTGCTTGGGCTCCCTTCTGGCAATAGAAGCTATTTTTGTATTTAACGCTAAGCCCATTAGTAAATCGAAGCTCCGATTTTGGTCCCTTGGCATCGGCTACAATTTTGAAGCGCACCTTTTCGCCAGTAGCAGGATTGGTGTAGACAAAGAAGTGGCTCCCAGGTCCATCGAAAAACATGGGGTTTGTAAATTTTGCTTCACCCGGAATGAGTTCCTTCTTTCCACCCGCCGTGTCGACAAAAAAGTAGGCAGGAGCATTAACCTGAATAAACATTCGTCCCAAGGAATCCTGAAAAACCCCCTTGGGCGGAAATGCAACTTGAGCCTCAGTGAATTCTGCACCACCGATAAAAAGCATGCAAGCTATAAGAAAGCGATGAATCATAAGTAATAATTGAAATCGAGTAAACTAACCAGAGACAATCCTACGAACTAATAACTTCACTACGCATCATAATCAATCCATTGTTCCATGAATAATTGACACCGTATTATTGAAGTTTCGAACTGCTACCGCTAATTGGCAATAAATATAGCTCATCAAAACACTTCTTCCTAGCAAACCAAAAGAAATTGTTGGTTAAATCACAACCGTTATCAGTAATCTCACCAGATCAATAATATGATTCTAGCTATCAATCAAGTAGCACCAAACCTATTGTGTTAAACAATATTCACCGGAAACATTGGATCACCAAGCTTAAACCCCATTACCAATATATCGTCAAGCTGTGGCTCCGATAACCCCATCCACTTGCCAAGCATCTCTTCGAGGTGAACCTTTTGCTCCTCCATTGGCAGCTGATGAATCTCCAACAAAAATTCACGAAGACGGCGGGAGGTGTATTTAACGCTGTCGGGCCCACCAAACTGGTCTAACAGCCCATCACTAAATATGTAGCAACAGGTAGGTTTATCAATATTTAAGGTATGCTGCGTAAATTCCCTTCGGCTCTCCTTCTGCGATCCGCCAACCGGAACAGTATCGCCCTTGATGGTGAAAACCTCATTGTTCTGAATGTAAACAAGCGGATTGCGAGCGCCAGCATAGTCCAGCGTGCGGCCATGGTTCCGGAGCACACAAAGGGCCATTTCCATGCCGTCTCGGTTTTCGTTTTTATGCTGCTTTAGCATGAAACGAACAGATCGATGCATTTCATTGAGAATCTCATCGGCCCTTGAAACGCCTGTTCGTGTGATATTCTCCAAAAGGTTCACCCCAATCATGCTCATAAAAGCACCTGGAACACCGTGACCAGTGCAATCGGCAGCGGTAATAAAAAACTTTTGATCGTTATCCTCCGGTTGGTCTTGGTTTAGCAGATATCGTATGGACGGATGCGACTTTGCAAACCAGTAAAAGTCGCCACTAACCACATCGCGAGGTTTTAGAAATATGAACGATTCGGGAATAATCTTGTGCAAGCTCTCCTCTGTTGGCAGCAATGCCTCCTGAATACGCTGAGCGTAGGAGATGCTACCGTTGATATTATCGTTTTGCTTGCGAATCTGTACAAATGCCTTGGAGAGTTCCTCGTTTTTGGCTTCAATTTCATCACGCTGAGCGGCAATTTCACCATTTTGTTTTTCGAGCAAATGGTTGGCCCTACGCTTTTGATTGTAGCCGTATAGGATAAGTCCTGCAAGAAGAAGTAAAATAAGACCAATTCCAATAATGACATTGCGGATTATTGCCTGCGTTCGAAGGGTGGCAGCCTGCAGCTCCTTTTCCTTGCTTAAAAGGCCTATTTGTAGCTGCTTTTCTATTGAAACCTTCTCCACCTGGTGCAGGGCTGCTTTGGTGGTGCTGAGGACCTGCTTTTGACTTAGAAGTTCCTCCTCTGTTAACTTTTTTTGTTCAACTACTTGTGAAACAGTTTGATTAGCCTGCTTTACCTCCTCGTCCTTCTTGGCCATCTGGTCTTTCTGAATCTTGTGGCTAAAGGAGGTGTAGAGGTCGAAGTATTGAGCCGATTTACCTTCATCGCCCAGCTGACGCTCACACTCAGCAAGTAATCCGTAGGTGTTTCGGATTAAGTTAATATCGTTTAGTTCTAGGGCAAGAGCATTGGCCTCGGTTAGCACATTAACCGCCTCCTTCTGCTTTCCAATCTCCATTTGAGCCGAAGCAATATTTATAAGCATACCAGCTATGTCGGGTTTTTTCTGCAGCTGGCGGTTAATTGCCAAACTTTTCTGAAACCAGCCAATGGCCTTATCATAGCTCTCCTTGTTGGCAGAAAGCACGCCAAGGTTTCCGTATATGGAGCGCAAGGCGTTGGTGTTGCCAATCTTTTCATTCATATTGGCTGCCTTCAAAAAGTAATCAGTTGCGCTTTTGGACTGGTTATTTACCCAATAGGAGTTGGCAGCCTTACCATAGTACATAGCTGCTTCGGCATAGCTTCCACTGCTCTCGCTTGCTTTGCCTTGAGCAATGTTTTGATCAATGGCATTCTGAACTTCGGGGGTAAGGTTTTGACCCACCAATGATGTTTGCAACAGTATGCCAAATGATACGCAATAAATAATCAAAAACGACCTTCTTATTTTTATCATAGGCTTCACTAATAATTGCTCTATATCGCAACATAGGTAAAGGGAATATCGCACATTCGTTCCATCTCATTTCCCTCATCAAGGGCATCCTCATCCTCACTGCTGTACACCCACATTATCTTCACCGAATTTCCATGCTCCTTGACGCTATCCAGAATCTCCAATATCTCAATGATTCGTTTGGCTGAGGCCGAATTCATATAGGTAATTTTCATTGTAAAGGTTGTAACCTCACATGGTTCCTCAGCATACTTCCGAACCCAGCCAATGGCGTGGTGGTAATACTCAAAGGCATCATCGGGAAGCGATTTTCCCGAAATGGTCAGCTCTCCTGTTCTACCATTAAAATCTATTGAAGGAGTGTCCTCCCTTCCTATCACACTAAATTTTGCTTCAGCACTGCTCAACATAAGTCTCGATATATTGGATAATAATCTAATGAGCAAAATTAACAGGGTTGCACCAATATGCCGAACATTACGGCAAGGAATATTAGGTGATATTGGTCACCCTTCTACCTCCGGTATTCCCTAATTGTTCACTCCTGATTAATTTTCACTTTCAGAAGGCCTACCTCGATCGTCTGGTTAACCTCTTCATTGGTAACAATTTCGACCAAAGCTTCAAGTTTCCCAAACGACAAACGATTACCACTGTGAAGTTTCAACCACCAAAAGAAACTTGCACTGCTTCACCAAACCAAAAATTAGGAGAAGCCTTCAACCCCAAAAATAAGAGTTAAAAGGCAGGAATGGGTAAACCTGCCACTATAAATTTACGAGAGTAAGCTAATTGCTGATGCAAAAACAACAATAGCCGCCAGAATCGTTCATTATTTTACAACATCAAAATAATTATCAAGTTATAGAAATCCACTATCTTTAGCAAACGAAATCATGGCACGGGAATTCATCACCAAGATTTAACAGAAAATCATTAACCCATGTTCTACCTTCAATGCAACCGCTGTAACCACCTCAACGAAGTAAAATCGG
>DATKTT010000179.1:0-14136 GCA_035530955.1 Williamwhitmania sp. | reverse complement strand
ACTGGAAAAACACAACAGAGTAATTATTCCAGACTTCGGAGCTTTTCTGGTCAAGGATACCGGTGACGTACGCGATATTAAAAATACCACATTCAGCCCATTTCTGCGGTATAACGACGGTCTGGTTGAAAATTTTCTTGCAGAAAGAGAAGAATTGACCAAGGTAGATGCATCTACAAAGGTTCGGGATTATGTTGAGAACCTTAAGGCTCAAATAGAAAAGGGCGAAAAGGTATACTTGCCAGAACTGGGATATTTCTCGCTCGATTCTAGGGGAACCACTCTATTTACGCTAGACACATCAAAAAATTCAGATAAACCAGCCGCAATAAAATCTATTGAAAATTTAAAAGAATCGGAAAAGGCTATACCTTCGGCAGAGCCAGTTTCGATAGAAAAGGAACCATCACCGGCCGCAAAAAAAACGTCCTCCAAACCACCTATTACCAAACGTAAACCTAATAAAGTTGAGGAAGAAAAGGCTATAGCACCTGAGGTAACAAGCAAGGCCCCAGTTGAATTAGTGCAGCCAATAGAAACAAAAAAAGAGCAAACAGAAGTGCCAATAACAACTACTGAGATTAAATCTATGCCTCCAAAGAAGAATTCAAAGCAAAAATCCGCATCAAATAAGTCAGGAAGGAATTGGCTCCTGCTTGTCTTTTCCCTCATTGTAGTTCTAGCCATTGCAGTATGGCAATACGACAATATAGCAAACCTATTTCGCCCATCTGGTGATACAACTCCCACCATCGACTATGCCAAAACCATAGCGGTTGATACTACGCATAAGGATACAACTGCAACCCAAGTTGCTCACTCTAACACGCCCCAGGCCAAAGTTAAACCACTACCGGTGTATGTGAAACCAGTAATTGACAGCCCATCCAACAAGTTTTTCGTAATTGTAGGCACCTTTACAAGTAAAGCAAACGCTGAAGCAATGAAAACCAAGTTGGAAGCAAAAGGCTATCAACCAATAATAATGCAGCGCGGCAATGGCTTAAACTCTGTGGTAATTAGCGGGCATAAGACTAAGGAAGAGGCTAAACTTTCGTTGGAAAGCTATAAAAAGAAAAATGGTGATGGATGGATAATGGCACGTTGAGCAATCTTTACTAGATTTACAGGCTGATACCAATCAGCCTTTTTTTGTGGAAAAAACAATAGAACATCCCCAACTTGGAACCATTACCTTACGAAAGCGTCGTGGGCTAAAGCGTATTTCCATCAGGGTTGATATTAGGGAACGCGTAATTCTTTCGATGCCATACAGCGTAGCCACCTCTGCAGGTCTAAATTTTATCTCGGCAAAACTTGAATGGATACAAAAGTCGTTAATAACAATTAGAACAAAAAAAAACGAACACCCCACTGTTACTATTGGAGATGGATACAAAACCCGAACCCATACCCTTATTCTAGTTCCCGAAACGAGGAAAAATATTCGAGCAGTAATTACCGCTGAAGCAATACTGTTTCACTACCCAGAAGGGGCTTCTTTGGAAACAGAAGCGATGCAGCACAGTTTGAAAAGTGCCATTGTAAAAACACTTACGCTGGAGGCAAAGGCGCTAATTCCCAGTATGGTTTCCGCCACTGCACTGCAACATGGACTGCGCTACAACATGATATCAGTTAAAAATATCCACTCTCGCTGGGGCAGCTGCTCCTCAAAAAACAACTTAAACTTCAGTATTTACCTAGTGTTGCTTCCCGAAAGCCTTATCCAATACGTAATTCTGCACGAACTTTGCCATACCTTGCAGAAAAATCATGGAGGTGAATTCTGGAAATTGCTCGATGCACATTGCGGGGGAAATGCGAAACTACTGGCAAAGGAGATGAAAAAATATACTACGCGAATATTTTAAGATTCAGCGCTAGCCAAGTAATCAACAAGGTTGACGGTTTTCTCCATCAGCTCCTTTATGAGATTCTTAAAGTATTGTTTTTTTTCCTTCGACGTGAACTGCGAGGGACAGCTAATCGTCTTTTTTACAAACTCGTTCTCCAGCTCCTGGGCCTCAAGCAAAAGTTCGTATATTTTTTCATAGTAGAGAGGATGCGCGTAGTTTAACGAGGCGTAGCATTCCTGTTTTATATGGTTAACAACCGCTTTAACGTCTTTTTTTATGTTACGAATACTTGACATAATCAGGTTTAAAATTCATCAGTTTTTCATGAAATTCGCTGCAATGAAGTTATGACAATCAATGGTTGAATGCAATAACATTAATCGTTTATTGTCAAAAAAAAATACTATTTAACAGACTTTACCACTCAACCTCATTTTACCGGTGGTAAAATCATAACAAACGTTAATATTAGCGGAAATAATAGCTAGTCACTCTGTGTGAAACGTGAAAATCAGGCAAACTCTTTCGTAAGGTTCGCAAACAACCATATTACGAGGAAGATCGCTATTCTTCAACCTACAAATTATGCCGATTTTGTGTTGCGATAGAAAAAGCGCACTGCTTCACCTAGCCAAAGCACTATTGAGGTAGTTCCAACAACCATTAGCCATTCGTATATTGAAAGCGGAACCGTTCTGAAAAATTGTCCCCCATAAGATACTATGGTCACCTGTCCTAGAAATATGACCGCTGCAATTAGCAAGAAGTTCTTGTTTTGAAGCAACCCCGAAAAGGCCGATTTATTGGTACCAAAGCTACGTGCGTTAAACAAATTCCAGAACTGAAGCATTACAAAGCTGGTGAAAAACAGGGAAAGTTCCTTGCTGGTAATGGTTCCATCATGCTTAAGAAATACCAATAGAATGACGCAGCTTATTAGAAAGACAAATGCAGTAATGAATATTTGCAATGCCATTGTCCTTGTCACTATAAACGCATCACGCTTGCGAGGTTTTTGATCCATCACTTTGGGATCGGAAGGTTCAGTTGCAAGGGCAAGGGCGGCAAAAGTGTCCATTATGAGATTTACCCAAAGCATTTGAGTAACAGTAAGTGGCAGCGCAATACCGAGAAAGGGGCCAACCAGCACTAATACTAAAGCTAAAACGTTGATAGTGAGTTGAAAAAGTATAAATCGCTGAATATTGAGGTATAGCGACCTACCCCATCGCACTGCATTTACAATACTAATAAAGGAGTCGTCGAGCAGAATTATTTCGCTGGCTTCGCGAGCTACCGATGTGCCAGACCCCATGGACAAACCTACATCGGCATAATTCATGGCAGGTGCATCGTTGGTACCATCGCCAGTAACGGCAACCACGTTGCCCAGCTGCTGCAAAATTTTTACCAGTCGCAACTTGTCGGCAGGCTTTGCCCTAGCCATAACTTTTATCCCAGGTGCGCGCCGCAATGCCTCCTCCTCCGAAAGGGCTGAAAACTCGTTTCCGTTAATGAGGCCCATTTGGAGTTCCGCATCGCTTAATACTAGGCCAATCTGCCTACCAATCTCTCCAGCAGTCAGCGCATTATCACCGGTAACTACCTTAACATCGATTCCGGCTTGCAAGCACTCTGCAATTGCCTCTGGCACATTCACTCTAACGGGGTCCGAAATGGCGGCAAACCCTATAAATGTCAAGCCATTGCAAACCTCTTGCAAACCAGCGGAAGTATGAGCGGGCGCACTTTGAAAAGTCTTGTAGGCAAATCCAAGCGTGCGCATGGCCAGCTGCTGCTGCTCAACCAACTGCAATTGAATTTCATTAATCCGTTTGGCAATAGGGGGTTCCTGTTCTTGATCCACATACACGCTAGAGCAACGTTCCAGAATAATTTCGGGTGCGCCCTTTACAAATAAAACGTAAACATTGTTAACCACAGCCAACGTAGCCATAAACTTGTTTTCTGTGGTAAAGGCCAGCTGCTCAATAATAGTTCCTTGTTGTCGGAGTTCGAGGTAGTCTACGCCAGCACTTTTAAGCCATAGTAGCAAAGCACCTTCGGTTGGATTGCCAATAATCTTAAGGCTATCGGACTTGTTGGTATCGATGTGAGCCGTAGTATTAATAGAGAAAGATTCGTAGATAATTTGATTTAGCCTCTCCCCTGTTCCCGTGGGTAAAAGTTGTTGAACCCTCATCTGGTTCTCGGTTAGAGTGCCCGTTTTATCGGTGCAAATTACAGTTGCAGCCCCCATGGTTTCCGTTGCGTGCATTTTTCGCACCAAGTTGTTACTTGCCAACATCTTCCGCATACTATAGGCTAAGCTTAGAGTAACGCTCATGGCAAGTCCTTCGGGAACGGCAACTACAATAAGGGTGATAGCTACCATAAAATAAAGGAGTAATCGCTCTGTCACCTCCAATGGGAACCATGCTTGGGTAGCAAACAACGAGCTTCCCATTATCCAAATCACACCTGCCATAAGGAAATAGATTGCAGCCCCAATAATGGCTGCCATGGCCCACGATGAAGTTTTGGTAACTCTCATCCACCTCATTTTTTGGCCATTGATACCCAGTAGTTCAAAACCATCAAATAGAATAGGTGTCCAAACGCCAGAAAGTGCAAACGAGGCAAACGTTATCAACCCCGCAAGATTTATCCATTGAAGATCGGAAAATACTAATTCACCTCGATACACATCCCTAATACAAAGACTTGCAAACAGTAACGTAGCGCATCCAAAACCAACCACACCTATTACCTTGCCGAGCTTATTCAGCTGCTTGGTCAGCGGGGTTACGGTGTTTGTTTCCACCATTGCCTCCCGTGCAGTTTTCCCAACTTCTGTGGAATCGCCAACCGCTGATACTTTAAATATTCCGTGACCATCCACCACGGTTGTCCCCCTTAACAGCATATACGAAGGGTAGGTGGCATCAGGATCGGAAAGAGTTCGATTGGCATTTTTTGCACAGATTGATTCACCGGTTAATTGTGATTCATTCAGCTGCAGATTCACCGCCTCTAAAAGTTCGCCGTCGGCGGGAACCTCATCCCCAAGATCAAGTATTATTACATCGTTAACCACAACCTCCATGCGGCTCACCGTAGTGACATTTCCATCCCTTTTAACCTTTACAGCCACCTCATCGTTGGCTTTGTTAAGCAGGCTAAATTCCTTGCTTGCTTTGTATTCATTAAAGAAGGAAAGAAAGGTTGCCAGGAAAACCGCAATAATAATGCCCACACCCTCAGCATAATGACCTTCCAACATGCCAACCACAATGGCAATAGCTGCTGCAATTAACAAGATGCGAATTATGGGATCGTCAAACTTTTCGAAAAAGAGTCGCCAGGCAGACTGCCGTGGCGGTGGAGTTATGATATTATTCCCAAACTTAGCCCTGCTTTCATTAATCTCGCTTGCACTAAGGCCAACATAATTGCCCATCAACCGAATTTTTTTCAAATATACATCCTATAATTTAAACCAGTCACCACCCAAAATAATTATTCTATCAACTTTATCATCAGTAAAATAGTTGGCCTTAAGCCAATAATTACAATCACTTCCGAATAAAATACCTCTTTCAGCACTTGAATTAATAGGATAATGGTTATACCTTAGTAGCAATAAGTTTGGGTATGCAAACAAAAACAAAACTCCTCAGCATAATTGTGGCTGTATCGCTAGCGACCATAGCATTCCTATGCAGTCGTATTAATTCAAGCCAAACCAATCAGGCAGGCGGGGATCCTATTGTGAAACAGGTGGATACCATACTGGCCAATGCGGATAGCATTGCTGAGGTAACACCCGGCAAGAGTTTGGAACTACTGAAAAGTATTCCTCCGGAAGCCTTTCAGACGATGAACAAAGAGTATCTAGATGCTAGGATTGGGCTAATTAAAGGATTGGCAAACATCTCCACTGGCAATCTCGATTCGGGCTATCGGCAGATAGAAAAATGCCTAATTTACTTTGAAGACAATGGCGATTCACTGAATATGGCCGACAGCTATGCAAAAATGGGGCTCGCGCTAAGAGAAATGAATAAGTATGACCAAGGGCTGCAATTTCTTCTTAGAGCACTTTCTATTTACGAACCAAGAAACAAGACCAGTGAGATTGCCTATTTATATAATGCCATTGGACTTGTTTACCTCCATACAAAAGATTATCCCCAAGCAATTAATTACCTTTCAAAAGCGAGAACAATCTATGAGCAGCAGAATAATACTTTTGGTTTAGCTAAAGCCTTGAATAATATCGGCATCTCATACTTCAAAATGGGCCAAAACATTAAGGCCTTGGAATTTCTCGAAAAAGCGCTAGAGCTAAAGAAAAATCTAAATCCTAATGGGAACTTTGCCAATACAATAAACAATATTGGTCTTGTATGCTCAGAGCTTAAACTTTATCCAAAGGCCCTCGATTATTTCAACATGGCGTTAGTGCAGTATCGTCAACAGCAAGACAAATGGGGCGAAGCTAACACCTACAACAATATCTCTAAAATCTATTTAGAGATGGGAAATACAAATATGGCACAGACCATTTCCAACTCGAATCAGGAAAAGATAAACGAAGTGGGGTCGCCAGACCTAAAGATAGAGAATCTTGAAATTGAATTCCTAATTCTTCGCCAGAAGAAAGAGTATGAAAATGCATTAAAAACCTATATTGCCTATACCACCCTTAAGGATTCAGTTTTTTCTGAGGAAAAGCAGCGCATAATTGAGGATGTTGAAGCAAAGTATGAATCGGAAAAAAAGGAGAAGGAAATTCAAACCCTCAGCCACCTGCAGGAGATACAAAGCACCCGGTTACGAATGCAAACATATTTTGGGCTGATGCTGGGATTATCGGTAGTGCTGCTTGGTATTCTGCTAATTATTTTGCTAAAACGCTACCGGAGCAAAAAATCGGAACACAACTCGCTAAAGAAAAAACAGCAAGAGATTGAGGAGAAAAACTTACGGCTCGAGCGCATACTTCTAGAAAGTGAGGAGAAATCGGAACAGCTCAAAAAACAGCGCGACATTGCAAAGGAACAAAAGAATCAAATATCCATGCAAAAGGAGGAAATCACCAATAGCATCCGCTACGCCTCGCGAATTCAGCACGCAGTTCTTGAGTCGAAAGACTTAAACCAGGCGCACCTCCCTCCATACTTTGCACTTTTTAGGCCAAGAGAAATTGTTAGCGGTGATTTTTATTGGGTAAGAGAAACTGAACACTTTTCTATCTTTGTTGTGGCAGACTGTACAGGTCATGGAGTTCCTGGAGCATTCATGAGCCTTCTTGGAGTTGCCTTCCTCAATGAGATTGTGAGCCAGCAAAGAATTCCAGAACCCCATGAGATTTTAAATTCGCTAAGAGCAAAATTTATTTCATCATTGCATCAGAATTCCAACGATCCGATTAACAATGAAGGGATGGACGCAGCGATTGTATTTATCGACAAAAAAAGGAAAAAGGCATTCTTTAGTGGTGCGAACGCTGATTTATATATCGCAAGAAAGTCGGAGTTGATAGACGTTACTGGCGATAAAATGCCAGTTGGCTATTACTACAATATGAATTCTTTCACCACCAAGGAACTAAGTGTTATGCCGGACGACTGTCTCTACCTTGGCACCGATGGTTACTCCGACCAGTTTGGCGGTCCCGATGGTAAGAAATTCAGAATTAAAGGTCTTAAGAATTTACTGCTGCAAATTGGCGACAAACCATTAGAGCAACAAAAGAATATTCTAGAATGTTCCTTTGATGCATGGAAAGGCAATGGCATTCAGGTTGATGATGTTTTAATCCTTGGTATTAAGATTTAACATCGGCGAGATAGCTCCAATCGCCATTTAGAATATCCTTAATGCTCGAGTAGGGAACCACCACTTTTATATCCCCATCCGAATAGGGAGCAATCTCATAAACATTGTAGTGTAGGATAACACCCTCGGTAGAAAATCCATACTCCGAAGGCAGAATGAACTTACCCTGCGGAAACCAAAAATTATCCAAGCTCTTTCCTTCCGGAATTTTAAAATGTTGCCGAAAGGCCTCCTCTGCCCTTTCGGCAAATACATCAAGATCGCTAACTATATCAGAAATGGCCAAAGGACGTGGTTGTTGTAATGCCAAATTCAAGTAGTGGTATCGATAGGTGCCATGTGCACCACCCATATAATCGTCAGAAAGATATTGAATGCAAAGGATTTTCCCATCGTTAATAAGAACGTTATAGCGTACCTTTAAATACCAAGTATTCACCGCCCCAGAAGGAAATGCTCCGGTATAGTCCACAAATGAGCTGTCGTACTGCATCGCAATGCTGCTCAGATGCTCCTTGATGGTGCCACTCATAGTCCCTTTTAGGCTGTCGCCCACCATCTGTAAAAAGTCAGAGTTCAGCAACATCGAAAGCCGGCCATCCTTATCCTTGTCAACCACTGGGAAGTGGAAGCTGATATAGAGGCACGAGGAATCGGCAGCATAGCAACCTTTTTTGAAAACGACAGAATCGGTAGTCACTGAAATCGGTTCACTGCTGCTGGCATTACCTATATACCTTATTACTAATACAACAACTATTGCCAGTACAACCAATATAGCAATTACCAAAACATACTTTTTCTTCATATTAGGAGGGTATAATTGAGAGATGCCAAAGATATTCGGTTCAAAATTAAATCCAAAATTACAGAAAGAAAATATTTAAATAGTTGACCAACTACTAGTTTTAGTAAAAGAATGACAAAAATGCAGATTTTAATTACGGCATAAGAATTGTCAATTTTGGAATAAAATTTCACAAAATGATTGGATTATACCTCATATTTGGGCTATTTGCCCTAGCAAGTTGGCTCGTTAGTAAATCGCTACAAAACCGGTTTAAAAGATATTCACAAATACCAACAGCAAACGGTTTAAGTGGCAAAGCGGTTGCCGAGAAAATGCTGCGTGATAGTGGTATTCAAGGTGTCAAAATCGGATCAGTTTCGGGCATGCTCACCGACCACTACAACCCTGTTAACAAAACTGTTAACCTTAGCCACGACGTCTATTTCGGTACTAGTATTGCAGCCGCTGCTATTGCTGCCCATGAATGTGGACATGCAGTTCAGCATGCCAGAGGGTATGCAATGCTCAATTTTCGCTCGCAGCTCGTACCTGTTGTAAATTTTGCTTCTCAATGGATGCAATGGGTTCTGCTGGCAGGTATCTTAATGGTCAACATCTTTCCACAGCTATTATTTTTCGGCATTCTACTCTTTGCAACCACCACGCTTTTTAGCATAATTACCCTACCTGTTGAAGTGGACGCAAGTAGAAGAGCGTTGGTCTGGTTAAAGACCTCAGGAATAACAACCGTTGCAACGCAAGAAAAGGCCTTCGATGCGTTAAAGTGGGCTGCCTACACCTACTTCATTGCCGCCATTTCGTCGCTTGCCACCTTAATTTATCTTGTGCTGGTATATATGGGAGGAAGGCGAAGTTAAGAATCTCCTCTGCAAAGCCTTCAATAAAATGGAGGCTTTGTTGTTTTTACAAATCTATGTTTGGGGTATAGAACAGGTGTCTATCTTCAAGCCGAAGACAGACTAGATTACCAAGGCCTTCGCGCATTTCAGCATAAACGCAGCCAGCGTCAAGATTTATTAATCGCCCCCAAAGAGCAATCTGATTCTCCACCTCCTCTAGTGGAATGGGCGTGTGTCCATGGATAACGGTAACCCCTTCTGGAATGGAATCAACACATTCCCAAGGACGCAACCATAGGTAGTGCTGCAAAAATTCCTCACGAATTGGAAACTGAATACAACCATGAACGCTCCAAAGTGAACTGCCAAGCTGATGTAGGATTGGCATATTCTGTAAGAAGTGAAGATGATCCTTCGGTATTAAGCTAATCAGCTGGTCGTGCGCCACATCCTCAAAATCTAAACCATAACTCTTTAGGGTTTTTCGCGCTGAATTGAGTTTCCAAATGGTAAAGGCGTTGGCATCAGCGATGGAATCAAGAAGCATTTGCTCATGATTCCCCCGAAGCGCAGTAACTTGATAACCAGAACTAATCAGTGAGAGAATCATATTAATCACCTCGGCCGAATTTGGTCCCCGATCGATATAGTCTCCCAAAAAGACAAGCTTATCCTTCAGTGTGGGTGAGACTATATCCTCTAACAGATGCCGAAAAGTTTTAGCGCATCCATGGATGTCCGGAAAAATGTAGGTTACCGCCATAGATCAATAATTTGCCATCGTCCTTTGGTCACCTAAGAGTGCCGTTAAATAAAGACACCTCAGTTTTAAACGCTCCTTTGGCTACTTATATGATTATATACAGCCACAACAAAATTAAGCTATTTAATGGTATGCCTATCCGTTTTGTGAGCATTGGTCTGGGTATTACACTGCAAACTAAACCATTGACCTACCAGCAACTGGAGGGTAAAAGAGACTCCTAACTGAATTTATAGCTATTTAGCTTTCAGTTCTTGCAGCGCGCTATTTTTTGTAGTAGCTTGCATTAATAATTGGAAGGTGTGCAGATTCTATTTTCCATATTGGTTTTAATCAGTAGCATTGCGATGAAACCCGTTGATCCTAAAGTGCAGAAGGTTGCAGATGAGATTGAATGGTTGGGGCAAGCCGCGGTAAGAATTCATTACCATGGGCTCACTATCTACATTGATCCATACCAGCTTAAGGATAGCGTAAAGGCGGATATTATTTTGATTACCCATCCTCATCAGGATCACTGGTCGAAGGAAGACATCAATAAAATTATCACAAAAAAAACCATCCTCATTGCACCTCAGGCTTGCCTTGATGATGCCACTGACTTAATTACCAAGGAGAAGATTGCTTCTGCCCCCGGCTTCACCACCACCATTGATGGCATCAACATCAAAGCAGTTCCTGCCTACAATGTGGTAAAAACCAAATTTCATCCCAAGATCAACAATTGGGTAGGTTACATCCTTACCCTCGATGGCGTTAAAGTTTACCATACTGGCGATACCGAACGTACTCCTGAGATGAAGAACCTCAAGGTTGACATTGTTATGCTTCCCCTTGGGCAAACCTACACCATGAATTCGGTGGAAGAGGCTGCCGAAGCAGCACTTGATGTAAAAGCATCCATTGCCATACCCATTCATTACGGCCTATACGAGGGCACCAAGGCCGATGCCGAAAAGTTTAAAGAATTGTTAAGCGGAAAAATTAAGGTTGAAGTTAGATAATCCCAAGATGGTTCCCTCCCAAATGGAACTCTAGGGCCCCCGGCTTTTCTTCGGAAAAGTTGGGGATTTTTTTATTTCGGCTTTTTATCTGAGCCACTGAACTGCTCTGGCATATTATTTTTACTATTCTTCCGTTTCTTGTTTTTGTAAACAGACATGGAGTTACTCAAACCATAAAACTCCTCCAGATTAACCTCCACGCTGCTAAAAAACATCCGCATCTGGATCTTTACAGGCAACCGGTTAGCATCGTTGGTAATATAAAACACAACGGCATCCTTCTTACGAAACAGCCTGCCTAGCTGAACAATGGGAACGAACTTCTGGCACTCAATCCAGCCAAAGGCGGTCTTCACCATCTCTATCCCTTTGTAAACCATCTCAAACTTGAATACCTCGTCGGCAAAGTAGGTGATAAACCCAACCTTCTGGTCAACCACAAGCTTGTTTAGCGCAAAACGTCTAGCATAATAAAATGCGGAAAGAATGTCGAGAATGGAGTCAGGAACCGAATGAACACCGCTCCTAGAGCTAAATACCTGTTTGGTACTTCGCATAAATGAAACCTCGTTGTAATACCTATAGTTGTTTTCCGAAATATCACGAATAGATTTTACTGGCAATCCGGTAGAAATATCGATGTAGCTTTCATACACATCGTAAATGGTAAACAATTTGTTGGCCAAGGCATCGGTGCGAGCCTCTGCCTTCACGAAGTAAACAGGATCATCTCCATTGCTTGCTAAGTAAACTCGCATGTCAGCTGTGCCAACATCGAGAAAGCCAAACGATATTTTATAGCGAAGGGTTTCGCCAACCTGAAAGGCAGGATTCAATGAATCAACTTGAGCAGCTGCGCTAAAGGTCAACCCTACAGCCCACAAAAGGCAAAATAACCTTAACCAAAACCTCCGTTCCACTTTCAACTGAAATATTCGTTGCGAAAGTAAAACGAAGAAATCAGATATTTCGCACGTAGGTAAATAAAAAGAGGCAGCATAATGCTGCCCCTTAACAACTATTTTTCTGAGTTATTAAACCTTCAAGTCCTTTTTGGCTAGGTAAAAATCTACCTTTTCAAGCGAATTGTCGGCATTTCTGGCGGTTAGCTCATCGAGGGTCTTCGGCGGTGGAACTATCACCTTGTCACCAGGAGTCCAGTCGAGTGGAAGGGCAACCTTAAACTTGTCGGCCACCTGCATTGCCTTTAGCACTCTAAGAATTTCGTTCATGTTCCGGCCAACGTTGAGCGGATAATACATAATCAAACGAATCTTCTTAGAAGGGTCGATGAAGAACACTGCTCTTACGGCGGCTGTTTCACTCTCGTTTGGCTGCAGCATTCCGTATAGCTTGGAAACCTTCATGTCGAGGTCGGCAATAATGGGGAAGTCGAAGTAGACACCGGTCTTCTCCCTAACATTGTTCACCCATCCAAGGTGAGCATGAATGCTGTCGATACTCAAACCCATGAGTTCAGCGTTAAGTGCCTCAAACTCTTTCTTTCTAACTGCAAAGCCACTCATTTCGGTTGTGCACACAGGCGTAAAATCAGCAGGGTGCGAAAAGAGCACAATCCATTTATCCTTTGCATAATCGGACAATTTAATTACCCCTTTTGTTGTGGTTGCCGTAAAATCGGGAGCCATGTCGCCAATTCGTGGCATACTGTAAACTTCTTGATTTTCCATAATTTACTTAATTAACTGTTTATAATAAGGTGAGAATAACTATCGTCCCAAAAACGAGGAGTACATCCAAATCATCTTCTATTGAGAATTATCCAGCATAATCGTTGATGTTTTCGTACTCATGGTTCTCAAATTAAATGTTTTACAATTATATTTTTTGGTATTGCAAAGTTACGGCGCTAAAACTCATTTGCCAAACTGATTTTTTTTATATCATCATAGATATTGTTTATATCGTCTTGCAATCATATATTTACAAGCACGTTTGTTACGTTATTTAAGTTTTATGAACATTCAGCAGCTAGAATACATAATTGCCATCGATACTCATCGGCATTTTGCTAAAGCAGCAGAGGCTTGCTTTGTAACTCAACCCACCATGAGTATGATGGTGCAAAAGTTGGAGGAGGAACTTGAGGTAAAAATTTTCGACCGCAGCAAGCAGCCTGTAATTCCAACTCAAGTTGGAATACTGATAATTGCACAAGCGCGTCGGGCTCTCATCCAAATTAAGGAACTTAAAGAAATTGCAAATGGTGAAAAAGGGTTGGTTAGTGGTTCGCTCAAGATTGGGATAATCCCGACGCTTGCACCATATCTCCTCCCCCTCTTTCTCGACAACTTCAGAAAACATTTTCCCCAAGTGAGGGTGAAGATTACTGAGATGGTTACTGAAAACATTGTGGAGGACCTTAAGTCAGGCAAGCTGGATGCAGGCCTGCTTGTAACTCCATTATTGGACAGCAAAATTAAGGAGTATCCACTCTTCTACGAGAAATTTTTTGCCTATGTATCCTCCGAGGAATCAGCCTTTGACAAATCCTACATTCTTCCAACCGACATCGACCCAAATCACCTATGGCTTTTAGAAGAAGGGCACTGCTTTCGTTCTCAAATAATGAGGCTTTGCGAGTTAAAGCGCAACTCCGATACAGGGAGTAATCTTGAGTATGAGGCTGGAAGCATTGAAACCCTCATGCGCATTATCGAAAGTAGCGGAGGTATTACCATCATTCCCGAGTTGGCAACAAAAAATCTTACCACTGATCAACTAGAGCACGTTCGACCTTTCGAGGCTCCAATTCCAATGAGAGAGGTAAGCCTAGTAAGCCATCGGGAGTTTGTAAAGCAACGGCTACTTGATGCGCTCAAGAAGGAGATAATCCTAGTAATTCCTGAAGAACTAAAGACATCTGAATTGGGCCTCGTCGTCAATATTTAGCTCGAAAATTTCCTCAATCCCCGAAAATTATAACAGCAGCCAAACAAAGAAAATTATAAATATCTTTGTTTAAGCTTGAGTAAACTACTAAACTCTTAACCTA
>DATKTT010000178.1:0-5701 GCA_035530955.1 Williamwhitmania sp. | reverse complement strand
GTGGCCGGACGTTCTTTGGACTGGTATGACTACGGGGCTAGGTTCTACGAGCCGGAGCTTGGGAGGTGGCAGGTGATTGACCCGTTGGCGGAGCAGTCCCGAAGGTGGAACCCCTATACCTATGCGCTGGACAACCCATTGCGATTCATTGACCAGGATGGAATGAATGCTGGAGAATATTATAATACGACAGGTGATAAAATTGGGGAGGATGAAAATGGTGTAGATGGTAATCACTATGTGGTAGCAGACAACAAAGAAGCAAAATCCATTCAAAAACAATGGAATAATGGAAAAGGCACTGCCATTAATTCGTCTAATGTTAAATCAGGAGTTAAATTGCCAAGTCGAGAAGTTCGCAATGCAATAGGTCAGGCATTGGCGGATTCAAATTCACCTAGTCCTTTAGATGTTGATGGTGGAAAACATGAAGAGGGATTAGTTTGGGGTAAGGACGGAGGAAGTGAAACAATTGTTAGATCTCAAAGCGGTGGAGCACCTGATGAAAAAAGTGGTGTTGGGACCTTGGTGCCACTCAAACTATTTAAAGCTAAAGACCCTTCAAAGCAAGGTAGTATTACAAGAATGCTTAGCAATAAGACTTTAAGCGGTACAGCCCATATACATCCTAGTGGAGAAGTAGGTGGAAATATTTTTGATCAGCCAATGTCTGAAGGTGATCGGAAAGTACAAGCTAATCTTGAAACTACTGGTGAAATTAATGGACCATCTTATGTGATTGGTGCTAATTCAGATACCAACGAAGGTGGACAAAAAGTGTACATTTATTCAGGGAAAGGTGTAGTTACATCTTTTCCTCTTAATACTTTCTTAAATTTAAAATAGAGCTATGAAGGTAATTTGTTTGTCGTTGACTATTGTTTTGTCGTTTGTCATTCAAGGTGTTAATGCTCAAGATACAACGTATGTAGGAATGTATATTGACGGTAAAGAAATAATTTTGAATGAAGAATTCAAGTTAGAAGTAAAGCAAAACCGTATAGTTTCTCATCTACCAATTATTGGCAGCGAGTATTTTATTCATTCCATTATTCATGATAGTATAATTGATTTAATTGTTAGTTATGATACGTACAGACTTATATTTAAGAACTTACCTGCAAGTGTTATGAAAAATAGAATTACATTTTACATCGAGGATTTTCCATTTCAAAAAAAGAATAAGTTTGTATTCTTTAATAAGCGGAATACATTTAAGTATTATTACACCTTGTCTGCAAATTTTAGTAGGATAAAAATGGATGAAAACAACAACAATGGTTTTTTGTATAGTGTTTTGAGGTCAAAAAAAATGTATAAGGGAAGAAGAAATAATAAAAAATGATGCTCTTCATGTTTTTTACTCTGTACGTATCTACTCGCCTAGACATAATACAATGCCTTGCACTTTCCTTCGCAAAACCAAAAAAAGTTTTCCCAATATTGGGAAGAGGCATTAAAAACAAGGGTTTACAGGGTAGCAACGTTTTTCTGGAAGAAGTCCTTGAACTTTTTAGTCAAGGGGCGACTACATTTCTAGCGAGAACAAGTCGTCCACTGGCTAGGGCTAAATTTACTGTCGGATCTTTACCATTTTTTTATTCCCTAATAATCCCCCGCTCGGCCGGACGTGCCGTCCGGCTGCAGTGGACTTTTGCCAATGGGTGTAAGCTGGAGGCTGACTATATGTGGGTGGTAGCGGCTGCCGTCCCAGGCGTGCATAGCGGTTGCATGGGCATGCTGCCCATAAGCTGGCTGCTTGGGAGAGGTTGCTTGAGACCGAAATATCCAGCACCCACTGGGTAAAGCCTCATAGCTTGTCCGGCCTTTGTTGGATTTTATCGTTGCCGTATTGGCGCATTTTCAATTTTCAAATTGCTCTGCCGTGCCTTCGGCACTGGAACCACGTTGAACGCTAATTTGCTACCATACCGTCGTCCCTCGCGGCACTGACTTTTCATTGGCATAACCTGTCCGGCCACTGCCGGATTGCCGCATTGGCATATTTTTTTAATCTTCAAATTGTCCCATTTTCAAAACTTGTCCGGCTACTGACGGATTCTCAAATTAATTTCCCTACCTTCGCTATACGCTCTTTGAATTTGTCAGAGCAACCCCTACCGCTACAACGGCAAGGAGCTACAGACGTTCCTGCAGGTGGCCGGACGTTCTTTGGATTGGTATGACTACGGCGCTAGGTTTTATGAGCCGGAAATAGGAAGGTTTTTAGTAGCAGATCCATTAGGTCTTAAATTTTCATGGCAATCCCCTTATGTTTATGCAAATAACAATCCCATAAAGTTGACTGACTACAATGGTGAATCTGGACAAGTGCCAGATAGTCCTATTACAACTGCATTTAATCAGAATACTTTAACAAAATTCAACCAGGTTGAAAAGTTGCAGAGACAATTAGTAGTAAAAATATTAACAACCCAAGGTATTGCTTTAAATGATAAAAAAATAGCAACAGCAGGAAAAATGCTAGAGATAACAGGATATTTCAAAAATGTAACCGTCATGGATTTTACAGACAATAAAAAAACAGAACCCAAACTTTTTGCAGCTCAGATAAAGTTGAAAATACCAGGCGAAATGTTAGATAACGATAATGTAAAAAAACTTTTAGAAAAAGTAACAGGTGATATGGAGAAAGATGGTGTAAAAAAAATACTCGAAATAGGGTTTGGTATCGTAATAAATGCAAAAGCAGCGAATTTTATCGAATTCATGTTTGATCCGGTCGAGAGTGGAAAATCTTCACTAACAGATCAACAAGAATCAGCAGAAAATTGGGAAAAACAAGAAGTAATGAATGCAGTGATTAATTATTATCTGAATCTTTATAATGAACAAAACAAGAAGAAAAAAGATGAGAAGAAAAAAGATGAGAAGAAAAAAGATGAGTAGTAGAGTCTTTGTATGCATCTTGGTGTTGTTGCTTATAGCAAAAAATGCTAGTTCACAGGTTGATACTAGTAAAGCAGAGTTGTTAAGTACTATTAAAACTGCCACTGAAAGAATATTGCAAAGTCCAAATGATGCTTTTTATTATGGTGCTCGAGGAGAGGCATACTACAATTTGGGTGAATTGGACAAGGCTTTGG
Organism: Williamwhitmania sp.; assembly: GCA_035530955.1. Classification (GTDB taxonomy): domain Bacteria; phylum Bacteroidota; class Bacteroidia; order Bacteroidales; family Williamwhitmaniaceae; genus Williamwhitmania. The sequence continues at coordinate 2,594 of DATKTT010000178.1, read as the reverse complement.
TTGATTTGAATAAAGCCATCCACTTTGATAGGAATAATTGGGAGTTTCATTATAACAGAGGGATCGTTTTGTATGATTTGGGACGATTTAAAGCAGCTATTGATGAATACTCTACTGTCATTGCTTTAGACGATCAGAAAAGTGAGGCTTATTCAGGCCGCGCGGCCTCCTATTATAGGATAGGAAAATATGCCAAAGCTATAAATGACTATACGAGATCAATCAACTTGAATAAACTGAATCCTGCGACATATTACAATAGAGCATTGTGCTATAGTTGTCTGAAAGATTACAGTTCTGCAGTAAACGATTATACTATTGCTATAAATTATTCACCTGATATAAGTATGTTTTATTGTAAAAGGGGGTATGCAAGATTTGAAATGGACAGCATTGATGCTGCAGTTAATGATTTAAAGAAGTCTATTGAGCTAGACTCAATGAATATATACGGCTATTACTATCTTTCTTTGGTATATAGAAAAATAGGGAAAACAGATGATTTCTACTATAACTATGATAAAGCAAAGAAAAATGGATTACCTAAATATTTATATATAAAAGACAAACATGAACAGTAGGCTGGTCTTGTTTATAGGTTGCGGCTCTAGTGCCTACATATTTTCACTGATCCGAAATGTTCAGACGGACCCCGCTCGGCCGGACGTGCCGTCCGGCTGCTGAGGACTTTTGCCAATGGACATAAGCTGGAGGTTGGCCATATGGTGTAGTAGCTGCAACCGGCTTAGGAGCGCATAGCGGTTGCATGGGCTTGCTGCCCATAAGCCTAGTTGCAATGAAGCGCAGCACTGCAACCCGGCTACCAGCTTGGGGGCGGCTACTTGAGCCCGAAAAAAGTCTCCGCTGGCGCGGGCGTCCACGTCCGTGGAGGAGATACAACGAAAACCCCGCTCCTTAACAGGGGCGGGGTTTTGCTTTATTGTGCAGCAATCCTCTTTTGCATATAATCTTTACCCCTTGTTTTTATTCCCTAATAATCTTCACCTCGCCACCCAACCCTAGCATAATAATGGACGAGGGCTTTCCGGTGGGCATTCCCTCAAACTCCTGGCTCACCACGTAGTCCACACCCTTTACAATCTCATCCGAAATTTCCTCAAAGTAGGCGGGGGCCGGTTTTCCCGAGAGGTTGGCGGAGGTAGAAACCAGTGGCCGGTTTAGTTTTTTTATTACCCGTTCACAAAACTCATGGTTTACCACCCTAATGCCAACGGTATTTTCGGGTGGAACGAGGTTTGGAGCCAGGTTTCTTGCTCCCGGGTAGATGATGGTGAGCGGGGTGTCGGTTACCTCAAGGAGGGAGTAGGCTATTTCGGGCATGGTGTGAATGTAGCTGAGAATGCGCTCAACCCTATCCACCAGCACCAGCATGCTCTTGGAGTCGCTGCGCTGCTTGAGGTTGTAGATTTTTTTTACCGCTTCGGCATTTTCTGCATCACAGCCAATTCCCCACACCGTGTCGGTTGGGTAGAGCATTATGCCTCCGGCCCGAAGCACCTTCACGGCCTCGTCTACCTGCTTTGCAATATTCGATGTTTCCATATTTTTATGAGTTCACCTGTTTAATAATAATGTTTAGTGCGCACTTGAAATGGCCCTCGGGACAAGCTTTGTAGCCGTGCAATCCGCAGGGACGGCAGGGCAGGGTTTCGGTTACCTCCACCACCCGGCTGCTGTCCGATAGCGGGCCAAAACCAAAGCTGGGAACTGTAGAGCAAAAGATGGCAGTGGTTGGAGCATTCATGGCCGAGGCAATGTGCATGGGTGCCGAATCGTTCACGTAGTTCATGGCGGCATCCTTCATCAGCGCTGCCGATTCCAGAAAATTGAGTTTGCCTGCAAGGTTTTCCACCTTGGTCGGAAACTTGGATGCGATTGAGCTGCATGCCAGGGCATCGGGTGGGCCACCAAGCAGGTAGACCTTGGTGTCGCTGGCGATGGTTTCAATGAGTTCCTCCCACTTTTCGGCGGGCCACTGCTTGGTAAACCATACTGATGTTGGGGCTATGCACACATATTTTCCCACTTTCAACTTCTCTACCGCAGCAAAATCTTTGTCGGAGGGATAGAGCGCGGGACGTTTCTTCCATTCTGTGCTCCCGGTAATGGGCTTCAATAGTTCTAAATTTCGCTCCACCTCATGCTTGCCAGTTCCAATTTCATGGTCGATTCGGTGTGTGAAAAACCGCGAAAGGGGGTTCTTTCTAAAGCCAATGCGTGTATTCGCACCGCTTAAGACCGTAAAAATCCCAGTGGATAAAAAGCGTTGGAGGTTGATGGCTACGTCGTAATGTTCCTTCCGCAGCTCTCGAATTATCCGCAGCTGATTTTTCAGTTTTTCCTCCTTCTTATTCCAAACAATAGCTCGACGTAGATAGGGGTGATCAACCAGTAACCCTTCGTTTCCCTTGCGAAGCAAAAAGTCTATGGTAGCCTCAGGAAATGCTTGATGCAGCGCCTCAACCAAAGGAGTTGCTAAAATAACGTCACCAATAAAGGCTGTTTGGATTACCAGAATCTTATTCATCCTAGGAGAATTGGTAGTTACACGGCCACGTCGTATTCGCGAAGGG
>DATKTT010000177.1:0-21884 GCA_035530955.1 Williamwhitmania sp. | reverse complement strand
GCAGTCGCCACCTTCGCCGCCCTCCACCACCGAAAAGCTGCCCTCCTCTAAACTCATCTGCTTAATAAATCGAACCTCCAAACCGTTGTTGGCGGCATATTCTCTAAGCGCATCGGCTTCGGGTGTTCGGGAGTGTCCCTTCACCACAGTGTTCAGCTTGATGGGGGTAAACCCGACCTTTTTGGCGGCTTCAATTCCACTAAACACATCCTCGATGTTACCTCCCCTAGTTATATAGGTATACTGCTCAGGATCGAGGGTGTCGAGACTGATGTTTACTCGCATCAAACCAGCGTCTTTAAGTTCCCGAGCAAACCTGTCGAGCAAAACGCCATTAGTGGTCATGGACAGATCCTCTATTCCGGGAATGTTTGCGATCATGCGCACTAGGTCAACAATGCCCTTTCGAACAAGTGGTTCACCTCCGGTTAGCCGCACCTTAAATACTCCCATGGCAACGGCATATTTTACCACTTCAACGATCTCCTCAAACGTGAGTATATCTTTATGCTGAAGATGAACAACTCCCTCCTCAGGCATGCAATACCGGCATCGAAGGTTACACTTGTCGGTAACTGAAATGCGCAGGTAGGAAATGTTTCGGTTAAATGGGTCGTACATCTACCTCTTCTCCTTTCTTTAATTCGGCAACCCCCAGCGGAACAGCAAGTAGTCCTTGTGCCCCGGGAAGTGAAAATATGTGGGCCGAACCGTGATATTCGGCTGGTAATACCTCTCCAGTTAAGGTGATGGTAGCGGGGACAAAAGCTAACCGTTCAGTATTCTTCCGTCGATAGTCAGCACCAAGCTTCATACGCATGAATAGCTCCTTTGGCTTTTCACCCATCATGGCTTGCATGGCTGGGCGAACCAGCAGTTCGAACTGGCTAAACGACGATACCGGATTTCCAGGTAATCCAAACACCAACTTACCGCTATCGGTTTTGCCAAAAGTGGTTGGCTTTCCGGGCTGCACCGCTACGCTATCGAATAGCACATCTACTCCACATCGAATAAGTACCGATGGAACAAAATCGAAGTCTCCCATAGATACACCACCGGTGAGCAGCAAGAGATCGCTTTCGTCTATGGCCTTTTTGATTGCATTGAAGGTTGCTCGTTCGTTATCCTCTACTATACCCATGTAAATTGGTATTCCTCCGGCTCGTAGCACCTGAGCAACCAGCTGATGTCCATTGCTGTTGCGAATTTGTCCCTGCTCTGGCTTTTTCGAAGGCTCCACCAGCTCATCACCGGTTGATAAAATAGCTACAGTTGGTTTTTTGTATACCCAGGCTTTTGTATAGCCAAGAGCCGCCAACACTGCAATGTGCTGTGGCTGAATTTTCACATCGGCGGAGATGGCCACCTGCTCAGTTTTCATGTCTTCACCCAGAAGGCAGATGTTATTCTTAACGCTATCTTTTTTGTAGCGGATGTGGAGGCAGTCAACCTGGGCCGTGTCCTCAATCATCAGCACACAATCGGCTCCTTTGGGCATCATAGCCCCAGTCATTATTTTGGTGCACTGATGTTCTCCAACAACTTCCCGTGGAACTTTTCCGGCAGGAACAACTTCAACCACCTCCAGCAGGTCCATCATATCACTTTTTCGGCAAGCGTAGCCGTCAACGGCCGATTTGTCGAAGGGGGGCATATTCATGTCCGAAACTACCTCCTGTGCCAGCACGCGACCCAGCAGTTGGTGCAGCTCAACCTCCTCTTTACTCATCAGTTTGCAAGAGCTTTGAACAATGCTCTGTGCCTTTTCGAAGCTAATCATGAATGGCTCGGTTAGAATTTTTCAAAGATAGTAATTCAACAATGTAAACCGAATGATAAAAAGCCTAAGTTGAACTTCAATGGTTGTTCGCCACCGGGCATAATTTTGGTTAGAAATGTTAGTGGATTGTTTTCTATTGGGTTTTGGTGGTTGCCATAACCTATGCTGCATGGGGAGGTGTGGTATGAAATTTCACCTAAAAAAGATTTAAGGGAGGCATCTCATGTTAACGAAAAGTTCGGCAACCTTACGAAATGCGAGTCGCACCGTCAGGGCTATTAGTGAATGGTTAGTGCTGCAACAGCGTACCTTTCATTCTAACAGCCGTGGCCAGAAAGAAGCCAACTGCACCGTTGCTTACGTTGGTAACCGCCTCACCACCGGGTTGAGACATGAATGGAATTGGCTCCTGCAAACTCTTCTGTGCTGATTCAATAAAGGTGTTGTAGAGCTTGTTGGTGGAGTATGTATAAACAATCACTGTGTCACCTACATTACCATAAATATTTGCAAAAATTCGGGTATCGGTAAAGTGAACATTGTTGGCAATTATGTCGTCGTAGTATGACCAGCTGGCAATGGAGTCGTTCATCACACCGTTGCGCGAATACTTGAACATGAAATACTCACCTTTTTGGGGGTTATCGGTAAATGATGCATTAATCTCAAAATATTTTGTGTCGAATTCAAAGTCTTTGGTGCCAACCGAATCAAGTGCTAACGCTTGGTTCATGGTTGATGTTGCCTCATAAGTTTTACCATCAACAAGTACGTTGAGGTTGTAGGTTTTGCCCACCTCACCAAGAAAGTCGGCAGGTGGGGTGTAGTACCCGGGTGCACTGTTGGTGAATGTCACCGTTTGACCATCGTTGGTAACGGTTACAAGTGCGTCGTCAATCTTTGTTGGAGATGTTCCATCCATGTAGCTGGCCGTACGGCTGATTTTAACATACTGCATCCCAGGTTGGTCGGTAACTTGGCCTTCCACTACCACAAGATTTTGGTTTTGGTTGGCAATGCCGGGGTCAAATTCAACCTTTCCGCATCCCCACAGGAGCAATGCTGCAACGGCCACTAAATGTATTTTCTTTATCTGGTTCATTTTCTGTCTGTGTTTGCATTTACGCTGAATAGCCTTTCTGAAATTCATTTCTACAAGTAAGAAATTGTGCTAAAACTTAAAGTTATAGGTAATGGAAGGAATCAATCTAAACATTACCATCTTGTATGCATGCATAATGTCTGGGTTGGTTTTGTCTTGCTCAAAGTAAACGGAGTAGGCATTGGCCCGGTTGTATGCATTGTAAATCGAAAAGTTCCATTCACCCTCCCAGTGCCGATTTGGCTTTTTCCTATTTTTGAGTGTAAGAGATAGGTCCAACCGGTGGTAGGCTGGGAGACGGTTGCCGTTTTTATCTCCATATACAGGCAGGCTTGTAGAGCCGTAGGTGTAGCGCATGGTTGGGTAGGTTACCGGTGTTCCACTGTAGTAAACCCAATTGGCAGAGAGGACTACCCGTGGTGAAAGGTTATAGCTGGCTACAATGGCTATATTGTTGGGATGGTCGTAGCCGGCAACATACTCCTTCCCGTGGTTGATGTCTGGAAAATCGCGCAACGCTTTGGATAGGGTGTAGCTAATCCAACCGGTCAATTTTCCCGTATTCTTTCTCAGTAAAACCTCAATTCCATACGACTTTGCATTGCCAAACCGGAGTTCTGTTTCCATTTGATTGTTCAAGATGAGATTGGCGTTATCCTTAAAGTCTATTTGGTTGCGCATGTACTTATAAAATCCTTCAACCGAGCATTCATAGGTGTTCTCTTTAAAATTTCTGAAGTAGCCAATTCCCACTTGATCTGAGATTTGAGGCTTCACATAGCTGGAGGCGGGAAACCAAACGTCGAGAGGCGAACCACCAACGGAGTTGGAGGCCAGCTGAAGGTATTGTCGAGTTCGGCTGTAGGAGGCCTTAATCGAAGAGGTGCTGTCGAGCAGATAGGTGGCGCTGAATCGCGGCTCCAAGCCCATATAGGTGTGGTAGATGTGCCTCTGCCCATAGTGAACGGTATCAATAACTTGAAAATTTTGAATTTCAAAAATGGTGGCGGTACCAATATTTTGAAACATGGAAAATCGCAGACCGTAGTTCAAGCTAAGCTTTTCATTTACTTTCAGCTCATGTTGGATATAGGCAGCGTATTCCAATGCCTTTCTATCCGGAACTTTATACTCGGTATTTTGGTTGGTTATGGTAAACTTCCCCGGTTGAATATAGTGCAGTATGCCTTGCAAGCCAAATCGAATGGTAGAGCTCGGGCTGTAGTAGTTGGTAAAGTCATACTTTGCCGAAAGGTTGTCCATAGATGAGGTCCACTTAAAATTAGGTGTGGAACTGTTGGTGCCCAAACCATAGTGGTAATTAGAGTAGAGCACGGTGAAGTTGGAGAAAAGTTTACTTGTAAACAGATGGTTCCAGCGGGCCGAAAGCGTAGCATTCCCCCATCCGAAGAAAAAGTCTTTACCATAGCCGTAGAAGTCACGACCATAGTACCCGGAGAGGAAGAGTTTGTTGTTATCGTTGAGCTGGTAGTTCAACTTTGCATTGATGTCGTAAAAGTAAAGTTGATTTTTATTTATGGTGGAGTCGGTAGAACGTTTGAGGAATAGGTCGGCGTAGGTTCTTCTACCAGATATAAAGAAGGAACCTTTTCCCTTTTTTAGAGGGCCTTCAAGCGCAAGTCGGCTCGAAATAATGCCTATCCCACCTGAACCGTGAAACTCCCTATCGTTGCCATCTTTCATTCGAATATCCAGCAGCGAAGAGAGTCTCCCACCATAGGCCGCAGGAATATCACCTTTGTATAGCGTAACATCCTTAATAGCGTCGGAGTTGAAAATCGAGAAGAACCCCAAAAGATGCGCAGCATTATAAACAGGTGCTTCATCAAGTAGTATGAGGTTTTGGTCGGCAGAACCTCCTCTAACGTTGAAGCCGCTCGATCCCTCCACGGGTGCTTGCACTCCGGGCATAAGCTGGAGGGTCTTCATAATATCCGATTCACCCATCAAAACTGGTATTGTGCTCATGGTTGTAGGGTCCATTTTCACCATGCTCATTTGGGTCCGCGTTACATTTTCATCCTTCTTCTTGCTCGAAATTACTACAGTTTCCAGCTGGATGTTTTGTGGCGCCAACTCAATAGTTTTTACCATATTGGAGTTAAGTACTACCCTTTCTTCTTCTGGCGAATAGCCAATAAAGGAATACTGCAAAGTGTAAGTTCCCTTTGGAAGTGTTATGGAGTAAAAGCCATAAGCATTGGCTGCTGCGCCAGTTTGCAACTCTTTTACAAATACGGTTGCACCTATAAGTGTTTCTCCACTGTTTTTATCTTTGAGATAACCGCTCACAGTATACTTCTCTTGACCAAAGGAGCAGTGGGCGATCATTAGTAATGGTATAATCAAAAAGTTTCGTCCAATCATTTGTCTGAGGTTTTGATATTGCTGAAAGATGGTTTGACACAATTGCGAAATTAGCCTACCTATTCATTACTTGTTTGGCTTTTGCGCGATCCACTCCTATTCTTTAGAATTTGTATTGCTGTGATGAAATCAACATGCTGAATTTTACTGAGTTGAATCTTGCCATTGTTTGTGTTTTGAGAGTTATGCCTCCTTTTTATTAATGCGAAGTTACAGATTTGATAGCATTCGATGATTGATAAAGTCGATAACCAATGAATTATCCTCGATGAAGCCTGCCTGTGAACCGATGAACGAGGTTACGTGCTACATGCCGAGCTTGATACAGCCGAGCATAAAAACTAGTTGATATTAATAATGCTGCATCATTTTTGGATAAACTCAGTCATAATTATTTCCTAAGTGAATTGCAAAAATTCTAATTTGTCAGAATCGTAAGGATCATTTACTTTGTATGTAGCTAATATCGCATCTGTAAAATTAAAATTATTCCATATTATGGCTGAATATTCAAGAACGCAAGCGCTGGAATTGCTCAACAAACATGTGTCAAATACAAGGATGGTTGCCCATAGCCTAGCATCGGAGGCGGTAATGCGGGCACTTGCCCAGCACTTGGGACGCGATGTGGAGCGGTGGGGTTTAGCCGGATTGCTGCACGATATCGACATTGACCTTTGTGAGGGTGATATGTGCCGCCACGCTAACATTGGTGCGGACATGCTTCTTGAGTTGGGTTTCGACGCTGAGATTGCTGAGGCTATTAGGATGCATAACGAAAGCGCGGTTAACCGAACCCGAACTACCGAGTTTGAACATGCGCTTGCCGCAGGGGAAACCATAACCGGTCTCATCTTTGCAACAGCCTACGTTTATCCCGAGAAGAAGATTTCTGTGGTAAAGGCCAAATCGGTGGTTAAACGTATGAAGGAAAAGGCTTTTGCCGCTTCTGTACGTCGGGAAAGCATTTTGGAATGCGAGCTAATTGGCATTCCCTTGGCCGACTTTGTGCAACTTTCGCTTGAGGCTCTGGCACCAATTGAGGCTGAACTTGGGTTTTAGGATTCACTTACTGGCCAATACGTGCAAATCCAACTAGCCTGTCGTAGCGCCCGGCAGTTGGTCGGTAGTAAACGTATACGGTGTATGTGTTTTGTGCTTCGGAATGAGAACCTTCCAGAGCCGTGAGATTTAGTTCGTTGCTGCCCTTTTCCCGAAAGGCATACATGTAGTCATAGTAACCCTGTTTTAGCTGAAGCGCCAATTCGTAGGACTTTCTTTCAGGGTTATAAATCATTTTGTAGCGATCGTCGCACGAAAAGTTGGTGAAATCGCCCACCACATAGACATCTCCAAAAAGTGGAGTCTCTGCTGCTAGCGTGAAGTAGATTATCGGATAGTCGAGATCGATGTCAGGGTTGTAACCCTTTTCTGCCTGAATGGCGGTTTTACCATCAAAATCTGGCTGAGTCATATATTTGGAGAACTCCCTGCTTTTGTCGGTCTTGAGCAGCACGTGGTATTTGTCGTCTACAAAGGAAATCTCATCCACATTGATGGAGTTGTAGTTTAAGCTACGAGTGTCAAACGTTCGCCATTCGTTTAGTCCATTGAAGAGTAGTTGGTCAGTATTGCTGTATACAACTGAATTTCCGTGGATAAATACCGGCTGAGGTTCCTGCTTGGCAGGGATATCGTCCTGAATGGCCACAACCTTCAGTTCTGTAATGGGGTCAGTTATCTGTAGCGAATTGTAAAACACTTCCAGATCAAGCTGTTGGTGGGTTTTGGCGAGGCTGGGATCCGAAGCTTGCCTGAGTCGTAACGCAAGGGTGGTCAGCTGCTCAACGACGTAAAAGCACTTCTGAATAATTGGCTCGGTGGATGAGTCAGGACCGTAAACTCGGATTACATAGTTGCCCGAAAGCTTTATTTGAACTTGGTTGTTGGGGAGTTTAAGCGAAAAGTGAATGTAGTTCACCTTTGTGTTGAACGAGTACTGGTAATCGTTCAGCGTATTGGTTTGAAAACCGTCCATGTAGTCGGCATAGTAAAGCCCCGATTCATTCCAGTTAGCATCGCAGTGCACAATTGTGTAGGTAAAGTAATCAGGGGTGTCACCTATCTGGTCGAACGAGAAAATAAGGGGATTGGTGGCATTGAGTTCGAGAATTGGATCGCCCAACTCAAACCCTTCGGGATAAATCTGCACCGTGCAAATATCGTTACGCGTGGTAAAATTTCCATTTTTTTCGGAGCCACATAGAACATTTCCACCCTCAATATTGTTATTGGCGTAACACAAAATCGTTGGTAAACTCAACGCTGTTAGGCAACTTAGAAATAATATATATTTTGCTTTCATAGTTCTTGATAGCGGTTAAAGCTAATAGTTTTTTAGAAAAATCAGGATTTTTGAAAATATCATTATATGTTCATGTGATATTTGTCAATAATCGGATAACTTAACACAAAATATCTATTTTTGTGAACTCAAACTAATCAACAAATATAGGATGTCTAAGGTAATAAAAATACGGAAAGGGCTAGATATTAAGTTGGCAGGCAAGGCAGAGAAGGTGCTGGAGCGGCTGGAAATATCGAGCACCTATGCGGTAAAGCCTACCGATTTTCCCGGTTTAGTGCCTAAACTGCTGATAAAGCCGGAGGACAAAGTGAAGGCCGGAACCCCTTTGTTTTTCGATAAGAATAAACCGGAAATATTCTTTACCTCTCCCGTAAGCGGAAGCGTTAAAGCGGTAAATAGGGGTGAGCGTAGGGCAATCTTAGAGGTAGTTATAGAGGCTGATGGCGCTCAGGATTACGAAAAGTTTGAAGTGGCCACGCCAGAATCGCAATCACGCGAGGAGGTAAAGGCCATTTTGCTAAAAAGCGGCATTTGGCCGGGCATCAAGCAACGACCATACGCCATTGTGGCAAACCCTGTGGATGTGCCAAAAGCAATATTTGTTTCCGGTTTGGATACATCACCACTGGCCCCAGACCTTGACTTTTCAGTGAATGGGGAAGAGACTGCCCTTCAAAAAGGTTTTGATGTTCTTCAGAAGCTCACCGATGGGAAGGTGCACCTCACTATTCCTGTCGATCGTTCTGCCACCAGCGTATTTGCAAAGATAAAAGGGGTGGAGATGCACGAAATTTCTGGGCCACATCCGGCAGGAAATGTTGGCATTCAAATTCACCATATTAAACCCTTAAATAAGGGTGAAGTAGTTTGGACGCTCGATCCATGGACGGTGATTTTTATCGGTCGCCTTTTCTTGAATGGTATTTACGATGCCAGCAAGGTTGTTTCGTTTGTCGGCTCTGAGGTGCCCAAACCTCGTTACTTTCGGTTAATAAGCGGTGCTTCCATAAGTAGGCTGATTGAAGGTAGGGTGTCTGATGGTAGTAACCGCTTCATAAGTGGCAACGTGCTTACCGGACAACGAATTCCTTCCCATGGCTATCTCGGCTTCTACGACAATCAACTTACTGTTATTCCAGAAGGGAAGCATTTTGAATTTCTTGGATGGGCCGCTCCTGGCTTCAATAAGTATAGCGCTTCCCGCACCTTTTTCTCGAAGTTACTGCCGATAAAATCATTTCGCCTCGACACCAACTTGAATGGGGGCGAGCGGGCATTCGTTATGTCGGGTCAGTACGAAAAGGTATTTCCCATGGACATTTATCCGGTTCATCTGCTCAAGGCAATTTTGGCGGAGGATGTTGAGGCCATGGAGAATCTGGGCATCTACGAAGTTGCCGAGGAAGACTTTGCCCTATGCGAATTTGTATGCACCTCCAAGATTGAGGTGCAAGACATTGTCCGCAAAGGCCTCGACTTGATGATTAAGGAAATGAACTAGTTGCTAATAAAATCCTATTAAATAATGAAATTCCTTAGAAGTTTTCTGGATCGGATAAAGCCACAGTTCGAAAAAGGAGGAAAGCTGCAGATGTTTCATTCCAGCTTTGAGGCCTTTGAGTCATTCCTCTTCGTCTCCGATAAGGTTACCAGCCGTGGAGCACATATCCGGGATGCCATCGATCTGAAGCGCACCATGACCGTGGTGATTATAGCCCTGATGCCAGCTTTGTTGTTTGGCATGTGGAATGTGGGATATCAGCACTCCATCGCCTTTGGTATTAAAGATTGGACCCTCCTTCAAACTTTCGTGTTTGGATTTCTGAAGGTGTTCCCCATTATAGTTGTTTCCTACGTTGTTGGATTGGGCATTGAGTTTGTTTTTGCTCAAATCAGGCACCATGAGGTAAACGAAGGTTTCTTAGTAACAGGAATGCTAATTCCACTCATCATGCCAGTTGATGTTCCACTGTGGATGGTTGGGTTGGCAACCGCCTTCTCAGTTGTCATTGGAAAAGAAGTTTTTGGTGGAACAGGCATGAACGTTTTTAATCCGGCACTGCTGGCTAGAGCTTTTGTGTTTTTTGCTTACCCCTCTAAAATGTCCGGTGATTTAGTCTGGATTTCTGGACTAAGTGGCGGCCATGGCATGGTCGACGGCTTTTCAGGCGCGACACCCTTGGCTATTGCTGCCACGGGTGCTGGTGAAACAGCCCACAACATGACTGTTGGTCAGCTGGTGAATCATCTACCAAGTGCATCCGATATGTTTCTCGGTTTTATTCCTGGGTCTATTGGCGAAACATCTACACTTGCCATTCTTATTGGAGCGGCCATACTGATGATTACCGGTATTGGAAGCTGGAAGATTATTGTTTCAGTGTTTGCAGGTGGTTTTGGAATGGGTCTGCTACTCAATATGTTTGGTGCAAACCCTTATATGCAGATCCCGGCCTACTACCATTTAATTATGGGTGGCTTTGCCTTTGGGGCCGTATTTATGGCTACCGACCCGGTAAGTGGTTCTCAAACGGAGACAGGAAAATGGATATACGGCCTCCTGATTGGCGTTATGGCAATCCTCATTCGAGTGCTCAACCCTGCATACCCCGAGGGGATGATGTTGGCCATTCTGTTACTGAACACCTTTGCCCCGCTTATTGACCACTATGTGGTGCAGTCTAACATCCGGCGAAGGCTACGAAGGGCTACTAATGCACAACTTTAACTTTTAAAGCCATGAATAAGCAGAGTAATAGCTACATTTTTATATACTCCTCGGTAATGGTAATTGTGGTAGCAGCCGTTCTCGCCATCGCATCCATTGCGCTTAAGCCATTTCAGGATAAGAATGCCGAGATTGAGAAAAAATTGAGCATTCTACGTTCGGTTGGCCTTGCTCCACCACTCAAAGTTGCATCCAAGGGCACGTGGACGGAGAATGCTTACAGCAAGCATATCGTTAACACTTTTGTTATCGACTCGCTGGGCAATCCAAAAAAAGGCATCAATGCATTTACCATCGACATGAAGGCTGAGATCGCCAAGCCTGGTAAGGATAGAGATCTTCCTGTGTTTGTTTTTAAAGATAACCAAGGTAAACAGTTCTATATTATTCCTGTAAGAGGTAGTGGGCTTTGGGGCCCAATATGGGGATATGTCGCGCTGGAATCGGACTTCAATACAATTGCCGGTACTACCTTCGATGATCAAGGTGAAACTCCCGGTCTTGGTGCTGAGATCAGTACTCCTGAATTCCAAGCCCAGTTTAAGGGGAAGAAGATATTTGAAGGTAATACTTTTACCTCAATTAGGGTTATGAAGGGGGGTGCTACTCCTGGAAACACGCACGAGGTGGATGCCATTTCGGGTGGAACTCTTACCAGCCGAGGATTGGAAGCTATGTTGTTGAACTGTCTTCGTCCTTACGAATTCTACTTTCAAAATAATAAAAAGAAATAGCTATGAGCCAGAGAGAACCTCTTTTTTCGGTAAAAAACCTTAATCTGCTCACTGGGCCGCTTAATGCCAACAATCCCATCACCGTGCAGGTGCTGGGTGTCTGTTCCGCATTAGCCGTTACAGCAAAGATGAAGCCTGCTTTTGTTATGGCTTTATCGGTTACCGTGGTTACTGCCTTTTCGAACCTCATCATTTCCTCCCTCCGCAATACAATTCCATCTCGAATTCGGATTATCGTGCAGCTGGTAGTGGTAGCAGCCTTGGTTATTTTGGTTGACCAACTGCTGAAGGCCTTTGTGCCGGACGTAAGCAAGCAACTTTCGGTGTTTGTGGGGTTGATTATTACCAACTGTATTATTATGGGTCGGTTGGAAGCCTTTGCGCTAGCCAACAAGCCTTGGCCCTCCTTCCTCGACGGCATCGGCAACGGGGCAGGCTATGGAGCCATACTAGTGGCTATATCATTTTTCCGTGAGTTAATTGGCTCTGGTACCGTCTGGGGCATGCAGGTAATTCCTGAGTCCATCTATGCCAGCCATGGTGGATTCTACTTCAATAATGGGCTGTTTATTCTGCCTCCCATGGCACTTATTATGGTAGGTGTATTAATATGGATTCATCGGTCCTACAACCGCACCCTCATTGAGAAATAACCCTCCAACTAGATTTGAACTATGGAACATTTAATTAGCATATTCGTCAAGTCAATCTTTATCGACAACATGATTTTCGCATACTTCCTTGGTATGTGTTCCTATCTTGCTGTGTCGAAAACAGTGAAGACCGCAAGTGGCCTAGGTGTTGCTGTGGTATTTGTGCTGGGTATTACGGTTCCGGTTGACTATTTGCTCGATAAGTATCTGTTATCGGCTGGAGCCCTTTCGTGGCTTGGTCAAAGTTTTGCTACAGTAGACCTTAGCTTCCTTAGCTTTATAATGTTTATTGCAGTTATTGCTTCCATGACGCAGCTGGTGGAAAAATTTGCTCCAGCACTCTATAATCAGCTGGGTATTTTCCTTCCTCTGATTGCCGTTAACTGTGCAATTCTTGGCGGCTCGCTTTTTATGCAACAACGTGAGTATGCCACCTTGGCCGAAGCTTCTGTGTTTGGCGTTGGCTCCGGTGTGGGCTGGTTTCTTGCCATTGTGAGCATTGCCGCCATAAGGGAAAAGTTGAAATACTCCAACGTGCCAGCACCGCTGCGCGGTTTGGGAATTACGTTTATTCTCACTGGATTAATGGGGATTGCCTTCATGAGCTTCATGGGAATTAAGTTATAACCGAAAAAAAACTTGCGCAATGATACTTTTAAGCGTTGATAATCTTATTGTTGGGTCTGGCGTTATTGTTTTTTTCTTGGTAACATTGGTGCTGGTTTCAGTATTGCTTTATGCCAAGAAGAAACTTACGCCATCGGGAAAAGTTAAGGTTACCATTAATGAGGAGAAGGTTCTGGAGGTTGATTCAGGCTCTTCCATTTTGAGCACGCTTGCCGGAAACGGCATCTTTCTTCCTTCTGCGTGTGGGGGAGGCGGAACATGTGGCATGTGTAAATGCCAAGTTGAGGAGGGTGGGGGTAGTATCCTTCCAACGGAAACTGGCTTTTTTACCCGGAAGCAACAGCAAAATAGCTGGCGATTGGGCTGCCAAGTGAAGATTAGGGAGGATATCAAAATCCGAGTACCCGAGGAGGTGATGGGAATAAAGAAGTGGGAGTGCGAGGTGATTTCGAACAAGAACGTGGCCACTTTTATCAAGGAGTTTGTGGTAAGGCTTCCTGCTGGTGAGCACCTCAAGTTTAAGTCGGGCGGATATATTCAAATTGACGTACCCAAATATGATCTGATCGATTACAGCAAAGATATCTTTGTTGAACCTGAATTTCATGAAGATTGGGATAAACTTAAGATTTGGGACCTCAAAGCCAAGAACACCGAGGAAACTTTTCGGGCTTACTCCATGGCCAACTCCCCAGCTGAAGGTGACATTGTGATGCTCAACATTCGTATTGCTACGCCACCATGGGATAGAGCAAAGGGAACCTTCATGAATGTGAACCCGGGTATATGCTCCTCCTTTATATTCTCGCGTAAGCCGGGTGATAAGGTTACTATTTCGGGTCCCTACGGTGAGTTCTTCATTAAGGACACCGAGAGCGAAATTATGTTTATTGGAGGTGGTGCCGGCATGGCTCCCATGCGGTCGCATATTTTCCACCTCTTCAAAACCGCCCAAACTGGTCGTAAGACTACCTTCTGGTATGGTGCACGTTCCCAAAGAGAAATTTTTTATGAGGATGAATTTAGGGCCATTGAAAAGGCATTCCCGAATTTCACCTTCAATATTGCCCTTTCAGAGCCAAAAAAGGAGGATAACTGGAAAGGTAAAACTGGCTTCATCCATCAGGTAATTTACGACAACTACCTCTCGAAGCACGAAACCCCTGAAGATATTGAATACTATCTCTGTGGCCCACCAATGATGAACGATGCAGTGCAAAAAATGCTCTACAATCTTGGCGTACCCGACGAAATGGTTGCCTACGACGACTTTGGTGGATAAACATTGGCCGGGCATTTAAAGCCCGGTTTTTTTGTAGATTAATTTCTTCTAGGTAGCGTGTAAACAGCAATCGTGATTAATTTAGCTGCCGAAAAATACTAGTAAGCCTTTTTTATTCGTTCTCAACCATTAAATTGATTTTGTTATGAAGAGGTATTTATTGCTTGCTGTGCTGGGTATTACAGCAATTGCTTGCTCTCGTTCAAAGCACTATATCACCATTCGGGGATTTGCACAAGGAACAACCTACTCCATGGCTTATGCCGATTCGGCCAACAGAAACCTGCAGCCGCAAATCGATAGCCTGCTTGCGGAGTTCGATACCTCCTGCTCGACATACAACCCCAAGTCCATTATTACGCGAATAAACAACAACGACACTACCGTTCGTGCCGATAAGTTCTTTACCGGAGTTTTTAATCTTTCGCGCAAGGTGTGGGAGAATACTAATGGCGCATTTGATATTACAATTGGACCGCTCACTGAGGCTTGGGGATTCGGTTTTAAGAAGCGAATGAAACTCGATAGCGCCAAGGTTGATAGCCTCAAGCGGCTGGTGGGCATGGACAAGGTTTATATTGAAAATGGACGTGTAATTAAGGCCGATCCGCGCATGTTTATCGATGTGGATGCTGATGCTCAGGGATATTCGGTTGATGTGGTTGCCAAGTATTTAGAGAGTAAAGGCATTCGGAACTATATGATTGAAATAGGTGGCGAGGTTTATGCCAAAGGGGTAAACCACAAAGGTGTACCGTGGGTCATTGGAATCGACAAGCCGGTGGATAATGCACTTCCCGGTGATGATCTTCAAATACTAGTAGGCCTTTCAGGAAAGGCTGTGGCAACTTCTGGCAACTACAGAAAGTTCTATGAGGAGAATGGCGTTAAGTATGCACACGAGATTGATCCAAAATCGGGTTACCCAGTTCAGCATAGTGTGCTTAGCGTTTCGGTTTTTGCCGATGATTGCGGCACTGCCGACGCCTACGCAACCGCCTTTATGGTTCTTGGACTGGAGCCTTCCAATAAGATTATTGAACGAGTGAAGGGCCTTGATGCCATATTTATCTATTCCGATTCCACCGGGGCGTATAAGATTTATGCAACTCCAGGTGCAAAGAAGTATATTATTGAGGAAGAAAAAGAAAAGTAGCACTTTTACTTTTTATTCATATTGAGGCTCACTGCTATGGCAGTGAGCCTTTTTTTGTATTTCTACGGATTAATTTTGTCAATATTTCCTAAAAAAATTGATAAACACCATAGCTTTTTTTGACGAATGGATAATTATATCGAAAAACGTCATATATTGCACCTGTGTTTTTAGTAAAAGTGGTCCCTAACCCTAATTACTTTATTTATGCGCCAGTTGCCTGTTAAAGAAACTTCTCCGGAAGTGTGATTCCAATAATTTTCTAATTTCCAAAAACCTAATTACTAACCTTCACCTAAAGTTTATGAAGAAAACTTTACTTGGCCTTGTATGCCTATTTGTTATGGGCATCATGGGAAATCCAACTGCTGCTTCGCCAGCGTATCCAAATCCAGTTAAGGTAACCCAGCCCGATGGCACCACGGTTACTGTTATTCTAAAAGGAGATGAATTTGCCAAATGGGCCCAGACCCTTGATGGCTATACTCTTCTCTACAACAGCAGAGGCGTATATGAGTATGCCGTACTTGATTCTAAGGGTGACATAGTCCCTTCAGGAGTAAAGGTAAGCGAGCAGTCTCGTAGAACCGCCGCTGAAGCTCAGCTGCTCTCTACCACCCCTAAGGGCTTGTTCTTTAGCCGCAGTCAGCTGGATGCGATTCGATCCATACGGCAAATGCGGGATAGAGAGAATGCCCAGCGAACATTCCCAACAACTGGTTCTCGTAAGTTAGTTTGTATCCTAATGGGTTATAAGGATAAAGCGTTTACCAAAACCCAGTCCGATATGAACAACCTGTTCAACCAGGTTGGCTACTCTGCCAATGGTGCTACAGGCTCAGTAAAGGACTTCTACACAGAGAACTCCTGGAACCAGTTTAACCTTACGGTTACCGTTGCTGGCCCATTCACGGCGGCTAACAACATGAGCTACTACGGAGCAAACGATGCTTCCGGCAACGATGTTAACCCACGTGCCTTGGTTACAGAGGCGGTAAATGCTGCCGATGCAACCGTTAATTTTGCCGATTTTGATAACGATAACGATGGCACCGTGGATGGTGTTTATGTTATCTATGCAGGCTATGGTGAAGAAGCTGGCGGTGGTGCCGACTGCATTTGGGCACATGCTTGGAGCATTACCCCCGTTACCAAGGATGGCAAAACCATTAGCAAGTACTCCTGCTCCGCCGAACTAAGCGGAAGTTCAGGAACAACCATTTGCCCCATTGGAGTAATTTGCCACGAGTTTGGACATGTACTTGGTGCTCCAGACTACTACGATACCGACTACAGCACAGGTGGACAGTTTGACGGAACTGGCTACTGGGATCTTATGGCTGCAGGTTCGTGGAACAACAACGGTATTACACCCGCTCACCACAATGCCTACACCAAGGTGAAGGTGTATGGTTGGGCTACTGCTACCGTACTTTCCTCGGCTGCTAATGTAACCGTTACCAATGCTGAGGCCAACCAGAGCTTCTACCAGATTAACTCTACCACTTCCGGTGAATATTGGATTATGGAGAACCGCCAGAAGGTTGGATTCGACACCAACATTCCTGGCCATGGACTCATGATTTACCACGTAAATAGCGGCATTGCCACTGCAACTACAAGCAACAACATCAACGCTAGCTACCCACAGAAGATGTATCCGGTATGCGCTAGCGCCACAACAAATCCAGGAACAACTGCTTCTACCTACGGAACCATTAACGGTGGTGGTTGTCCTTTCCCTGGAACCAGCAGCAAGACGTCGTTTACCGATGCCACTACTCCCAACATGAAGTCCTGGGCAGGAGCAAACACTGCCAAACCAATTACCAGTATTGTAGAGAACACCATCACTAATACTATTACTTTTAGCTTTATGGGTGGTTCTTCAACACCTACTGCTCCAGCAGCCACAACTGTTGCAGCATCAGGAACTTCTACTTCAGGAGCTACGCTCAACGGAACAGTGAACGCTAACAATGCAACCACTACCGTCACCTTTGATTATGGAACCACCACCAGCTACGGTAGCTCTGTAAATGGATCACCTTCATCGGTTACCGGTTCAACTGCAACCAGTGTTTCGGCTGCACTTACTGGTCTTGCGGCCAATACAACCTATAATTTTAGGGTAAAGGCAGTTAACTCAGTAGGAACAACCTACGGTAGCAATATGACTTTTACTACTTCTGCTAATCCGACGTCGCTTACTTTGCCGGTTACAGAAAACTTTGCCACCTCTTCGCTACCTACTGGTTGGACAACTCAGAACGTAGGTACAGGTATTACGGAACGTTGGAGCCTTTCCAATACTGCCAATGCTGGTGGTGCTGCCTATGAACTGAAATGCTCATATCAGAACCTTAATCCTGGAACCACTCGCGTAATTACTCCGGCAATTAATACTGTTGGTGCATCGCAGCTGGCATTGAGCTTCAAGCATATGCTCGACGACTACGGCGCTGGTGCAACGCTTCGGATTCAAACCTCCACCGATAAGGTGACTTGGACAAACGAAACATGGTCTTTGGCTACTGTTTCCAACTCCAATGTTGGCCCAGCAACGGTTAACACCACTATAACCCATAACCTGAACTCGGCCACCACCTACATTGCATTTGTAATAGATGGTAACCTTTATCAGTTCGACTACTGGTATATTGATAATGTGTATATTAGTGCAGGAACGGGTTCTACAACACCAACTGTTTCTACTTCTACCGTTTCAAGCATTACCTCTAGCACTGCTGCTACTGGTGGCAACGTAACTTCCGATGGTGGTGCAACGGTAACAGAAAGAGGTGTTTGCTACGGCACAGCGCAGAACCCAACAACGTCCAGTTCCAAGGTAACCAGTGGTTCGGGAACGGGTACATTTACGGCAAATCTGTCCGGTTTGGCTGCCAGCACTACCTACTACGTTAGGGCTTATGCAATCAATACCAATGGAACATCCTATGGCACTCAGCAGAGCTTTACTACCCTAGCTGGTAGCATAACCTACTGCGCATCGAAGGGTAGCAATGTTAGCTATGAGTGGATTGACCTAGTTCAGTTTGCAGGTATTAACAGAACCTCTACTGCCGATGGTGGATATAAAGACAATACCAGCATGGTTGGTAGCGTATCCCTCAATTCAACTGTACCAATTTACCTCAGTGCTGGATTCAGCAGCTCATCCTACACCGAATACTGGGCTGTATGGATTGACTTCAACCAGAACGGTACTTTCGATACCGCTGAGAAGGTTGCTTCAGGATCGTCTTCAAGTAGTGGAACGCTTACCTACAATGTAACTATTCCTTCTACAGCACTGCTTGGGAATACCCGTATGCGTGTAACCATGAAGTATAACGCAGCACCTACTGCTTGCGAAACCTTCTCGTATGGGGAAGTTGAGGACTATACAGTAAATATTTCTCAAAGTTCTGGTGCACCAGTGTTTAACAACCCATTTGCTATAACACTCGGCAACGAGGCTCCTTCTTCATTCACCGTTTTCCCAAATCCAGCAATTGATCATGTTACTGTTCAACTGAATGGGATCAATGGTGAGGTAATGTTACGCATTTACGATATGCGTGGAGCTTTGGTTAAGGTTATGCCTATGGCTGATCGCCAGACCGACGTGGATGTAAGTGATCTTGCAAAGGGCGTTTATATTATCTCTATTGATGAGGAGAAACAACCAATTACAAAGCAGTTTGTGAAGCAATAGTTTCCCTGAATTCATCTATTAATAATTGAACCCGTGTTTATCACGGGTTCTTTTTTCATCATGCTTGGTAAGCGAGTGGTGGCTTAGTCCTATTCGGGCGAATAGAAAAATAGTTGGGGATTTTGTAAGTGTAGAAAATTAGATTCACACTACAGCCATCCCAGCGCAGCCTCCTGTGTGTAAAAAACAGCCACTGCAACATTCTTTGTTTTAATCTGTCCTATGAAGAGCTTACTATAGGCTGTCTCCAATGGCTTTGTCTGCCAAATGGCTATTCGCACGGTTGTAAACCGCTCAACCATAAGTGGTAGCATTTGAACAATTTTATCGATAATTCTATCTGAATCGATAAAATTTCCAACTCGTTCATCTTGAAGAATCCTGAGATTTTTTGGGAGATTGGTGATTTTGATGAGTGAGCGATAATATTCTTCAATATCATAAATGGAGATATCGCCATTATAGGTGGCTCTTACGATGTGAGAATTTTCGTCAATGGAAAAATTTATCATGGCTGGTTTGGTATTTGGCTCTTAAATATAAGGTATTACCAGCAAATATTATTTTAAATTTAAGCTAATAATGTTCACAGCTTAAGGGTTTGGTGTTGGATTGTTTGCAGATGGTTGAACCGTAGCGGTCTTAGATTATCATAACCACTGGATTATTAGGATTTTTTTATTAGGGTGCGAATTACCTTTCTTCGGAGGTGCAGCATTGAAAATAATCCATGAGCATACCATCCCAGTGGCTTTTGAAAATGGGATAATGCGTTTGGTAATCTAAATGTCTGAAGTGGTTTGCTCAGGCCATGTGCCTTGCTGCAACTAGCACTGCTCCGGTAATATATGCTACGATCCACCAGATGTAGGCATAACGGGAATAGAGATGTAGTGTGCGAGCCACCTGTGCTTCTATCCCTTGAGTTTGTCTATGTCTCCAAAGCAAAACGCAGTCAACCAGCATGGCAAGGAGGGCAGAGTATCCCAACAAACCATGCAGCGTCATGGCAGAGTGGGTAGAACCTGCAATCATACAAATGGTGGCGGTTATATCGAGTAGAACTCCTGTGGTTAGAAAGGTGAGCACAAAGTTGGTGATATGCTGCTTCCTTTGTTCGGAAACAATGGCTATGGTATAGGTGAGCAAGGCGAAGTTTACGATAATAGTTCCTGCAATAAGTATGGGCGACATGGTGAGTGCTGTTAGTTTGGTTATAGTAACGGATGGCAAGATAGCCATTTTTCATGGTATAGGAAAACGGCTAATTTAGATGGAATATCCAACAGTGGAGGTCGTTTGCTATCAATCAATCGAATTATGGTCCGTCACGTTTTTATTCCATTATGAGGACAATTGAACGATTTATACCGTAAATTTGATTGTCGGCAAAAGGGTGTTGCCCCTTTCCTTCTCCTGTATCTTAGTTTCTGCCTGCTTTCCGAAAGCGACAATGCTCTTCACTCATAGGGTCGACATGGGAAAAGAAGAAAAATTATCGATTATCATAATTTGTAAAACTTTAAGATGTAGGTTATGAAAATTAAGGAAGTTAGTGCAATCGAGATTCTCGATTCGAGAGGCAATCCAACGGTTGAGGTAAACATGAAGTTAGAGGACGGTACGGCTGCCCGTGCTATGGTCCCAAGCGGTGCATCAACCGGTGAGCGCGAAGCCTATGAGCTACGCGATGGCGATAAGAAACGCTACGGAGGCAAAGGTGTGCTGAAGGCAGTGGAGAACGTTAATAAAATAATAGCTAAGGAGATTGTAGGGAAATGCTTCGTTAGCCAAAGGGAACTCGACTATCTTATGGTTGGACTTGATGGAACTCCTAACAAGTCGAAGCTGGGCGCCAATGCCATTTTGGGTGTTTCAATGGCGTATGCTCGTGCCGAGGCTATGAGCGCCAAGATGCCTCTTTACCAGTATCTGGGTGGCAGCAACGCTCACCTTTTACCTGTTCCATGCATGAACATTATTAATGGTGGTAAGCATGCCGATAACAATGTCGACTTTCAGGAATTTATGGTTGCTCCACATGGAGCCTCTTCGTTTACCGAGGCCATTCAGATGGGCATTGAGGTTTTTCACACGCTTAAGGGTGTGCTCAAGGCAAAGGGATACAGCACTGGAGTGGGAGATGAGGGCGGTTTTGCACCCGACCTGAAATCGAACGATGAGGCCGTGGAGGTTATTCTAGAAGCCATTACCAAAGCTGGGTTCAAACCGGGTGCAGAGGTAAGCATTTGCCTTGACCCTGCTGCAAGCGAGCTGTGGGAGGATGGAAAATACAAGATGTTTAAGAGCACGGGCAAACTTATTACTAGCGATGATCTCGTAAAGTTGTGGGAGAGCTGGGCAAAGCAATACCCCATTGTGCTGCTTGAGGACGGTTTGGCCGAGAACGACTGGAACGGATGGAAAAACCTTACTCAAACTCTTGGGAGCAAGATTGAAATCGTAGGCGACGACCTCTTCTGCACCAACAAGGCCATTCTGGCTGAGGGTATTGAGAAAGGTGTGGCCAACTCCATTCTGATTAAGTTGAACCAGATTGGTACCGTAACCGAAACGTTGGAAACCATAGAGCTTGCCTACCACAATAAGTATAACTGCTTTGTCTCTCACCGTAGCGGCGAAACCATCGACAGCTTTATTGCCGACTTAACCGTTGCCGTTAATGCTGGCCACCTGAAGACCGGTAGCGGATGTCGCGGCGAGCGCATTGAGAAGTTTAACCAGTTAATGCGGATTGAGAACCAGCTGGGCAAGGCCTCACGCTTTGCAGGCAAGAAGGCGTTTAAGAACGCACAGTAGGAAATATCCAATAAAATTGGAGTATGGGGCTGATTGTGAGATCAGCCTTTTTTGTGTGATTGCTTTTATTCGGACGTTTTTACCTCACCTGTCCATTGTCGCTATACTGAAACGCTGTTCTTTTCTCGCTACGGGAGAATCCTGTTTTTTAATATTCGTTCCTTCTTTTCGACCATCATCATCCAATTTGGTCTGCTTGGTACTATATTGTAAATTAATGTTTTTTGATTTACATGGTAGGGTGTTTTTGAGATGGGTTGTATAAAATGCAAAGAGTGATTTACTAAATACGATTTTAATATTACAGCTATGATAGTAAAAGCAAACATTGCGTTGAGCGACAACGGATTTGTTTTCAATCCGGCAACAGGAGATTCATTCACCTTGAATGAAACGGGTAAGGTGGTGCTTACGCTCATTAAGGATGGGAAGAGCCTCAAGCAAATTACCAATTTCATGAAGGAGGAATACGATGTGGACGAGGTAACGTTGGATCGTTACTTGGCTGACTTTGTAAATGACCTT
>DATKTT010000176.1:0-14210 GCA_035530955.1 Williamwhitmania sp. | reverse complement strand
GCTACTACTGGGAAAAAGGCTAACCGTGAACGCCATGTTGCTACCTCCCTTGAGCTAGATTCTGCCCGCCAGGAGATTTTTAACCATAAGCTGCAGGCCAAGTATCGCGCAATTGAGGAGAGTGAAGTTCGTTTTGAAAAGATAATGTGCGATGATGCAGAATACATGCTGGTTGCCTATGGCTCATCTGCCCGAATCTGCCAAAAAGCAGTTGAGATTGCTCGCGAGCAGGGTATCAAGGTAGGCCTGCTGCGCCCCATTACCCTCTTCCCATATCCTACCAAGGCAATTCAAGCAATGCTTGGTCAGTTGAAGGCTATCCTTTCAGTGGAAATGAGCGCTGGTCAAATGGTTGAAGACGTTCGCTTAGCAGCGAATGGAAAGGTTCCGGTTGAACACTTTGGCCGCTTAGGAGGAATGATTCCTACCCCTAACGAGGTAGTTGATTCTCTCAAAAAACATTTTATCAAAGGAGGAAAGTAACCATGGATGTAAAGGATATTATCAAGGAGGAAAACCTGGTTTTTAGAAAATCGAAGGTTTTGACCGATAATGTGATGCACTACTGTCCGGGCTGTAGCCATGGTGTGGTGCATAACCTAATTGCTGAAGTTATTGAGGAGATGGGGATTCAGGATAATACCATTGGTGTTTCCCCTGTAGGGTGTTCAGTGCTAGCCTATAACTACCTCGATATTGATTGGCAGCAAGCGGCTCACGGTCGTGCGCCGGCCCTAGCAACTGCTACTAAGCGGCTTAACCCAGATAAGTATGTGTTTACCTATCAGGGTGATGGCGACTTGGCCTCCATTGGAACGGCTGAAATTATGCACGCATGCAACCGCGGAGAAAATATTGTGGTAATTTTCATAAATAATGCCATATATGGTATGACAGGTGGCCAGATGGCTCCTACCACTTTAATTGGCATGAAAACAGCTACTACACCTTATGGCCGTAACGTTGAGCTTAATGGCCATCCTCTTAAGATTACCGAGCTCATTGCTCAGCTTCCTGGAACCTGCTTTGTTACGCGTCAGTCTGTTCAAACTCCTGCCGCTGTGCGCAAGGCAAAAAAAGCCATTCGCAAGGCTTTTGAAAACTCTGGTAAGAAAAAAGGTACTTCATTTGTGGAGATCGTTTCAACCTGCAGTTCAGGATGGAAGCTCTCTCCTGTAAAGGCGAACGAGTGGATGGTGGAGAATATGTTCCCATTTTATCCGCTGGGTGATATGAAAGATGAGTAGCTTTTGGTGTTAATTCTTTAAACATTGCAGAAGATGAAAGAAGAAATAATTATAGCAGGGTTTGGTGGTCAAGGTGTACTTTCCATGGGTAAGATATTGGCTTACTCTGGCGTAATGCAGAACCAAGAAGTTTCCTGGATGCCATCGTATGGTCCAGAGATGCGTGGCGGAACTGCCAACGTTATTGTAATTCTCAGCGATAGCCGCATTAGCTCGCCCATCGTTCAGGAATTTGATACGGCCATTATCCTTAATCAACAGTCGCTCGATAAGTTTGAGAAGCACGTAAAGCCGGGCGGTATGCTCATCTACGATCCCAACGGCATTACTCGCCATCCAGAGCGCAAGGATATCAACGTATACAAGGTTGAGGCCGCAGAAGAATCTGCCAGAATGAATAGTGCCAAGTCGTTCAATATGATTGTTCTTGGTGCTTACCTTAAGATTAAACCCTTGGTAAAAATGGAAAACATTATTAAGGGGTTAAAGAAATCACTACCTGATCGCCACCATAACCTTATTCCACAGAACGAGGAAGCTATTACAAAGGGCATGGCGATTGTTCAAGAAGTTCATAAGCTATAGCTTATTGCCAGCTGTATAACGAACCGTCTCTTTTGTAGGGGCGGTTTTTTGCTTTAGAGGGGCTTATTCGTAGGATTACGCTGCATTGCCAAACAACACATTTTCGGTTTTCCAGTTGAGGGTAGGACATAATTTTCCATGCGAACTATTTTTCCACAATTTGTTCTACACAATGTGTGGAGAAAACTCCACAGTTTTCTGAGCCGGCGAACAGGTGCTTTTTCTTATGGTTCATAAGTTCAGATACTTATAACCTTACTGTTGGCGGTAGTAATTGTGGCATAATTTTTTCATTAATGTAGGTGTATTGGTTAATACTTAATGAATTCCCTTAATGGGGTTTCATTATTAGGTAATTTTTTAGATTAAACCCTTCTAGCTCTTCCCGTAAACTCGGATGTCGCCAAAAAGCGTATCCGGGTTTACTTTTTTGTTTTATCTTTAGGCCTTATTGCGTGGTGAAATGCTGTTTTTGTGCAAAAGCCAATGCATTGAGTTAGAATAAGGGAGCTAGGGAATGGTGAAAATTTTGATTGTTGACGATGATGTAACCTTCTGCTTAATGCTTAAAACCTTCCTCCAAAAGAGGGGTTATGAAGTTGAGGAGGCATTTTCCTTTTCTGAAGGGAGTAAAAAGCTTAATACCTTCGTTCCAGATATTATTCTCTCCGATTTACGACTACCCGACAAGGATGGAATTGCCTTGCTCGAAATAGTAATGCGCGAGAAACCGCAAATACCTGTAGTGTTAATGACTGGCTATGCCGATATCCGAACTGCGGTGCAAGCAATGAAGATGGGGGCCTTTGAATATGTTGCCAAACCCATTAGCCCAGATGAAATTTTGGCTACAATCGTTGCGGCATTAAAGGTCGATTCAGGCGAGGAGAATCGGGCAGTAAGAAAGGTGAAAAAGGAGTCAGCATCGCGGTTTGTAGATGGAACCAGCTCGGTTGCACTCAAAACGCTAGAATATATTCATCTGGTAGCTCCAACTGCAATGTCGGTGCTCATTATTGGCGAAAGTGGAACGGGCAAGGAATTTGTTGCCCGGCGAATTCATGAGCTCAGCGATAGACGTGATAAACCATTTGTAGCCATCGACTGTGGTGCTTTACCTAAAGATTTGGCTGCCAGCGAATTTTTTGGTCATTTAAAAGGTTCGTTTACCGGCGCCATCAACGATAAGGTGGGGCAGTTTGAGGCAGCCAACGGAGGAACGCTTTTTCTCGACGAGGTTGGTAACTTGAGCTATGAGGTGCAGATGCAGCTTTTGAGAGTACTTCAGGAGCGGAGGATTAGGCGGGTGGGAGCAAACAGTGAAATACCGGTTGACATTCGCATTCTGGCAGCCACTAATGACGATTTACGCATTGAGGTGCAGAAGGGTAACTTTCGAGAAGATTTATTTCATCGGTTAAATGAATTTTCGGTTGTGGTGCATCCGCTTCGGAACCGTAGGGCCGATTTGCCGGAATTTGTCGACCATTTTTTGGCGACAGCAAACGTTGAGCTGAATAGGGCTGTTGAAGGATTCTCGGAGGAGGTAATGCACGTTTTTACTACTTATTCTTGGCCTGGCAATCTTCGTGAACTTAAAAATGTGGTGAAGCGTTCGGTACTGCTGAGCAAGGATCCAGTTGTTAGTATTGGTAACTTACCGGAAGAGTTGGTTAAGGAGAGTTCAACACACAATAGCCATAAAGAGGAGAGTTCACTTAAAGGGGCTGCTGCAAAAGGCGAGCATGAACTTATTCTTCAAACATTGGAAAAGGTAAAATACAACAAGACCAAGGCTGCTCAACTGTTAAACATCGATAGAAAAACCCTCTATAACAAGATGAAGCAGTATGATATTGATTTTTAACTTTCCAATAATTCCGCTTCTATTGCCCGTGTTGCCTCGTTGAGTTGTGCGATCAGTAAGACCAACTTCTTTTCAACAATCGCTACGTTGCTTTCAGGCTTTTTTCTTAGTTCCTCCAGTTCGGTGAGGAGTAAAGCTAGCTCTGTGGCTTTTAACTGACGAAAATGGGGCAAAATTCTATGGGCCAAATTGGCAATCTCATTTTGGTTGCCAACTTTTAAAGCCTCCGCGAATCGTTTCGATGTCATTTCAATGTTTTCCTTAAGAGAAAGGAGAACCGCGGTAAAGGCGGCTGTATCATCGCCAGTAAATTGTCGTATGCCAGCAAAGGAGAGTCTGCCCAATTGTGATGTTTGATTTTCGGTAGCCTTCACCTCGAATGAAAGGTTGAGCAGTGACCCCACCTTTTCAAGCAGCTGGTGCTCGTAAAATGGCTTTACAAGCACCTCGCTAAAACCGGCAACGATGAAGGTGCGTTTTTCTGCTTCGGTATTATTGGCGGTTATGCAAAGGGTGGGTGTCTGCTTCAATTCGGTGCTAGCCATAACCTGCTGAACTAGTTCCAAGCCACCCATCTCCGGCATGTGTACATCAGAAATCAGAAGGTGGTAACTCTTGCCATTCTCTTTCAGTAGTGCGAGCGCCTCAAGGCCGTTGGATACAGCATCTACTGTGGCCCCATATTTCTCTAAAATTCCTTTGGTAAGGAGTTGGGTGGTGGTGTCGTCTTCTGCCAGTAAAATTTGGAAGTCGGTAAGCGCGTGGGAGGAGAGTTGAGTGTTAGATGATTTTCGTTCTTGAATTCCGTCCGTTGTGGTCTCAAAGGGTATCACCGTGTAAAATTCCGATCCCTTTCCAGGGATGCTGGTAACGCCAATTTTTCCATTTTGTAGTTCCACTAAACGTTTTGAAATTGCAAGCCCAAGGCCTGTTCCACCATATTTTCTGGTTATTCCTGCTTCCGATTGTGTAAATTCTTTAAAAATATCGCTCTGCAGTTCCATCGGAATGCCGATGCCAGTATCTTCAATAAAAAGGCGTAGCAGCAGGGTCTTGCCATCTAACTTTTCGGTTGATGCCTTCAACTTTACACTACCACTCTCAGTGAACTTAACAGCATTGCCCAGAAGGTTAATTGCCAGCTGGCGTAGACGAAGTGGGTCACCTTTGAACGTGAGTGAAGGCTTGAATTCAATGGTATTGTAGAGTGTAAGCTTTTTATCGCGCGCTTTGGGTGCCACAATTTCAATAGCCTCCATGAGCGTTTCGTAGGGCGAGAAAGGTGTGCACTCGAGCTTAATCATACCGGCTTCTATTTTGGAAAAATCGAGGATGTCGTTAATTAGCCCAAGCAGATGCTCCGACGATTTGGTGATAATGGACTGATAGGTTTGCTGTTGATTTGTCAGTTCTGTTTGCCCTAGTTGTTCTGAAAACCCAATTATGGAGGTTATGGGTGTTCGTATTTCGTGGCTCATGGTGGCCATAAACTGCTCTTTTACCTTGAGATGCTCTTCGGCTAGCGCTCTTGCATCTTCTAGCTCTTGGCGATAGTATTCGCTGCGCGTAAGGTCGCGCATAATGAGTACTGAAAAAATTAGAATGGTAAGCAGCCCGCTGAATCCAAGACCAAGTGAATACATATAGAGCTTTTGCTGCAGGGCTGCAGTTTGCTGTGATCGTTCGGAGGAAAGGCGTAACTCTTCCTGTTCAATAAGGTAAAGCAGCTTTCGAATGTCGTTGGCAATTTGCTGATCATTTATCTGAAGCCTCCTTTCCTGAAGCGAAATTTCTTTGTTTATCAATAGTTCCTTTTGTCGGAATCCAATAAGCTGGTTTTTAATGAATGCAATAGTAGTGTCGGGACGGTAAATTGCCGTAGTGGATGTATCCAATTTGGTTTCGATTTTTGGGAGAGGTATAGCGGGTTGCTCCTCTTCGTCTTTCTCACCGGTTATTGAATTCCAGAATCGTTTGAGAAACCCTGTTTTTTTCTCTGGCTCTATCTTTATTGGAATCCTTTCAATGGTATGCCGGTCCAGAATAGTTTTAGTTACCCTGACGGAATCAGAAATTCTTTGAGCAAAATTGAGAATGGAGTCCCTGGTTAGTGTGTCGAGAATATATTGCTTTTTTAGGGCAAACATGCTTTCGAAGATTCGTTGCTTCTGGGTAATTAGCACATCAACTCTTCGGATTCGGGATAGCTGGTCTTTGTTTTCTGCATTTTCTTCCTTCAGTAGTTCTAGGTCATTTTTTAGCTGCTGAAGATTATTTAGATATGCCTTAAGGAAGCGTCCGTCGGCTGAGATAAGGAAGGCTCTTCCCAATCGCTCCTCTTCCAGCAGGCGGGAAAGCATGCTATTTACCACGGCGGCTTTTTTCCCGGCAAGTTCGGCAGCTTCTCTGTATGGTTTTGCTTTGTTGGCTTGGAACAGGAGCAGGTAAATTGCGGCAGCAACCAGCAGCAGCAGAATGAAGAATCCTCCAGCCACCTTTCCTGTAATTTTACGCTTTTCAACGTTTGGCATCGACCTCTTAAATAGTGTGCCTAAGATAGCTATTAAATGAGAGAAGCCGCCCTTTTAAGAGCAGCTCCTTCTTTATTCAACCTTGCTAAAGTTAAACTATTTTTCGATGGAGATTACCAAGTATTTTGATTTTTGCCAGAAGGCTTTTGAATCTTTAATAACCAATTCGGTAACCTTGTTTTGTGTTCCAATAATCTCGTAAGAACCTGCAGGATGAGGGGTTACAAGAGTAATTTTCTTTGCTGTTAATGGAATGGAGTTTAGCGTTCTCATGTCCACTGGGGTGAAGTTGTTGTCGCTGGGTGCTGAGGCAAGTTTAATGGACTTACCAAGGCCAAGAAAACCACCTTCTTTAACCACAATCCCTTTGGCTACAAGTTCTTTTTCGGTGCCCATGATGAAGTAGGCCTGATTCATCTCGTTAGTTTTCGTGGCAACCACTCCCACCAACTTAGCGTTTTCTTGCTTTACTGTGGTGAGTGTATCGTTGAGCGACTGGATAGAGAAGTTCATCTTAGTAAGGTTATCCTTCAGCTGAGAAATGGTAGAATCCTTTTCTGCAAGAAGAAGATTGGTCTTTTCTATCATTTTCTGCAACTCTTCAATCTTGATGTTCGACTCTTTTAGTTGCTTCCTTAACCAGGAAATGGACCTCTTGTTCTTATTCATCAGGTCGTTAATAACCTTGATGTCGTCGTTGATGCGCTCACGTGAATCTTTGCTTAGTTCGCCACCCTTAGATGTTTCTTTTGAAATGGTAGCTTCCTTCGATTTAATTTCGCCTAGGCTTGACTCAATTTGATTTAGCGACTCAAAAAACTGGTTGATAACCGAGTCTTTAGAGGCGGCATCTTTTGCCATTTGGGCCTTTTCGGTCTGTAGTTGGGCAATTTGTGTTTTTTCTTTTTGGTTGCAGGCAGTAAGCGCTGCGGCTATTGCAATTCCTAGCAGTAATTTCTTCATGGCTTAATGTGTGTTTAAATTGTGTAACTATTATTGCAATCTGCGAGCCATAAATATACGACATTTTAAAGCTCAGATATAGAGCGAATTAGTTTTTTTGACAAACAGCTGTTGGGAATAAAAATCTACACCTTGGGGAATTGCGTGTAGCTTATGGCGAGTTATTGAACCTTTAACTTTAAGTGTTATGGATTGATGAGATCTGTATTTCTATAGGCTAGAATCTCGTTAAGCATTTCAATGGCACTGATAGCTGAAGTGTTCTCTGGGTTTATTTCTAATGCTTTGGTGTAACAGTTAATTGCATGCCCAAAGTTGGTTTCTCGCCGTGCAATATTGCCAAGGATATAGTATGCTTCATCGCTTTGTGGGTGTTCGGCCAAAATGTCGTTAAGAAGTTGTTTTGCCTCTTTTAGGTTATAGTTGTCGGCCAAGTTTCTTGCTTTGTCGATGTTCTGTTGGAGGTTCATTTGTGATATAGATTATTTTGAATAATGAACTCGAATACTCCTTTTGGGAGAAACATTCGAATATCGTGATGGTTTGCCAACCATTCACGAATTTGAGTGGAGGAGATATCAAGCAGGGGTGCGCTAACCTTCGTATAGTTGATTGAAGAGGTTATTGTAGCATTATCGTTAAAGGTGGACCTTGGATATACCATTAGCCTTGCAAGCTCCACAATGTCTGTGAAATTCCTCCATAGGTGAAACGATTGTAGGCTATCCTCGCCCATAATTAGGGTGAAATTAAGGTCGGGATGCTTGTGGTGTAGATGCTCAAGGGTCTGGTAGGTATAGGAAGGAGTAGGTAGCTGGAGCTCGTCGAGGCAAATTTTAAGCTTTGGATGCCTGTTCTCAACTGCAATTTGAAGCATCTGGACACGGGCTTCTGGGCTGGCGAGCTCTTCCTTATTCTTCAATGGATTGTGAGGGCTGGGGATTAACCAAATCTCCTCAAGGTCAGTAAATTCGGCGCAGTAATTTGCAATAGCCAAGTGGCCAACGTGAACTGGGTTAAATGAGCCGAAGAAAAGGCCGACCTTTTTCATACTCCGTCCAGAAAAGATTTAACCAAGGTTGCCGCTTTTGCAATAGCCTCCTGCAAATTGTCGTTGACTAATATGTTGTCGAACTTAGGAGCAAAGCTTATTTCTGTTTCTGCCTTAGCAATTCTTGTTGCAAGTGTTTCAGCACTTTCGGTGGAGCGACATTCGAGACGCTTTTTCAGTACATCAACGGATGGTGGCATTACAAAGATGGCCAGAGCGGCATCACCAAATATCGATTTTAGCTTGAGCCCGCCCATTACATCAACGTCAAAGATTACGTGATGTCCGTTGTTCCATATGGCTTCTATTTCCGAGCGAAGGGTTCCGTAGTAGCTGCCCGGATAAACCTCTTCCCACTCCACAAAATCGCCCGCTTCTATTTTACTGCGAAAAAGGTCTGGCGTCATGAAATAATAGTCTACTCCATCGGCTTCACCGTTTCGCTTGGGGCGACTACAGGCCGATATCGAGAATTCCAAGGAGCCAAACTGCTCCAGCATCTTTCTTACAATGGTAGTTTTACCTGCTCCCGAGGGGGCCGAAACGATAACCAGTTTACCAACCATTGCTACAGTACGTTGAGAACTTGTTCCTTAATTTTTTCTAGCTCATCTTTCATCTCCACTACAAATTTTTGAATAGCGGCATGGTTTGCCTTCGAGCCAAGGGTGTTAATTTCGCGTCCCATCTCCTGTGCAATAAAGCCCAACTTTCTTCCTACATTTTCTTCCTCATTTATTGTAGAAGTAAAGTATTTTAAGTGGTTGCGAAGCCGAACTTTTTCCTCATTCACATCAAGTTTTTCGAGGTAGAAAATGACTTCCTGCTGGAAACGGTCGGGATCGGGTTGGTTGCTGAGTTCAGCGAAGGCATCGGCAAGCCGAGTTTTTACTGCTTCAACGCGTTCTTTTTCAAATGGTTCAATAGAGTCGAGCCGCTGAGCAATGGCAGCAATACGGTGTTCAAAATCCTGTTGAAGTGCCTTGCCCTCCTGGTTTCTGAATTGGTTGAACTGGCCTATTGCTTCGGTGATTGCCTTCGATACTATTGCCCATTCGTCGGCCTTAAGCTCAATCCTTTCTGCTTTGAGAACGTCAGGCAGTCGAAGAATGGTCTGAATTACCGGCTCATACTTAAGCTTGATGTTATGTTCTTTTGCCAAATGTTTAAGCTGGGTGAGGTAGGCAGCAAACAAATCCCTGTTGATAAGATTCTCCCTCTCGTCGTTTACAAAATCAATGTAAATGGAAAAATCAACCTTGCCGCGAACGAGTTCCCGTGCCAAAAGCGAACGAAGTTCAAATTCTTTTTCGCGGTAGTAGGAC
Organism: Williamwhitmania sp.; assembly: GCA_035530955.1. Taxonomy (GTDB): domain Bacteria; phylum Bacteroidota; class Bacteroidia; order Bacteroidales; family Williamwhitmaniaceae; genus Williamwhitmania. The sequence continues at coordinate 4,641 of DATKTT010000176.1, read as the reverse complement.
GGGAGCTTAAGATTTAAATCTAGCTGTTTGCTGTTCAGTGATTTAATTTCAATGGTGATTTTTTTGCCGGGAAATTCTAAGTCTTTACGACCAAAGCCGGTCATCGATTTTATCATGCCTTCAGAATTTAAGGTTCAAAGTTAGCACATATTTCAAAATAATCCTTGGTTGGCATTTCTACCTAGGAGATATTGGCCAACTAGCGCCACTTTGTTATTCAGAATAGAGTGGGTGTTTTATTTCTGTTATTCTTGTTTCCAGTTGAATAACTCCCTTGTTTTTCCATTTCCCAGAGAGGTAGTATCCAATTGAGGCAAGCAACCCCATGGCCCAGCCGATGGGAATAGACCACCAAATGCCCTGTTCACCAATTAAATGGGATAGGAATATTGCCGCCGGCAATCGGAAAATCCAAAGCGATAAAACAGTTATGAACATGGGAATTAACGTGGCTCCGGCACCACGTAATAGACCACTGAAAACAAACATTGTAGAGAAAAGTATGTAGAATGAGCTGACAATGATTAGATATTGTTCACCTATTCGAATTACCTCGCTATCGGTTGTGAATAAACTCATCAACTCGTTACCGAATGTAACTATTCCTAACGTGAGAATAATACAAACTATGGTAGACATTACGAGGGTAGAAGCCAGCCCTTTGCGAATACGGTCAAGCCTACCCGCACCGAGATTTTGGCCAACGAAGCTCGACAGGGCGGCCGAAAAATTCATGGCGGGCATGGCGGCAAGGGAGTCAATACGGCCAGCTGCCGAGTAGGCAGCAATAACGTTGGTTCCAAAGGTGTTGACGATGCTGTTGAGGGCTACAATCCCCACGGCGATTAATGTTTGCTGCATACCTGAAGGTAGCCCAATGCGCAGGCTCTGATAGAAAATATGCCAGCTAAAGGATAGTTTTTTAATGGAGTATTTCAGGATTGTATGCGTTTTGTTGAGGTAGATAATGGCTGTAACAAATGCACCTCCCTGCGCCACCACCGTTGCTATGGCAGCCCCGGCAACTCCCCATTTGAATACCAAAATAAAGAGAAAGTCGAATAGAATGTTAAATACAGTAGCAATTATTAGAAAGTAAAGTGGGGTTTTGGAGTCGCCCAACCCCCTGAGGATAGACGAGATGCCGTTAAATCCAAAGAATACCACCATGCCTCCAAGGTAGATGCTCAGGTAGAGTTGTGCTTGGGGTATGAGCTCTTCCGGAAGTAAAACTAACCGGAGCAAACTTCTACTAAACAGAACGCCAATAATTCCAACCACTACTCCGGCAATCATTAAGAAGATGCTGATGGTGTCGGAAGCTTTCTTTACACTTTGGTAGTCCTTTGCACCAAAGTATTGCGAAATAATAACGCTGGCCCCGCTACCAATGCCAATTACCATAGCAATAATGGCATAAATAATGGGGAACGATGCTCCCACAGCAGCCAATGCCTCCTTGCCCAAAAATTTCCCAACAATAATCGAATCTACGATATTGTAGGTCTGTTGGAATACATTGCCAACAAGCATGGGGAGGGCAAAATTAAGTATTAGCTTACCCTCTTTACCTACGGTGAGATCTTTCATGAAGATGCAATTGTTGTTTGCTTCCCTGTGAAATCGTGCTAACCCTTTTTAATAGCAATTAGCTACAAGCAAAGGTATAAATCCTGCAATATTCTCACTTGCTGCTATTCTAAACAAAAAAAAACGGCACCTACTGGCACCGTTTTATGAATTAGAGTTCTATAATCTATTTTGCTCTCTCCATTTCCACCGTAAAATGCCGCATAATGGGTGCTTCCCATATAATTTGCAAACCCTTGGTAATGGTTTCCCTTCTATCGAACACATTTTTTAAGGCCACGGCCACAACGTCTATGTGGTTGTTGGTATATACCCTGCGCGGAATGGCGAGGCGCAGTAGTTCGAGTTGTGGGTAACGATTTTCGCGTGTTTCGGGATCTCTATCGGCCAGAAGAGTTCCAATCTCCACACCGCGTATGCCAGCCTCGAGGTAAAGCTCAATGGCAAGTGTTTGTGCACGGTATTGGTCTTTTGGCAGATTGGGTAATACCCTGTTGGCATCCACAAAAATGGCGTGGCCCCCGGCAGGAAACTGGAACGGTATGCCAAACTCCTTGAGGCGGTTGCCAAGGTACTCTACTTGCTTAATTCGTGTTTCGAGGTAGTCAAACTCCGTACCTTCATCAAGTCCAACGGCAAGCGCGTTCATATCTCGACCCGACATTCCGCCGTAGGTGATAAATCCTTCAAACATGATGTTGAACACCGAACACTCACGGTGCAGCTGTTGGCTTCGCATGGCAATAAAACCGCCCATGTTTACAATAGCGTCCTTCTTACTGCTCATGGTCATGGCATCAGCATAGGTGAACATCTCCTGTACAATCTCCTTTATCGATTTGTCCTCGTAACCCTTCTCCCGCATCTTGATGAAGTAGGCATTTTCGGCAAAGCGAGCAGAGTCAAAAACCACCATTTTACCATACTTGTTTGCAAGGGTTCTCACCTCACGAAGGCACTCCATCGATACGGGTTGCCCGCCAGCAGTGTTATTGGTGACCGTTACTATTATAAAAGGAACTTTTGCGCTATGCTCTGCCATAAACTTCTCCAGCTTTTGCAGATCAACGTTGCCCTTAAATGGATGGTAAAGTTCGGTGTTGGCTGCCTCGTCAATAGTGCAGTCTATAGCATGGGCTTTTCTGAACTCAATGTGCCCTTTGGTGGTGTCGAAGTGGGAATTGCCCGGAACAAAGTCACCTTCCTTAACTAGTGCAGAGAAGAGCACATTTTCAGCGGCTCGTCCCTGATGTGTCGGAATGAAGTATTCGAAGCCAAGAATGTTCTTAATGGCATTCTTTAAATTGTAAAATGAGGAGGCACCTGCATAGCTCTCATCGCCCATCATGATGGCTGCCCACTGACGGTCGCTCATGGCTCCTGTTCCGGAGTCGGTGAGAAGGTCGATAAATACCTGTTCGCTGCGGAGGTTAAAAAGGTTGTATTTAGCCTCTTTTATCCATTGTTCCCTCTCTTGGCGTGTGCTCTTACGGAGGGGTTCAACCATTTTTATCTTGTATGATTCTGAAAAAGGAAGTTCCATGTTAATTGGTATTTTTTTGTAACTGCATCAATGATTATTGCCAAAAGGCATCGAATTTTGGGAAAGCGGAAAAGCAGAGCAGCTTTGCCTTAAAGGGGAAAGGTGTCGCGTCGTTTGACGTTAACAAAGTTGTATTTTGCCACAAAATTAAGCCTCTGGAATGTTGTCGGCGAGTTCATTTTTTGCAGTAGTTTAATAATTAGCGGCAAACAAACTACCCCTAATTGATTTTGCAAAGTTACAAATGGGAAGAATATTTGCACTTCTTTTAGTGCCGTAAATTTAAGTATTTGAATGTTGTAATGAATTTTTTTACTCATAAAAAGGATTAAACATAAAAAAAGGCCAGAATTCTCCGACCTTTTTAGCTATCAAAATGGGTCAAGGTTATTTGGTCGTGTCGTTTCCACCAGATGCAACTTCCTCTTTAGCTTCAGCGCTATATTGCTTGAGCTTATGGGCTACTAATGAATAGAATGAAAGATGGTCTTTTCCACTCTCTTTGAGTTTTGCTTTTAGGGCATTTACCTGCTCCATATTGTTCTGGCCTTCATGCAGATGTCCATTGCCAGCAACTTTATCTTTTTTTGCCAAAGCTTTGGGTTCGCTAGCCTTAATTTCCTTCTCCATTTTCGCTAAATAGGCCATGTCAATTTTTAACTCCACCAGAGTGCCCTTAACCAGCACCTCTGTTCCTTCCAACGATTTATCAAATATTTTTACGGAGTCGCTTGCAACCACCTTGAGGGTAGAATCACTGTTTGACCCATACACAAACATTCGCTTACCTGTTTCGGTACAGGTATGGAAAACATGACCTTTTATGGTCACCTCTTTCCCCACAAATGCTTCAGGATATTTGATAAGACTGTCGATACTTACTGTTTCTTTAAGACCAGCATTGGCTGTTGCCGCTTTTTTTTCTACTTGGCCGCAGGAGGCCAGCAGGAGCACCACAAAAAGGGTAAAATAAATTTTCTTCATAGGTTATATTTTTTTACATGGTTAAATGTAGGAAGTTTAGTCCAAAGAGTAGTGATTATAAGTATCTTTTTGAATCGTAACAAGGTGTGTTTCTTCAAAGTTAGTGCTTGTTGCGGATTTTTTTGGTGGCAATTACTTTTGTAACTCTTGTTTTAAAGCAAGAAAACCATCAATCTGCCTTAAGTCGCTTTTCCTCTTGTGCAAAAATTGCTACCTTTCACAATGTATTTGTGATGTATGAATAGAACTTGGCTTTTAATTTTAACGTTTTTTCTCGCAAGTATCTATCAGGGGAAATCGCAGTCGACAGACTCCTTTGAGAAGGTGTTGGCTCACTCTTCTGGAAATAAAAGAATTGAGCTACTGCTTAAGTTTGCTGACTCTACACTTAACCATGACCCGGCTAAAAGTTTAGAGTATGGACTTAAGGCATTAGTTGTATCTAAGCATGTTAAGTCTCAGGAATTCGAAGCTGCATCGCTCCTTAGTATGGGTGTTTCAAGCGTCAAAAATAATTCCTTTGA
>DATKTT010000175.1:0-4236 GCA_035530955.1 Williamwhitmania sp. | reverse complement strand
GTTCGTCCAGGATATTGCTTAAGGGCAATCTCTAAACATTCCATTGCGCTTTTTAGGTCTTCTATTTTGAGCACGTAGGCAATACGAACTTCATTTTTGCCCAACCCGCAGGTAGCATAAAAACCAGTGGCAGGAGCAAGCATAACCGTTTGCTGATTGTGGCTAAAGCTCTCCAGTAACCACTGAGCAAACTTGTCGGAATCGTCGATAGGGAGCTTTACAACGGTGTAGAACGCGCCCTTTGGCTTGGGACAGTAAACCCCTTCCATCTTATTAAGCGCTTCTACCATAAAGTTCCTACGGTCGATATATTCGTTATACACACCAGTGAAGTAATCGGCTGGAGTTTCGAGAGCTGCCTCGGCGGCAACTTGTCCATAGGAGGGAGGGCAGAGCCTTGCCTGGGCAAACTTCATTGCCGTAGCAATAACCTCCTTATTGTGGGTAATGAGTGCGCCAATGCGAACGCCGCACATGGAGTAGCGCTTCGAAACGGAATCCAGAAGGATGACGTTCTGCTCTAAACCTGGGAGATTCATGGCCGAAAAATGCTCATTTCCATCGTAGCAGAACTCACGGTAAACCTCATCCGAAAAGAGGTAAAGATCGTGCTTCTTGATTAGTGAAGCTAGCTGCTCCAGCTCCGATTTGGTGTAAAGGTATCCAGTTGGATTATTGGGGTTGCAAATAACAATGCCCTTTGTTTTTGAGGTAATTAACTTCTCAAACTCCGATATGGCCGGGAGTGCAAAGTCTTTGGAAATGCTTGACGTAACCGGTTTCACCACAACGCCGGCTTGGGTGGCAAATCCGTTGTAGTTAGCATAAAATGGTTCAGGAATAATAATTTCATCGCCAGGGTTAAGGGTGCTCATCAGGGCAAAGGTAATGGCCTCCGAACCGCCAGTGGTAATGAGCATATCGTTGTGGTCGATGGATATACCAATTCCTTGGTAGTATTTTGCCAACCCTTTGCGGTACGATTCATTTCCTGCCGAATGGCTATACTCAATCACCTTTTCCTTGTAGTTGCGAACGGCATTTAGAGCCACCTCTGGAGTTGGAATATCAGGTTGGCCAATGTTGAGATGGTAAACCTTTACCCCTCTTTTTTTTGCCACTTCGGCATATGGAACCAGCTTACGTATGGGGGAGGAAGGCATTGCCTTTCCTTTTTCAGAAATTTGAGGCATGATGTTTATAGAATTTATCTTTGTTGATTGTTAGTTTTCCTTTTTTGGTGCCACCGCTCCCGTTATGCGTAAAATGATAGGGGAAGTTTTTGCGTTGGAAAACACTGTAACGGATTTGTTGAATGATCCAACAATGGAGGTATTGTATCCAACCTCGATTTCTCCTGTTTTCCCAGGCATAATTGGTTCTTTAGGCCAAACAGGCTTGGTGCAGCCACATCCGGAAACTACGTTGCTAACGATGAGTGGAGTGGCTCCGGCATTGGTGAATTCAAACTTATATACCCCGCTCTCACCAAACTGTAACAGACCAAAGCTGTGTTCTGTAACCATAAAAGTTATGGTTGTTTTAGTGGTGTCTGCTTGTTGAGCCTTAACTTGTGACATGCCTGTAAAGGCTGCCAAAACGGCAAGTATAAGAAATTTCTTCATGGCATTACTCATTTAAATGTTCGACAAATTTAGCTGGAATAGTCAACATATAACATGCTTTACAATATATTTCGCTTGCTGGTGGATGCATATCACTGTAACTTTTTTTTCTTTTTAAGACTTTTGGGTGCTGAGAATGTTTAGCTAGAAAATGCATTTAACCTCTTTTGTTTTTTTTGCCTATATTGTATTCCTAAAGTTGTATAGCCATGGAGGATGTGTATACATTTCTAAAAAAAGGATTCGACCTGCTCAACTTCACAATTTTTAATTTTGGCAGTTCAAAAATAACCATTGGCATGCTCCTCTATTTATTGATCGCCATCACCTTACTATTTGTTTTCACAAAGATCCTTCGCAAGTTCATTGTTGAAAGGTTGGTTGTAAGGGTTACCAGCAACGAAAGTTTTGCACATTCAGTGGGCAATATTTTTAGGTATACTGTAATTTTTATAGGTCTGGTGGTGATTTTTCAATCTTCCGGCGTAAACCTAAGTGCTCTTACCGTGGTGGCTGGAGCATTGAGCGTTGGAGTTGGGTTTGGATTACAAAACATTACCAACAACTTTATTAGCGGTTTAGTTATTCTCTTTGAACGGCCAATTAAGGTTGGAGATAGGGTTGAGGTTCCCGATTTGAACAACCTTGCTGGCACCATTATGACCATTTCTGCCCGTAGTACCACCATTCTCACGAATGATAATATTGCCGTAATTGTTCCTAACTCAAAGTTTATTTCTGAAACGGTAATTAACTGGAGTTATAACGACACTAGCGTTCGATTTGCCATACCAGTTGGAGTTTCGTATAAGGAGGATCCAGAAGTGGTTCGCAGCATTCTGCTTAAGGTAGCCACCGAAAACCCTCATGTGCTTAAAACTCCTGAACCGGAGGTGCTGTTGGAGAGTTACGGCGATAGCTCCATCAATTTTTTACTCAGGGTTTACACATCATACCATAGCACTAGGCCGTTGGTGCTTTCCAGCGAAATCTATTTTGAACTTTTCGCAAAATTTAAACAGCAAGGTGTTGAAATACCATTCCCTCAGAGAGATGTTCACATTATTGATGCTGACGGCCATATAAACTCAAAAAGTTAAACCATTATAGGACAAAGGGTGTTATTGCTACAAAACTGCTGCATTCATGATTGTTACTAAAGGAACAAAGATGGCGGAGCTGGTTCTTTCCGACAGCCAACTTCTGCCCATTATTCATCGCCTGGGTGTTCACCTTGGGTTTGGGGAGAAAACGGTTGAGTTCGTTTGCCTCGATTATGGCGTTGATGTGAACTTCTTTTTAGAGATTGTGAATTTGTTCTGCAATACAGGTTATACGCCATCTCGGCAGCCAGCTTATGGCATTGAGCCGGTGGTGGCATATCTGCATAAGTCGCATACATTCTTTCGCGAGCAGAAGTTTCCGCTGATAAACGAAAAAATTATGATGCTGGCGGATTTCCCTGGAGGGGAGAGCCACGTGCCTCTTATTCAGAATTTTTTCAGCAGCTACATGGCTGAATTTTTAGCGCATATCAAGAAGGAGGATGAGGTGGTATTTCCATACGCATTGGCGGTTAACAGTTGTTACCGATCGGGAAAAATGACATTGGAGCTTACCAGCAAAATGAAGGAGTATTCCATGTCATCATATCGGCAAGAGCATGACGACATTGAGGTAAAGTTGTCCGATTTACGGAACATACTCATAAAATACCTTCCCCCAATCGATGAGGGCAAAGTTGTTTCCTCCATTCTTTTTGAGCTATCGGCTATGGAAAAGGAGTTGGAGAACCACTCTACCATAGAGGAACGAATTTTGGTTCCACGTGTGTTGGCAATGGAAGAGATCTTTACGGAAGGAAAGGCGAAGAGGTGATGAGAAAGGTCACATTTGTCGTTGCTGAGCGCTCCTATCTCATTAGGCGTGGGTTGGTATCGTCCATTGAGGAGCTGGGTAACACTAGCGTGGTTCGCGAGCTGGATAGCGGAGAGCGATTGGTTAAGATTTTAACCGACCAACAACCCGATTATTTGATTATAGCCGCTGATCTATTGCAGGAGTTCGACGAAAGCATACGCTGCCTTTTTGAATCTGGCTTTGAAACACAGCTGGTTGTACTCCTCAATAGTGGCGACAAGATTTCAACTCATTACCACACTAGCGATACAATTTTTGTAGCCGACGATAAAACCACCATTCTTCGATTGCTCAGGGAACTTGTCGCTCGGCAGGTTAAGCTCATGCACGGTGAACCGCACAGCGCCGAACTCTCTCCGCGAGAACTTAATATTGTGAGGGATATATCTCTTGGCTTATCAAATAAGGAGATTGCGGAAAAAAATTTCATTTCATTCCATACGGTAGCTACGCATCGTAAGAATATTACTCGGAAGCTAGGAATAAAGTCAGTTCCGGGTCTTACCGTTTATGCCATCCTTAACAAGCTCATCGATATGGATGCCCTTTCTTAGCATCTTGCTCGATACTTGCCAACGTAAAAACAATAATCTCTCACGAAGTAAAAACAGTGATCATCTTTTCGCATATTTTAATATAAATTGCTGATACTTTTCGATGGGCAATTTGTATATGAAAATTTCGAATCTTC
>DATKTT010000174.1:0-8557 GCA_035530955.1 Williamwhitmania sp. | reverse complement strand
AAAAAACGTGTGGCTATGGGCGATGGACTTGCTGGGGTTTGCTTCTTCGAAAAGCAGAGCATCTTTTTAACAGATGTTCCAGAGGACTACATCTCCATCTCCTCGGGGTTGGGTGAAGCGCTACCAAGAAATATTTTTATTGTGCCCGTTGTTGCGGACGAAAAGGTTGAAGGGATTATAGAGGTTGCCTCGTTCCATGTTCTGGAGCAATATCAGATGGAGATGGTGGAGCAAATGGTAAAATCCATTGGCATTACGCTAAGCAGCATGCGCATTAATAATCAAACCAAAACACTCTTGGAGCAATCGCAACGCATGGAGCGAGAGATGAAGATACAGGAGGAGGAGATGCGGAACAATATTATGAGGCTGGAGGCTGAGTTACTAGAAATGAGGATGAAAGAGGAAGAAAATAATGAAAATAAAAAACCATCATAGGGTTTATTTTGAATTAGGTTTATTGATTAGGTTTCAGATTTATGGATTAGCTGCCAGCAAAACAGATGTTTCTGCTGGCAGTTTTTTTTGACAGGAGCAAAACGTCAAAGGTAGAACCGGTAGGTTCTTCAATATTTAGAGTAAAAACCAGCCAGCTCGTCGGGGTAATTCCCCAGCTCATCGGGTTTGGCTAGTTTTATGGTTAATGGTGCCATACATTTGCTGCAACAAAGGAAAGTCACTAACTTTAAACTCTCGATCATGGAACGTGTATGTTATAATCACCACAGACCCAAAAGAATGAAAAAAGCTGTTTTCGGACTTCTCGTTATTGCTGCAGGCTTTATTTGGCTTGGCTCAAACATGGGATACGTTGATGATACTACCCTACATATTATCTTTTCCTGGCCCATGTTGCTGGTTGCCATTGGACTTACCAACCTAGCCGAGCGTGATAGCCGTTTTACTGGCATTATCCTGATTCTGGTAGGAAGTTTCTTCTTAGCTCCTCGGTTAATTTCAACACCCTACAACTTCATTGGAATTTACTGGCCGGTGCTCATAATCATTCTTGGGATAATGATTTTCTTCAGTGCCCTTACAAAGCGCTTATGGATGCATCACCGATTTCATCACTACACCAACGTAACATCCGAAGGTGACTTGGATGAGATGAATATTTTTGGCGGTTCAAAAAAAAGAATCACCGACCAAAACTTTAGCGGGGGCAAGATTACCAACATCTTTGGTGGTGCAGAAATTGACCTTACAAAGGCAAACTTGGTTCCCGGCAAGAGTGTGCTGGAGGTAACCTGTATTTTTGGAGGCGTTTCAATAATCGTTCCATCCGACTGGTCGGTTCAAGTGTCGGTTGTCTCAATTCTTGGTGGCTTTCACGACAAAAGGTCAACAATCAGAAGTGAAGAAAACCCAGATAAGGTGCTCATAATAAAAGGATCTGCAGTTTTTGGAGGTGGGGAAATAAAGAGTTACTAACCCAATCGCGATGGAGCATTCCGTTCTTCCTGGTAAACAACAGATTGTTTGGTACATAGTAGCATGGAGCATAATTGCAGTGCTCCATGTTGCCATTATTAGCCTACTAGGAATATTTTCCCTTTTCCCAGTAATCATTGATAGTCTAATCTCAACCTACCTCTTTGCGCTACTGGGCGTTCCTGTTTGGTATGTTGTCCAATTTTATAAACCAGAGAAGGCAACCATATTCAATTTGCTCATTAACCATATTACCTTAGGCGTTGCCGTAATTGCTGGTTGGTTCTTTACCAGCACATACCTTATTAAGATTGCAACTACCCACTGGACATCATACCAAACATTTCAAATGCCCGCCCAACCCTTAAGGGTAATTTACGGCATATTTCTTTACCTCATTCTCACGTTGATATACTACCTTATAATCTATTACAATAACCTTCAAGATAAAGTAAAAAGCGAGGCACGGCTTCAGAAAATGATTAAAGAGGTGGAGCTGGATATGCTAAAATCCCAGATTAACCCTCACTTTTTATTCAATAGTTTAAACTCCATCAGCTCACTCACCATTACTGCACCTGAAATGGCAAGGGAGATGCTTGTTAAGCTATCCGACTATCTACGCTATTCAGTCTCCATGGGCAAAAGCCAGATAACAACACTAGGTGAGGAGATCGAAAACATTAAACTTTACCTTGAAATTGAGAAAATTCGTTTCGGAAATAAGCTCCTCTTCTCCTTCGATTTGCAGGAGGATATTTTGGACGCAACCATTCCAGCCATGATTCTTCAGCCACTATATGAAAATGCAGTGAAGCATGGAGTTTATGAAAGCACCTCGGAAATAGTAATCAGAACCTCAGCAAGGCTACAGGGTAGCATACTCACCCTGTGCATCACCAATAACTACGAGCCTGGGGTTCCATCGAAGAAGGGAGCCGGAGTTGGACTTAAAAACATCAGCGAAAGGCTACGCCTGTTATACCATAACGAGCAGCTCCTACAAGCAAAAAAACACGATCAACTTTTTGAAGTAATAGTTTCCATTCCTCAGGTTACGCAGGTGTAACACTTGCACCAACCTAAACTTCTTCTAGCCTTTAAGTGGCTTGTATGTAAATAGTTGTTTTGGGAATCCTAATAAAGCTGAACCAAGTGAACGCAGATAGTATAAAAATTAGAACCTTGCTTGTGGAGGACGAAGAACCAGCCAGGGCAATTATAAAAGAGTATTTGAAGACCTTTCCCGATATTGAGATAATTGGTGAGGCTGCTGATGGTTTTTCGGGTGCAAAGGCCATTAATGACCTCAAGCCAGACTTAGTTTTTCTCGATATCCAAATGCCCAAGCTTACAGGCTTTGAACTACTCGAATTGCTCGACCACCAATGCCTAATTATCTTCACCACGGCCTACGATCAATATGCCATAAAAGCGTTTGAGATGAATGCAGTTGATTACCTGCTTAAACCATTCTCAACCCTCAGATTCAACGAAGCTGTAGAGCGTGCCATTACCCGGTTTCACTCGATAAAAACCGACGTCAAGGTTACCCAAGCACTCCTAAAATCAGCAGAAGAGTCTACAGAATACCTTGAGCGCATTGCCGTTCGAAAAGCCGGAAACATAGAGGTTATACCTGTTGGTGAGGTAATTTATTTAGAAGCCGATGGCGACTACGTGGTGCTCCACACTGCCAACGGAAAGTTTATGAAAGAAAAAACCATGAAATACTTTGAGCAGCATCTTCCGACATCGGCATTTGTAAGAATTCATCGCTCCTACATAGTGAACGTGGAAAAGATACAGCGGCTGGAACTTTATGAAAAGGACTCCTATCTGGTAGCGCTAAAGAATGGAGAAAAGCTTCGATCGAGCGATGCTGGGCAAAAGTTGCTGCGGCAGCGGTTAAATCTATAAAAAAATGGGGCGGTAGAATTTACCGCCCCATTTTTTTACCACAAGCTAGTTGAAGGTTGGCAAGAACGAATAATCCTTGTCATACTCCATCATCTGCTTAACAAAATCGGTGGGATAAGTGATAGTTACATCTTCAATCTTACCATCCTTAACAACCGGTGTTAGCACCGGATTAATAAATCCGGCGTAAGGAGCCAAATTCAACTTCTTATAACGTTCCAAAACCTCCTTATGCAGCTGTTGATCAACCGGTACACCATATGTTTCAACTAGATTTTTCCCGGCCGCAAAATCTCCAGTGGATTTAATGCGCTGAACCTCTCTAAGAAGTTGGCCAAATAGAGTTCGCAACTTCTGGTAATCGTTAATTTTGAAGTAGGTTTTTCCATCGCGAACCACCTTCTCAATCACATTGTCGGCCTTTCCTTTAGCATAGCACCATTCAGAAATTAAGGCCCGGTCGCGCATGTGCGCCTCCTCAATGTTTTTTCCAGGTTCAATTCGTGTAAGCTGCGTCATAAGACCATTGCGAATATATTGGTTATACTCGGCCTTTGCAGCATCATACGATGGTAATACTCCCAGCTCTTCCAACTTTGGATCGGCAATATAGTAGAGGGCAAACAGGTCGGCGCGAGCCTCCTCTAGAGTAGATCCGTAATTTTTGAGCTCATCGCCCTTAACACCAGGGGCTAGCTGACCCGAGCCGTGACCCAAGCACTCGTGAAGATCGGTAAGCATGTTGCTTGCAATGGCGCCATATTTCTTGGCCAGTTCAATCTCCTCCTGAGAGTAAGCAAACTCATCAATAAAGCCATCGCCAAGCGAAGCCATATCGTAGGAGTGGGTAATGTTTTCGATAGTTACACTCTTCGAACCATAATCCTTCCTTATCCAGTCGGCGTTAGGAAGGTTTATGCCAATGGGCGTTGATGGAAAGCAATCACCACCAAGGCAGGCCACTGTAATTACTTTGGCTGTAACACCCTTTACCTCCTTCTTCTTATAAATGGTATCGGTGGGAGAATTATCCTCAAACCATTGGGCATTGCTACTGATAATTTCTGCTCTCTTAGTAGCCTCAATATCCTTAAAATCGACTATCGATTCCCACGTCGCCTTGTAGCCAAGTGGATCTCCATAGGTCTCAATAAATCCGTTAACAAAGTCCACCTTGGAAGCTAAATCGGAAACCCATGCAAGATTATACTTATCGAACATCTTCAAATCGCCTGAGTTGTAGTAGTCAATCAAATATTGAATTGTCTCCTTTTGCTTGTCGTTTTCTGCTACATCCTTTGCCTTACCAAGCCAATACACAATCTTCTCAATGGCGGAAGAATACATGCCCCCCACCTTCCAAACCTTTTCTACTAGCTTGCCATCCTCCTTCACAAGTTTGGAATTCAATCCATAGGAGATAGGCTGAGTATCTTTAGGATTGACCATTTTGGCATAGAAAGCCTCCACCTCCTTTTGGGTAACGCCTTCATAAAAATTTACCGCCGACGATGTTACCATATCAACACCCTCCTTTTGGTCCAACCGGTAGCGGGCCACGTTGGGATCAAAAATAATTGGCACCAACATCGTTTGCATCTCCTCCTTTGTTCCCAACTCCTTTGGAAAAAATTTATCTGGAGTATTCTTCACCAAATCGGCAAAGTACTCCTTGGAGAATCCAGGAAGAAACTTTTCGTTGGAGTAGTGATGATGAATTCCGTTGGAGAACCATACTCGCTTTATATAAACCATGAATTTTGCAAAATCAGGCTCATTTCGATCACCAGAATAGCCAGAGTAGATGCCATCCAACACTCTTCTTACCGCAAGGTTGTACTTATAGTTCTGGTCCCAAATAATATCGCGCCCCGATAAGGCGGCCTGGGAAAGGTAGTAAACGAGCTTTTTCTGATCAAGCGATAAGCTGTCGAAATCGGGAACCTGATAACGTAAAATCTTTAGATCGGCAAATTGATCTATCTGCCACTTAAAGTTTGCATCGTCATTCTTCTTGTCCGAAGAGCAAGATATTACTCCCATTAGTGCAAGTGTAGCCATTGCTATTACTAGTTTTTTCATCTCCATCCAATTTTTCATTAGGAATGAGTAAAGTTAATCCTAAATAATGCAGAAACAAGATCATGCAATTATTCTCTGGTATCAGGCGGTTGTGGCAGTTGTCGCTTCTTGGGTTTTGAAGGGTTTCGTAGATCAAGGTCCGATTGTAAAACCCACATCCCCTTAATAAACTTGAAACCATCGTAGGAAGAGTCGGGTCCATAGAATCGCAAATCACCAACATACTCAGAGCGAGAGGGGCTTAGGTGATCAAAAACAATCATATCTGATTCGGGAAGGTAACGCATCATCATGGTTGCTCTGGCAGAATATTCAAAAATTATCCTGGAGAAAATCTTTTTGCCATTATTGAAGATGGGGGCACCAAAAACAGGTTGGTTTTCCGAATCAAAATGGAGCACCTCAATAACTCGCTTGCAGGTAAAAATATCGTTAAGGTCAACACCTAAAAGGAAATAGTAATTGGTTCCCGCCACCTTCTTCTCGGCTATCTGATAGTAGAGGGCGCCAAACCACGATTGTGGGCCGCAGATTTGGTCAGCAGGGTCTTGAATCTTGGCACGGGAGTCGTTGAGCTCAAAAAGCGAAACCGCCCCGCTCTTCTTATTCTTTACCTGCAGAAAACCAAACATTTTTTGCGTACCTCCTGCCTGAGGAATATTCCAAGTAAAGATGCGAATCAGCTTATCATCGGAAACAACTTTTCCTATGTGGGCGAGCGAATCGAAGGGATAGTCGAAAGAGCCTGGTTTACTAAGAAGTACCTTCAATGTTGAACAGACTTCTTGGTTTAGCCTGTTCATTTCCGACAAATCAAGCTGTTTGGCAACCTCATCCATCAAGGTGTTGAGGGTGCTTTCACCCTGCTTTAAGGTATCGACAGCCATTTGCTGCCCCATTCCCACTATCGGTAACAATGCAAGCGAAACCAGGGTGATTATGTTAATTAGTCTTTTGAACATAGTTGGAGGTTTGTTGTTAAAACGACACAAAAATACAGAAGCATGTTAGCTAACGAAAAGATTCGCAAATTATTTTCATGGAAAATGCTTGCCGGTGTTATTCTTGGTGGAATTGTCGGATTTGTGTACTTCCATTTCTGGGGCTGCCACGGAACCTGTCCCATCACCTCATCACCGGTGAAAACGGTAATATTTGGTTCCATCATGGGTGGCTTGTTGGCTTCCTAGCCTTTCAGCTCATCTAGCGATGATATTATTGCAGTGCAAGCCAAACGAATCTGCTCTTCGGTGATAATAAGCGGCGGAGCAATACGCAAGGATGTATCGCAAAATAAGAACCAGTCGGCAATTACCCCTCTGTCCAAACATTTCGTAATGGTTGCCTGCACCAACGCTGCATTGCCCAACTCTACGGCAAGTAGCAGACCACTTCCCCTTACCTCCTTTATTAAGGAATGCTTTAAAAGTGACCGAAACACCATCTCCTTCTCATAAACTGATTCAACCAGATTTTCCTCCAAGATGAATTGGAGGTTGGCCTTTGCCGCAGCACACGACACTGGGTGCCCGCCAAAGGTGGTAATGTGGCCAAGAATAGGATTGGTTTTGAGGCAGGCCATTATTTCGGCACTTGATACAAAAGCACCCAACGGCATACCTCCGCCCATGCCTTTGGCAATGGTCATCACATCGGGAACAACCCCGAATTTCTGAAAAGCAAACAGGTGGCCAGTACGGCCAAAACCAGTTTGAACTTCATCAAAAATTAGCAAGGCACCAACCTCATTGCAGCGTCTCCTTAATGCAACCAGAAACTCCCGATCGGGTACTATGGCTCCAGCTTCACCCTGAATAGGCTCTACTAGCACTGCGGCGCTCCTAGTTGTTATTTGCTGAAGTTCTTCAATGCTATTGAATGAGAGATGGCGAACATCGGGCAGCAGCGGACGGAAGGCATTCTTAAAACTCTCATCACCCATCATGCTGAGTGCCCCATGAGTGCTCCCATGGTAGGCTTTTTCAAAACCAATTAATTCAGTTCTACCGGTAAAGCGCTTTGCCAACTTCAGCGCACCTTCGTTGGCCTCGCTTCCACTATTCACAAAGTAAACCTGCGATAGATTTTCAGGAAGTAGTTCTGTTAAAGCAACAGCATATTCAACCTGGGGGGCTTGAACATACTCGCCATACACCATAAGGTGCAAGTATTTCTCCGCTTGCTCTTGAATAGCCTTAACTACAGCAGGGTTACAATGGCCTATGCTGCTAACAGATATGCCAGAAATAAGGTCAAGGTATGCTCTATCGTGGGTGTCATAAATATATACACCCTCAGCACGCTTGATTTCCAATCCCAACGGGCTATCGGAAGTCTGGGCAACGTGCTGCAAAAATAGTGTTCGCAGCGAAATCATTTAGAAAATTATTTACTGATTAGCTTAAGCTCCTTTAAAAGTTTTTCGCGATAGGATTTCCCAATAGGAACAAGCTTCGATCCAGTTGCAAAGCGAAGAAGGATAGAATTATCCTCAATGCTCGATATTTTCTTAACGTTTACAATAAACGACCTATGAACCCGCTTAAAAGTGGAGGCAGGAAGCTGGCTTTCAATGGCCTTCATGGTAAAGTGAATGGTGTGCTTCTCCTTACCAGTATTGACTACTACGTAGTTTTCGAGCGCTTCAACCCAAAGTATCTCGCTGAGCTTAAGCCTCACCAGCGAGCTGTTTTTCTTAATAAATATCTCATCATCCTCAACGGTAGGCTTGTTTCCCGAAGTGAATCGGTCGAACACCTTTGTTGCAGCCTTGTAAAACCGCGCATAGGATACCGGCTTCAAAAGATAATCGGTGACGTCATACTCGAAAGCTTCAAGCGCATATTTCTCTTTGGAGGAGACAATAATCACCTGAGGCGCAACCTTCAGAGTTTTGAGAAACTCAATTCCGGTCATTTCGGGCATCTCAATATCCAGGAAGATAAGCTGGATATCGTCACTTTTCTCAATGCCTCTAATAGCATGTATAGCCGATGGAAACGACTTTACGAGGTTAAGGAACTCTGTCTTCTTCACATATTCCTCGATGATTCTGCTCGAAAGCTCATCATCATCAATAATTATACAGTTCAGCATCCCATAAAAGTTTTGCATCTCATAC
>DATKTT010000173.1:0-3239 GCA_035530955.1 Williamwhitmania sp. | reverse complement strand
ACGTTTACCACTTCCCATGTTTCCTCCTAAAAACAGTTTAAATGGAATGAGCATTTTTGGAAATGCTCCACCTGCTTGAGCGAGCACAATGCCTGTTCTCAGGTAAACCGTCCTTATGCCAAGCCTTTCGGCGTTGTAGGCCGCCGATTCCCAAAGGACGGTAAGTTCAGCAAGAAAGCCTTTGCCTGATGAGGTTTGTTCGTCGGCATCATTGGCATGAGTTCCATAAAAGCCAACTGCCGAACCTTGTAGAAGCACTTCCGGCTTGTGGTGCAGTAGCGCCAAAGCCGAAACAAGGTTGGTGGTGGTGTCATATCTGCTACTAAGCAACTTTTGCTTCCTTGCCGGTGTCCAAATGCCAGAGGAAATGTTTTCCCCAGCAAGATTAACTACGGCAACACACCCATTAATGATATTAGCCAACTCGCCAGCACTTTTTCCGTCCCAGTGCCGGGCTTCGAATTGTGGGCTTACATGCTGAATATTTCTGGTTACAATTATAGGCAAGTAATTCTCCTGCACTAGCCTATTGGCTAGGGATCTACCAATAAGCCCAGTTCCACCAAGAATGGCAACCTTGGGATGCGAGGTGTTAGGCTTCATATCATTATTTTCAGTTGGAGTCATTTTAGCCTTAGGAATGTTGTAAAAAACAGGTTGCTAGTTTTTAAAGGTTACTGTTGCCTTGCCAATAATATTTAGCGCCGTGGTTAATGTTGAAAGGTCGGTATCGAGGTTGCCATCTTTTCCGTTGTAGCTGCTGTGGCCAATTGGAATCATTACTACTGGCTTAAGGCTGTCTGTATTAATTATTGCAGCATAAACTACTGCAGGTTGCCCCGAGGTTTTGTATTCATCATCGTTTGGATAACGGTCGTTTGTCCAAGAACCGTTAAAATCCCAAGGTTGATTTATTTCCAGCAGCACCCTGAAGTGCTTTAGCTTAACCTGTGTGGTTGCATCAACAATAAAATTTCCTGTTGGTGTTGCGCCTGTAACCGCATCGGGAACAGGGTTGTCGGGTGTAGGTAGGTAAAGTCCATCCAATGTGCGTATGCCAAGCTTGTGAGAATAGTAGGGTAGGGCAGCTGGTCTTCGTCGGGGACCCGGTTTCCAGCTGGTACCATCGCTTACGCCGTACTTAAAAATGCCCTTTGAAAAAGATTTAGAAGCGTAGAGGGTTTGGATAAATCCGCCATTCTCATTTTCAATCCAGATGGCAATAAGTGGATGGTTAAAGGCTGCCCCTTTTTCAACCTCAACTAACAGTTCTCGACCTTTTGGGTCTGGCTTAGTTTTTATCTCCTGAATAGCATTTGGGGAGTTGGTTTTGCTGCTTGTGCATGCTGTAAGCATATACACTGCTGCAATTAAGTAAAGTTTAGTCTTCAAAATCTTTTTCATGGTTCGATGGTTAAAATCACAGTAATCATTAAAATTCAACAATCAACCCAATGGTTGGAAGAATGGTTCCCGATCCGCTGCTGGGAATCTCCTTCAGAATATAGCGGGTAGGATCGCTAGGATCTATCCCGGAAGCAATGTAGTTTGGTTGTTCTTCGGCCTTAAAGTTATATACGTTTTGGATATCGACGTAGAAGTTGAGTGTCCATCGATTGAAATAGTAGGTTTTATCAACCCTGATATCGAGCTGATGAAACGCTTTAAACCGGAGCGAATTAAATTCCGAGTAGTTAAAATATGGCCTATTCTGAGTGTTCCACACATCGATGAGCGATGAACGGTTAAGATCGTATGGGGTGTAGGGCGCACCACCCACATAGCGCCATCTGAATCCGAATTCCCAGCCTTTTTGAAACTCACGGGTTGCTGTAATGGTGATAATGTTCCTGTTATCCCAAGCCGTTGGGATGTAGGTGTCAGTATTCACAAAATTCTTGTCTGCCTTTTTAAATTCGCTCCAAACAAGGGTGTATGCAACAATGGCGTTAAATCCCAGAATGTTTTTAGTACGGTAGAGCAGCTCCATTCCATACGCACGACCCTCTCCAATTGGAATCACCGCCTCATCACCAAAGGTTCCATAGTCGGCACCCTTGCTCGAGATGGCAACAGAGTCGGTAAGGGAGTAAGGATAGTGCCGGTAGCTCTTGTAGAATCCCTCAATGGAGGCTTTACTATCGTCGTTGGGGCGATACTCAAGGCCTGCAACAATGTGGTCCGATTGAATGTAGCGAACCCCATTCTGCTTATTGATCAGGGTGCCGTCACTAGCCGCATAACCAAGTGTAGTATAAGGAGGTAACTCGAAATATCGGCCGGTATTGAAGTTTACCGACCATCTGTTTGTGAGCATGTAGGAGGCCGAAAAGCGGGGTGAAAGTTGGTCGAGCATATTGCTCATCTTTGCCGAGTAGCTGTTGGCATCGGTTCTGATTCCCAACGATAGTGTTAGCCTATCATCTAAAATGCTCTTGGTGGCTTGACCAAAAATGCCCCAATTCCAAAAGTTTAAATTTCTATTGTAGTTTATTGTCTGAACACTGTCTCCCGTGGAGGTCAATCGGTAAGTTTTGTTTGTGTACTGGTCATATTCGGTAGCGACACCATAGTTGAGCTTAAAGCCGGAGGAGGTGGTTCGGTCGTGCTCATACCTAATTTTGTTTTCGCCCTCAGTGGAGCTATAGTCCAGCAGCTTATAGGAGTTTTCATCGTTGTTATTGTATTTGTATGCTCGATTATTCAGAAAGCTGCGGCTAACTACCCACGTGTCGTATCCACTGGCTCTAAAGTGCTTGTAAACAGCCCCAACTGTGTAGCTCCATTGATTGTTTACTGGGAGAGTATTGAGGATATACTGCTGGTCCTCGGTTGGGTTTTTTATGCTAGTGTTGAGCTTAAACTGATCGAGTGCACCCAACCCAATGAAGGTAAGTTCGTTTTTGTCGTTTATGCGGGTTTTTACCTTATACTGAAAGTCGTTGTAGGTTGGCAGAAAGGGTAACCCCAAAACATTGAAGAGAAACTGAAGGTAGCTGCGACGTGCAGAGAGTATAAAGGTTGTGTTCTTACTTAGCGGCCCATCCAGCGTTAGCGCAAGGTCGCTCGCCCCAACGGCTCCCTTTACCTTGAGCCTCTCGGCGTTTCCATCTATTAATCGGAAGTCCATAATGGAGCTAAGCGTATTTCCCTTATCGGCTGGGAATGCTCCCGTATAAAAATTCACCTCGCGGATAAAATCAACATTGATAATCCCAATGGGGCCGCCCGATGCTCCT
>DATKTT010000172.1:0-2735 GCA_035530955.1 Williamwhitmania sp. | reverse complement strand
GCGTAATTGGTAGCCGCGTCAGACTTAGGATCTGGTGCCGAAAGGCGTGGGGGTTCGAGTCCCTTCATCCGCACTGAACTCCAAAGTTACACTTTGGAGTTTTTTTATTATACTGCCAGTAAGCAACATAGCAAAAACATGCCCGCTTCCCAAACTTTGCTTCCCAATTATAACCCATTAATCGGTCATTTTTTTTAGTTTTGTTAACAACCAAACACGCAACAACGTTGGCAGAATTCACAAATATTGATCTCTTTAACGGTATTCTTGGTCAAAACAAGGAGGCGTTAAAATATCTCTATGCCAAATTCTATCCCAATGTTGCAAAGATGATTTATCACCAAGGAGGACAAGAGGACGATGCAAACGACATTTTTCAGGAGGCTATAATAATTTTCTACCGTAAAGCAAAGAAGGGTCAGCTCGACTCCAACTACGCGGTGTTACCATATTTGATGTCTACCTGCCGATTAATTTGGCTAAAGACGCTTCAGAATAGACAAAAGGATAAAGAGGCACTACCAATGATTGAAGCCGCTGAGGAAGAAAGCCCGCTATACTTGGAGTATCTTGAGAGTAAGCGAAAAGAGCTTTTTTACGAGCACTTTAAAAAGCTATCGGAGGATTGCCAGAAAACCCTCACTGCATTCTTTAATGGCACTAGCTTTTCACAAATGGCCGATGAGCTGGGATTGTCCTCCGAAGAGTTTGCCCGTCGCAAGAAGTATCTCTGCAAAGAATATCTCGTAAAAAGTATAAAGAGTGATCCCCAATATAATACTATATCCAACCAAGATGGAAACGAACCATTTTAACAAAATTGACGACTATCTTCTGGAAAAGTTAACAAACAAAGAGGCACAGGAGTTTGAGAAAGAGATGGCCGCCGACGAAGAGCTCCAGCAGCAGGTGCAACTCTGCCGGGAACTTAAGGATGCAATCCTCGAGACAGACATTGTAAATCTCCGTAAGCAGCTCTCCGAAGCAAGCAAAGAGGTTAAACCTGCAGCACGGGGTGGGCTCTCAAACCTAATTAAGGTTGCAGCCGTCCTAGTTGTGATGGCGGTATCTACCTTCTTTTTATGGAAGGTGTACGACACCCCAACCAGCCTGTTCGATAAATACTACACGCGCTACGAGATGCCAACCACTAGCAGCAGAGGCAATGAACCGATGATGCAGAATATTCAAGCCAAAATAGTTGATTTTTATCGCCACGGCAAGTTGGATAATGCCATTCCAGACTTGCAGAAATATGTAAAAACTCGTCCCGAAGATCAGGTTGGACGGCTGATGCTTGTCTCGGCATACCTGGAAAACAACCAAGCTGCCAATGCCGAAGCGTTGCTAAAATCGACCATTGAGCGTTACTCCGATGGGCTCTATACCGAAACCGCAGAGTGGTACCTTTGTCTTGCCTATATAAACCAAGCCAAGTATAACGATGCATTTATTCTTGCCAATAAAATAAAAATCAATGGCGGCAAGTATGCCAGCAAAGCCAAGGAGATTAACGATTACCTCACCGATTATCTGAAGGAATAACTCCCCCGACGGCGAAACGGAACAAGCAGCTGAACTAGCGCCATAATTAGAACTAGGAGTGGAATCACAAGAAAGCCAAACGGTATAAAAAGTGGGGCGTCTACGCCAACAACTTGGTATCCAGCCCAAAAGTAAGGGTGCGAGCGAAGTGGATCGGCGGAGGCCAAAAACGATAGTTGTGCATCACGCAAGGCTTCACTTTTGGAATAGCCTCTGGTTAAATTCAAGGCAAAATCTTTCACAACCTCACCTCCAGAATAGTCATCAACCCGCCATTGAGTTACAACAAGCGAGGGGCAGCCTGCGTAACGAAAACCTCGGGCTATGCTCATTAGTCCCTCTCCTCGCACCAAATTTCCATCACCACTTCGGCATGCACTTAAAATTGCCAGCCTTGCTTTTAAGCGCATATTGTACACCTCATAGGCATTTAAATATCCATCCTCAGTAGTATCGGGTGAGTTGAAGAAAATGAGTTTCGAAAATAGGGGATTTTCGGAATCAACGTAGGTATGCATGGCCAGATGCAGAATATCGTAACGGCTTGATATCTCCTTAAACTTTCTTTCGGTGGCATCCTTCCCAGCCAGCACATCGCCATGAAAAATATGGCTAACCCACCTAACCTCGTCTTCTGCCCCATAAAGCTCGGCGAGATTATTGCGATAGGCACCCCTAGTGCTCATGCGAGTGGTAGAGGCACCAGTGTAGCTGGGAGCAACCGACAAGGAAGATGGAAAGAAGGATCCAGATGGGTTACCTCCAGAAACAAAAACCTTTGATGACAGTGCATACAAAACTGAATTCCGGGTAATTAAATATGGCAAATCGTAGTAACCGTTAGGATGTGCAACCTTTTCAACTATTAATGCATCAAACGGAATGGAATTTAGCTCATTGTGCGGAACAATTATCAACTCTTTACCTTCAATGAGCTTGCTAGATGGCTGCAGCAACTTCTGGTAAAGATCATATCCTGCCGTTGCAAGCGAATCTAAGTCCATTCTTGTCAACTTGCCAAAGTCACTTGGCACCATCTGTCGCTGAAATGTCTTCAAACTGCTAAAAAAAGTTTTACCTAACTTTTGAAAATTCCAAGCTGCATTACTCTTGGTGAGTGTAAAGGTATAGAGAGAAGAGTCCTGAAGAACGTATTCCACATACACCTGGTGATAGTTGAGACTTGCCTG
>DATKTT010000171.1:0-2489 GCA_035530955.1 Williamwhitmania sp. | reverse complement strand
GTTCAAAACTTAAAGAAAAAACTACAGAGTAATGAACGGAACGGCAATAGCATTTTACATCCTTTCGGGCCTAGTGCTGACCTTTGGGGCATTGACTATTTTCACCCGAATGATTTTTAGAGCAGCCATATACCTGCTTCTGAGCCTTATTGGAATTGCTGGAATATACCTTCTTATGGAGATGGATTTCATAGCTGCGCTGCAGATGATAATATACGTGGGAGGCATCGTAGTTCTCATTATATTCTCCATCTTCCTCACGCACCGATCCGGTGAAAAACTCCCTCAACAAATAAGACGCCGAGCGTTGGTTGGCGGAATGCTAGCCTTGGTCGCCTTTCTTATGGTGGTCGCAATCTTTATCGAGCATCCATTTACCCCTTCGGAGGTTGCTCCCATGGCACACGATGTAAGGGCCATAGGAAGACAGCTCCTCGATCAAAAAGCACACGGATACGTTTACCCTTTTGAGTTGGTAAGCATTTTGTTACTGGCTGCACTTGTTGGTAGCATTACCATTGCCATTAAAGAAAAAGAAAAAAATAGTTAAGATATGGAACAGGTTCCCCTTCTTCACGTCCTAATACTGAGCTCGGCCCTATTCTTCTTGGGAGTTTACGGCTTCTTTACCAGGAGAAATATGATAACCATGTTAATGTCTATCGAGCTGATGCTAAATAGCGTTAACCTCAACTTTATAGCCTTCAACAAATACCTCTACCCCAATCAGCTAGAAGGTATTTTCTTCACCCTATTCGTTATAACCATTGCGGCAGCCGAGGTATCAACTGCCATCGCTATAATAATTAACCTCTTCCGAAAATTCAAGGCAGTTGATGTGGAAGAAACCTCCTCAATGAAACATTAAACCCATGGATTACGCAACATTAACGGTGCTGGTGCTCGCCTTACCGCTCACCACTTCAATATTCCTCGGTTTATGGGGAAAGCGGTTAAAGCCACTCTTGGCTGGAATCGTTGGGACAAGTTCCACTCTGTTAGCCACCATATTCTCAATTGTTGTAGCTTGGAAATACTTCTTTTTGGGGATGAGCGCAAACGGGGGTTACGAAAAAATTACCGCCTTAAGCTTTGAATGGCTGAAGTTCAACGGCAACCTATCCATAGACATGGGCATCCTGCTTGACCCCATTTCGGTAATGATGCTCCTAGTCATTACCTTCATTTCACTCATGGTCCATATCTATAGCCTGCAATACATGAAGGGTGAAGAGCGCTTTCAGTCGTACTACGCCTACCTCTCCCTCTTTACCATGGCCATGCTTGGGGTGGTTGTTTCCTCAAACATTTTCGAGATGTATATATTCTGGGAGCTGGTTGGAGTATCATCGTTTCTACTCATTGGCTTCTACTTCAATAAACCCTCCGCCATTGCTGCTGCAAAAAAGGCATTTATTGTTACACGCTTTGCAGACTTAGGTTTTCTTATAGGCATTTTGATACTTGGTTTTGGAGCACAAACCTTCAACTTCAGCCTGCTCATTGAACGACTTACTGACCCAACGTCGGCCCATCTCACGGGCATGTTGGGAACTGGATTTTTAGGAGTGTCGGCCGTAACCTGGGGCGTAATGCTGGTATTTATGGGAGGGGCTGGAAAATCGGCCATGTTTCCGCTGCACATTTGGCTTCCCGACGCCATGGAAGGTCCAACTCCTGTATCGGCACTTATACACGCGGCCACCATGGTAGTAGCTGGTGTATACCTTGTTGCTAGGTTATTTCCTGTATTTGCCATTTCAGCGCCGGAAGCCCTACCTATTGTTGCCTACATTGCTGCCTTTACAGCCCTCTTCTCTGCCATTATTGCAACCACTCAAACCGATATAAAACGAGTGCTCGCTTTTTCTACCATCTCACAAATTGGGTATATGATGTTGGCCCTTGGAGTAGCAGGTTGGGGTGAAGGTCAAACAGTGGGCTACACCGCCTCCATGTTTCACCTCTTCACCCATGCATTTTTCAAAGGGCTCCTATTCTTAGGTGCTGGGGCAATAATCCATGCTGTGCATAGCAACGATATGCGGCAAATGGGCGGTCTACGAAAAAACATGCCCATAACACACTTTGCCTTTCTTGCAGCCTGTTTGGCAATTTCTGGCATACCACCGTTTGCTGGCTTTTTCAGCAAGGAGGCCATTCTACATGCTGCCTACGAGGGAAATAAGCCGGTTTACTACGTGGCCCTATTCACCAGTGGCTTGACTGCATTCTACATGTTTAGGCTATACTTCAACATTTTCTGGCATAACCAGTCAGCCGACAAGCACAACCACGAGCATGGGCTTTGGGCAATGAACATCCCCTTAATTTTACTTGCACTTGGTGCCATCTTTGCCGGATTTATTCCATTTGGACACTTTGTAAGCGCTACAGGATTGCCGCTGGAGCTGCATGGAAATCTAGCATTCTCCATTGCACCCGTATCGCTAGGGTTGGCTGGAATTGTGTTAGCCGCACTGTTATAT
>DATKTT010000170.1:0-14140 GCA_035530955.1 Williamwhitmania sp. | reverse complement strand
TTCCTGTTACTTGCTTAGCATAGTCTACAATGTTGCATACACCAGAGTGGGCACACCCTGTAAGGATAATCAACTCCTCATTATGGATTATGGCCAATGCCGAATCATCGGGGAGCATATCGGGTTCTCCATTTTCGAGGGTAAAGTGGGTAGGTGTATTCTCAAACTCAAACTTTCGAGGAATGGCCCCAAGAAAAACCACTCGGTCATTTAAAAATACGGGGGTCTCTGTTTTGCGAAAGGTGAGTTTCCCCAGCATCTCCTCTTCGGAAAAGGAAAGACCTACAGAAAGAGAACCATCTCTCGAGAACCGTTTTCGAAAAACCGCAGGATGGCAGGTAACTGTTTTATTGGTTAAAAACTTTAATCCATTACCGTGGTCCCAGTGGCCATGGCTTAGCGCAACCATTTCAACCGAGGATAGGTCAATATTCAGCTGCTGTGCATTGTGAAGGAATAAGTCGGAGGCACCTGCATCCAGCAAAATTGTTCCAGACGCCTCTACCAGCCACGAAAGTCCATGCTCACTTTCAAAACCTTCACCTGGTTGATTATCTGAAAGAATAGTTATTGTAGTCCTCATTATTGTAGGTTTTACAGGATAAACAACATTGACACTAATTGGTCTTACTCGTTCTGAATATTGGTAGCTTGCAGAAGAATGTGGTTCCAACACCGACTTCGCTAGTAAACCAAATAGATCCACCAGCTTCCTCAATCGTTTTTCGTGTAAGCACAAGGCCGAGGCCTGTTCCTCCTGATTTGGTAGTGAAGTAAGGTTCAAAAATCCGGGCTTGTTGCATTGGAGAGATGCCTTCCCCGTTATCGGTAATGCTTAATAGCACAACGTCCTCAGCGCATTCAGCCGCAATAGTGATTATTGGATTTTTAACGTTAATTGTTGCCTGAATTGCATTTTTCACTAGGTTGGTAACCGCCTTCTGAAGCAGTTCCTTATCAGCAAAAACGTGGACGTTATTCTGGTCTAGGCAATCCGTCTCAATAGTAAGTCCCTTCTGTCCCGCAAAGAGGGCTTTGGTGTTCGATAATAGTTCGAACAACTTTACATTGCTGGCGTTGGAGCTAGTATCGCGGGCAATATTGCTAAATTGCCCCGCCGTTTGCGTGAGGATACCTACCTGTTCAAGGAGCATTTTTGAAAATTCCTCAAATTTGGTGTCCCATTCAGCATAACCCTCCTTTTTCAACTTAACTAATTGCTGAAGGCTTAGCTTGATTGGTGTAAGCGGGTTTTTAATCTCATGGGCAATTTGTCGCGCCATTTCGCGCCACACTTTCTCTTTCTCTCCTTGGGCAAGCAGCTGCGCATTTTTAGATAGTTCGGTTACCATTCGGTTATAGTCATGCACCAGCTGACCAATCTCATCATTTCCATTGTAGCTAATTATCTCAGGTTTTCCTGTAATGTTGGTGCGACGCATTGCGGCTCTCACGCGCTGCAATGGTTTGGAAATGCTGCTAGCGGCCAAATAGCCTGAAATCCCAGCAAGGATTGCAAGCAGGAGGTATATGTTAGCAATGCGTCCAACTAAAGCCATGGCTTGCTCGCGTATCTCATTCTCCCGGGTGAAGTATGGGAGGTTTATTACAGCCAAAATTTCACCAGTCCGGCTTAGTAGTGGCGCGTAGGCCGAAGTGTAGCTCAACTTCCCGATATGCTCATTAACAAGAAAAATATCCCGTTTTTGTATAATAATGGCTTGGTATGCTGCGGGGCTTAGCCAAAATCCCTGCAGTTCATTGGTAAAGGCCTCATGCCTTGACGTACCCAACAGTTCCCCTGTGGTTCGAAATATATTTATGTCCGCATAGATAACATTGGAGGTGGTAAACAACTCAGAATCCAACGCGCCTGCCAGCAGTTGTCGTTGTGAGGAAAGATGCTGAATTTTTGGCTCAATGGAGATAATGGCCGAACGGAGTTTGTCGGAGATACTCTCTTCCACCACTTTCTTTTGGCGCGAAAAACTATAGCCAACTGAAACAGCACCAACGGTAAGCATGGAAACAACCATGAGCAATACTGAGAAACTGCGAATACGCTGCTGAAGGGTATGTCTTTTTCCCAATGCCTTTCTTCTTCTGAATACAAGCATTACCATTATGTAGGTGGCAAGGAAAATGTATACAAAAGGGGAGAGTAGAAATATTATGGAATAGGTTTGTCGGCTAACCACAATTCGCTGGTCATCGGACGACTTAAACACAAAATGCATAACGTGATTGATGACAACGATACCCGTGTCGGCTAGCTGTGCTGGCATTTTAAGCGTATAGGAAAATGTTCCACTTTTTGTCTCCAGCTTTTCTCCATGATATTTTGCAAAGGAGATATCTGAAGGAATTTCTTCTCGCCGGTTTTGTTGGCCATTGTCGATTAGCAAGCTGGGGTAACCTGGCAGGTCAATGGCCAACTTTGAATCTATTTCGACGCTTAGGAAGTTGTTGCCAGAGGTCCCATCCGGGTAGCTGTACATCAACAAATAGCTAATTCTACCGTTGTTGTTGTTGAGGTAATAAACGTGGTCCTTAAGAATTGGCTTACCGATATCGAGCGCCATATCCATAAAAAAATTCTTGCAGCCTACATGCTTGTTGATGTCATTTAGAAACAACTTTGTGCCATGAGGACAGGCGGTTACTTGCATGTCGTACTGCGTAAGGTAGCCCTTAAAGTAGTTGTTCGACAGGTATTGATGCAATTGGGGCAGGCTTTTAGGAAGCTTCTTCATCATGGTTGCAATGGACGAGTCAGCCTTCATCTTATCACTAAATCGGATAATTATATTTTCAGCTACTGGGTCGTGATCCATTGCAAGACCTTTAGCAAGATGTGCAAGGTACTCTTCGGTATTCTCTTCGTTGGTGTGTAAAAACTGGAGGGAGAGAACGACTGAAATTAGGATCGCAAGGGTTAGAGGGAATATTTTTCGGATAGCCGGGATATAAACGCTTGCTGCAAACAGTATATTCACAGATAGAGCTCCTACCATAGCTATTATTCTATCGTACGACGATTCAAAAGGAAGCAGACCAACAAGTAAGGTGTTTATAAGCATAATTGCCATAAGCCACCCCACGGAGGTTTTGGAAAATACAGCAATTCTTAGCCCCGTTTTTAAGAGTATCAGAATGCAGCTGCCGAGTATAATCAAGCTAATTAATCCGGTAATGGCAGGCCCAGCCGGAATTGCCCTTGCACCTCCAATTGGTCCTAGCACATCAATAATTGCTTCTGCAAGTATAATGGCAACTCCGCTCAACAGCGTCGCTCCTGCTGCAAGAAGCGCTGGTAGAGCAACTCTTTTGATTACCCTCGGTAATTTTGCTAGTCGTTTGGCGGAAATGGAGGAAGCGAAAATTGGAATAGTAATTAGAATGAAGAGAAGCCATTGGAGTAGTAGATCAATGTGGTTTCCGTCTCCTTCATAAAGCCAATTTGGGAAGAAACTCTTGTTGGCAGCATAGAAGTGGTTAAATACCAAAATTAGCATTATCGCCACCAGTGTAGTAATCACAACCTTAATCCACTCCAACCTATTCCATCTATGGCCCGATAAAAGCAAGGTAATACCAAAAGCAAGGAGCAGAAGGCCAATCATCAGCAGGGTTGGTAAAAGTGTTTTAAGGAGGTGGTGGTCGGCAATAAGCGAGTAGATAAACGTCCCCTTACTATATATGTTAAAAGTGCTTTGTGGATTGAAGCCAATGTCGCTAAACACTTTTGAAGCAGGGTAGAGTTCTGCTTTGAGAAATCGATTGTGGATTGGATAACTTGTGTATACCTTTATAGCAGCTACCATGCACCAATCAAGTGTATCACTGGTAACAACGTAGTAGGTGCCACCCGATAAATTTTCAAGTATACCGATGTGGCTCAACCCAGTTTGAAACTCATCGGGCCCCGGCAGATTGGAACTCCAGAAAATTGGAGTGCCATTGTGGTAGAGGTAAACATCAATACCTTTTTGAGACACCAATTGTGCATTTGTAGTGAGTTGACTAAAAGCGCTGTCGCTATTGGCTTTGATGGCAATTTTAGTAAAGTGGTTGACAAAGGTTTGGACTGTGGAAACTTTGTCGTTAAACTGCCTCTGAATTTGCACATACTCTCTATCCTGTATAAGCCTTTCGATATTTTCACTATTTTGAAAAAGAGCCAGAAAGGCAGCTCCAGTAAGGATAAGCAGTATTGGTGTAAGTAGTTTATTTAGCTTCATTGTAATTGGCTTATTGATGGTGGTAGGGCTCGCCTTTAAGGATGGTAAATGCACGATAGAGCTGCTCTAGAAAAATCAACTTTATCATTTGGTGAGAGAAGGTCATGAGCGATAGGGATAGCTTGGAGTTGGCTGCTTTATATACCTCCTCCGAAAATCCGTAGGGACCACCGGAAACAAAGCAGAGAATGCGCGTTCCCTCCAGCACTTTCTTTTCTATAAAATCGGCAAAGCCCGATGAGGACATCAACTTCCCTTGCTCATCGAGAAGAATAAGACAGTCACAGTCGGCTGTTGCTTTGAGGATCAACTCCCCTTCCATTTTTTTTTGCTGAGGCTCTGAGAGGTTTTTGGCATTCTTAATATCGGGAATAAGTTTCAGCTCAAAGTTTATGTAGTGAACCAGCCTTTTTTCATACTCTTTTACCCCTTCGGAGAGAAAGGCCGGAGTGGTTTTTCCAAATGCTACAAACCTAATTTTCATGCTTGTTAATTTTGAGCATACCAACACCAATATCCAATATCGGTGAGTTAACCTTGATGATAATAACCCTAAGTTAACCTATATTTGTGCCGATGCAATTTATGTAGCTAAATTCGACAATTATTCCCGCATTATGCAAATGCAGTGCCGCAATATTGGTGATAAAAATGGTTTAATTACATGGAACAATTTGACATTTTAGTTGATGAACTTATTGACCTTGCCATACGCGAAGATGTTGGTGATGGCGACCACAGCTCACTCAGCTGCATTCCCCTTGAGAAGCAAGGCAAGGTAAAGTTGCTGGTGAAGCAATCCGGCGTATTAGCTGGAGTTGATATTGCCCGGCGAGTATTTCATAAAATAGATCCATCAATCCTTCTGGAGGTGATACTAAGCGATGGACAGCTGATTAATCCTGGTGATGTAGCCTTTTTCGCTGCGGGTAGGGTTCAGTCGCTGCTGAAGAGTGAGCGTTTGGTGCTCAATATTATGCAGCGGATGAGCGGAATTGCCACCCAAACGGCTGAATATGTTAAGTTGGTTGAGGGAACTGGGGCAATTATCCTCGATACACGTAAAACAACCCCTGGAAGCCGAGTGCTCGACAAACTTGCGGTTAAAATTGGGGGAGGGCAAAACCATCGTATGGGCCTTTTCGACATGATAATGCTCAAGGACAACCACATCGATTTCGCGGGTGGAATAGGTGAGGCAGTTAGTAGAGTAAAGGAGTATTTACAGCGCTTAGGTAAAAATTTACCAATTGAGGTCGAGGTGAGGACGCTTGCTGACTTGGAAATAGTACTCAGTCTTGAGGGAATAACTCGTGTAATGTTCGATAACTTTGGTATTGAGCAAACTATTAAGGCCGTAGCCATGGTTGGTGGACGAATAGAGACCGAATCATCAGGTGGAATTACTCGCGATACCATACGCGGCTATGCAGAGACAGGAGTTACTTACATCTCGGTGGGAGCGCTCACTCACCAAATTAAAAGTTTGGATTTAAGCCTTAAGGCCATATAAAATGGGTGATTGGTTGGCTAAATACTTCCTTGCGAGGTGGAAAATGGTTACCGACAAGGCAAAGGGGTTCTCATTTCCTGGCTTTGGAGGCATTCCACTTTACGATGTTGTAGTTTTCTTTTTTCGTGGTATTGTTAGGGGCGCAGTTACAACGAGAGCTTCGGCCATTGCCTTTAGCTTTTTTCTCGCCATTTTTCCATCCATCATCTTTCTGTTTACGCTTATACCCTACATACCCATTGCCAACTTTCAGGCGCAGTTGCTGGAGTTACTCAAGGGGATTATTCCATCCAATGCTTTCTCGGCCATTGAGTCGACCTTGGTGGAGGTGGTAACCCTGAAGAGTGGCGGATTGCTCTCGTTTGGCTTTATTGCAGCCCTGTTTTTTTCCACCAACGGAGTTAATTCACTCATTGGCGCATTCAATGCCACCTACCATGCCATCGAAACACGGAATATCTATTCCCAATATTTAGTTTCCATCTTCCTTACTCTGCTTCTTACGCTCCTTGTTTCACTTGCCACCTCTCTTATCTTTTTTAGCCAGTATGTGCTGGGCTACCTCGAAATGCATGGAATATTGCAGGAGGGAATTACCCTATACTTGCTTGTGTTGGGCAAGTGGATAGTAGTCCTTGCTCTTTTCTTTTTCTCCATTGCTTTGCTATACTTCTATGCTCCTGCAAAGAGAATGAAGTTCCGCTTCTTTTCGCCAGGGGCTACTCTTGCAACCATTTTGGCCATAGTTACCTCGCTTGGTTTTTCTGCCTACGTAAATGATTTTGGGCAGTACAACAAACTCTATGGTTCTATCGGGAGTTTTATGGCACTCATGCTCTGGCTTTACTTCAACGCCATTGCTCTACTCATTGGCTTTGAGCTAAACGTCAGCATTTATTCCGCTGGGAACGATAAGCGGCATGTAATTTTATGATAACTTTTAAAAATCGGCACAAAAAAGTTAAACAAAAATTTTCGAAAAACGTTTTTTATGGCAACGTGTACCTTTGTATATTATGATTGGGCTGAGCGAAGCATATTGATTTGGGAGAGGATAGAAGCTACATCATAAGGATACTACACTTAATGCGTGCCATTTAGATATTATTGATGTAACCATTGAATTAGATGAAGAAGAGTATTGCCGGTATTAGGAAGGAGTATATGCTTGCTGAGCTGCTTGAAGCGGAGGTGAATTCTGATCCTATTATTCAGTTTGATCAGTGGCTTTCAGAGGCCTTTAAGGCCAATGTTCCGGAACCTAATGCTATGACCTTAGCCACTTCTACCTTTGAGGGCAAGCCTTCTGCCAGAATGCTGCTACTAAAAGGAGTAGACGAGGGTGGATTCGCCTTTTTTACCAACTATGAGAGCCGTAAGTCAAAACAGATTATACAAAACCCCTTTGGTGCACTTGTCTTTTTTTGGTCTGAGCTGGAGCGCCAAGTAAGGATTGAGGGTAGGATCGTGCGAATGAGTCCAAAGGAGTCGGATCGTTACTTTAAAACACGACCAGTGGGCAGTAAAATTGGTGCATGGGCTTCACCCCAGAGCCAAGTCATTCCAAACCGACGTTACCTCGAAAACCTCAAGTCCGACTATCAAGAGGAGTTCTCCAACAGGGAGATAAATAGACCTGATAACTGGGGCGGCTATCTGCTACACCCTTCGTTGATTGAGTTTTGGCAGGGTAGACCAGACCGGTTGCACGATAGAATTCAATATCGACTCGAAAATGAGGAGTGGATAATTGAACGACTTGCACCATAAAAAAAGCCCCGAAAACGGGGCTTTTTGCTATGCAATGTGAAGATATTTTTCTACGAGTTGCTTAATTTCATCGTTCTTACCATACAATCTCTCACTCAATCCTTGGTCCTTGTGCGATTTAAGAATTCTTATGGTATTGTTGATTACACCTTTGGGAAATATGCCATTGTTTTCAAATACTTCTCTTTTCTTATCAAGCCTTTCAGCCGATTCGTAACAAGAGGCTGGCAGCTGTTCTAACTTTTCCTGAATGTGCTTGTTTTCTTCCTTGAAGATATTGCAATCGACATAAAGTTCCTGAGCACGCTGTAGCGCGTTGGGCATGGAGATGCCATGCTCTGAAGCAACAACCAGTCCGGCTAGCAGGCAGTATAGGTCGGCCGATCCGTCGGGTACCCTGAATTCCACCGTCTGTTTGCTTTCGCTCAACTTAGGTGTTGGCTCGTTAGGATTTGCTTCTTGGAGCATGATGTTGGCGCCGTTCCATCCGAGCGGTACCCTAACCAGTACAGATCGGTTTCGATCGCCCCAGCAAACGTTGGTTGGAGCCTCCTGATGGGGAACAAGTCTCAGGTAGGAGGTAGGGATGGTATTGCCAAACGCAGTAAGTGCATCGGCAACATCCAAAATTCCTGCAATCATTTTTCGTGCAGTGTCGCTAAGTTTACCGTTGGCAACCATCATGTTTTTGCCATCTTTTTCAAGCATCATGTGTATGTGCAGCCCACTACCAGCTTTGCCTACAGTGATTTTTGGTGCAAAGCTAATGTTTACACCGTAGCGGTATCCTAACATGCGGAGTATCCACTTAGCAATAATCATTTGCTCTACTGCCTGCTCTACCGGCATAGGCAAAAACTCAATTTCGTGTTGCTCGTAATGAATGCCACCTTGGGTAAAGCAACCAACTTCCGAATGGCCATACTTTACATGACCTCCAGCTTGGGTGATATAGCGTAACGCCTCCACCCTTATTGCTTCCCATTTGGCAAACGGTTCAGAGGTGTGATATCCCTTCTGGTCTACTCCGGGGTAGAATTGCTGATCTTCGGAAATAACATAATATTCGAGTTCCCCGAGTGCCTTAAATGTGCAGCCAGTTTTCGATTTAAAATCTTCGTGAGCCTTACGGAGAATATATTCAGGAGAACTTTCGAGCGGTTTACCCTCGTTATTGTAGAATGAGCAGAGAATGTTCAGCGTTGGGACTTCGGCAAATGGATCAACAAAAGCGGTTCGAAATTTGGGTATAACGTAAAGGTCGCTTGATTCTGCCTCAATAAAGGAGAAGAGGCTCGAACCATCAACACGCTCACCTCCGGAAAGGATGGTATCCAAGTGCTCCTTGCTCCACAGCACAAAGTTGAGCGTTTTCAACTTTCCGTCCTCCGCTGAGTATCGAAAGTTGACCATCTCGATGCCATTGGCTTCAGCAAAATTTATGATATCCTGCTTAGTGAATTCCGATGAAGGTTTCTGAAGAAACTGCACCAAATCATTGGGACTCATTGAAATTTCTGTCTCACTCATTGGGAATCTTATTAATGAAATTGGGCAAAACTAACTATTTAGGGCAAATTAACCAACAATTTTCAAACGATTGCGTCAATGTTAGAAAACATAACCAGTTTCGACCATTTTCAAAAAAAAATACCGCCATTTGCATGACGGTATATGTAACTGTAGCTAAAAATGGGCTATTTCTTTAATTGTGCAAGCTGTCCCATAATGGCTTTTATCTTCGATTCAGCGTCGGCCTTTTTGTTCTGCTCTACCTCCACAACCTTGGCTGGTGCATTATTTACAAAGCTGGAGTTGCTCAACTTTTTGTTAACAGATACGAGAAATCCTTGCAGGTAGGTGAGCTCAGCATTTAGCTTATTCAACTCCTCCTCAACGTTGAGCAGGCCTCCGAGCGGTAGGAAGAACTCCGTTGTTTTTACCAAGAAGGAGGAGGCTCCTTCTACCTTCGATTCGGTGTGGGTAATGGCGGTGAGGTTAGCCATTTTGCAAATTACCGATGAAAGGTCTATCGTTGGCATACCATCGCGCTTTACAAATAGCTCCAGCGCATCTTTCTGAGGAATGTTTTTATCCTGCCGAATAGAGCGGATGTTGGTCACAGTTTCCTTCAGGTTATCGAACTCCTCCAGTAGACTACTGCTGTATGGTTTGGATTGCGGTAGCAGGCTCACCATGATGCAGTCACCAGTTTCGCGCTCGGCGATGAGGTGATAAATCTCCTCGGTGATGAAGGGCATGTAAGGATGCAGCAGCTTGAGCAACTTTTCGAAGTAACCAATGGTGGCGTTGAAGGTAGCACTGTCGATAGGCTGATTAAATCCTGGTTTAACAGCCTCTAGATACCAGCTCGAAAACTCGTCCCAGAAGAGCTTGTATATCACCATCAAAGCCTCAGAAACGTTGTAGGCATCGAACTGCTGGTTGACCTGTTCAATGGTTTTGTCGAGCATGGCATCGAACCACTCCACGGTAAGACGGGCATTGTCGGGTTGAGGAATGGTGCTGTCTACCTGCCAACCGTTTACAAGCCTGAAGGCGTTCCATATTTTGTTGCTGAAATTACGGCCTTGCTCCGTAAGGTTTTCGTCGAAAAGGAGGTCGTTGCCTGCGGGGCTACACAGCAGCATACCTACGCGAACGCCATCGGCGCCATACTTGGCAATGAGATCGAGCGGATTGGGAGAGTTCCCCAGCTGTTTTGACATTTTACGCCGTTGCTGGTCACGCACAATGCCAGTAAGGTAAACGTTGGTAAAAGGCTTTTCGCCTCTATACTCATACCCTGCTACTACCATGCGAGCCACCCAAAAGAATAGTATTTCGGGAGCCGTTACCAAGTCGTTAGTGGGGTAGTAGTACTTAATGTCTGGATTTTCAGGATTACGAATACCATCAAAAACGGATATTGGCCATAGCCACGATGAGAACCAGGTATCGAGAACGTCGGAGTCCTGATGGAGATCAGCAATTGTTAGGTTAGAGTTACCCGTCTCTTTTTTCGCCAACGCCAGTGCTTCTTCTTCTGTTTCTGCTACCACAAAGGTACCATTGCTAAGGTAGTAGGCCGGAATTCGGTGGCCCCACCAGAGCTGACGCGAAATACACCAATCCTTGATGTTTTCCATCCAGTGACGGTAGGTATTCTTGAACTTTGGCGGATAGAGCTGTATGTTGTCGCTCTCCACTGCCTCGAGGGCAGGTTTTGCCAGCTCCTCCATTTTGAGGAACCACTGGGTGCTTAGCTTGGGCTCAATGGCCACGTCGGTTCGCTCCGAGAAGCCAACCTTATTTACGTATCCCTCTATTTTTTCAATAAGGCCTGCCTTTTCAAGGTCCTTTACAATCTCGTCGCGAACGGCAAACCGGTCCTTCCCAACGTATAGCTGTGCTCTTTCGTTGAGGGTTCCGTTGTCGTTGAAAATGTCGATGGATTCCAACTTATACTTCTGCCCCAGCATGTAGTCGTTAATGTCGTGGGCAGGGGTAACTTTAAGCACCCCGGTACCAAACTCAATATCTACGTATTCATCCTGAATAATTGGGACAATGCGATTAATCAGCGGTACCGTAACCTTTTTGCCCTTGAGGTAGGCGTAGCGTGGATCGTTGGGATTAACGCACACGGCGGTATCGCCCAATATGGTTTCGGGACGGGTGGTGGCAACCACCACGTAGTCCTTAGTGCCTTCAATTACATAGCGTAGGTAGTAGAGTTTGCTCTGTACTTCACGGTAAATAACCTCCTCGTCCGATAGCGCTGTTTTTGCTTGGGGATCCCAGTTTACCATTCTCACTCCACGGTAAACTAACCCTTTACGGTAGAGGTCGATAAAAACCTTAATCACGCTTTCGGAGCGTTCTGTGTCCATGGTGAAGCATGTACGCTCCCAGTCGCAGGAGGCACCCAACTTCTTGAGCTGCTCTAGTATAATGCCACCATGCTTGTGGGTCCATTCCCAGGCATGGTTTAGAAATTCTTCACGCGTTAGCGATGCCTTTTCAATGCCCTGCTCCTTTAGCTTACCAACCACCTTAGCTTCGGTTGCAATGGATGCATGATCGGTTCCGGGAACCCAGCAGGCATTCTTGCCCTGCATGCGAGCACGGCGAACAAAAACATCCTGAATGGTATTGTTGAGCATGTGTCCCATGTGCAAAACGCCAGTTACGTTTGGCGGAGGAATCACTATGGTGTATGGTTCTCTGCCATCGGGAACAGAGCGAAAAAAACCTTGGCTCATCCAAAAGGCATACCATTTGTTCTCGATTGAAGAGGGGTCGTACTTTGCAGGAATTTCCATCTGAGGTATTCGGTTATAATCTTATGATTTTTAGCAAAGGCACAAATTTATAAATTTATTGAAAAGGAGATTTTCTTTTCTGACAATAAATGGGTTGTAACGGAGAAATGGATCAATAAACTCTGTAGGCGAGAGCCACCAGCTGTGGCTGTATGGAAATACCCTGCCTCTTTATGGCTGCAGGATTAATTTCGAAATTAACCCTGCCGCTTACCATCAAAAAGTTTATGCCAGCCCCTTTTGCAGCCATTCCCTCCTCCTCACAGATAATAAGGGTAGGATTATTGCCAATTTTTGCCAGCACAACTTCAAGGCTGTTTCTGCGTTCCTTTGGAATGTAAAGAATGAGGCATTTACCAATATCACCAATGGTCTCATAAGTTTTAATCTCTACTTGACGGTTTTGAATTGTTCGGTTACCCTCAAGCATGCGAAGGGCCTCGGTGGTGCTGGTGTTTCCTAAAATGCCAATCACAAAAGCGTCACCCATAGAGTTCTCATCCCAGGTAAGATATCGGGTGAAGCTATAGATAAACCCAGCCTGAACCTTTGCCAGTTGGGCAGAGGATGAAAGGTGAAGTAGTAACACCAGAATAAGGCAGAACAAGCCCTTTTTCATTCGTTCTGGGTTTTTGGCCGCCGTAAGTTATAAAAAAAAGATGTGGAATTGGAAACTACTGAAGTAACGATTACTTTGAGGATACCGGAAAAACGATTTCTCCAGTTTCAGCAACATTGCTGTTGTTAAGGGTAAGATCGGTGATATAGAAGCTATACATGATTGTATCGGTGGTCTCGGAGTAGTATTGTATTTGGATGGTAATGGTTCCTTTTTGGGCTTTATTATTGCCAACTGGTGCTACGTAGGGCACTGTGTAGCTAAGGGGTGTAGCAAGATCGCTGTCTGGCACAGCCGTAAAAATGCCGTTCTGCTTAATGTATTTCGTCAAAAAAAGATTGTAGCGATATTGCGGCAGGGTGGTGGAGTCTGGGTCGGGAAGTCCAAAGTTGCCATCACCATCGGTGAAATTTATCTTTAGCGTTCCGGTCCATATTTTGTTGCCTAGCTGGTCGGTGCCATAGACTAGAGAAAAATTCTGGAACGAAATGATTGGTGTATCGGAATAGGTCGACTCCTTCAGGCAGGCAGTTAATGAGGAGATTAGAACAAGTACTGAGGCGAAAATGGCAAAATGGACACCACGGGTTTTGGTCTTTACCCATTGCTGTCCATTCTGTATGTACTTGCACCTTGCCATTTGTGACAGGTTGGTTATTTCTGCCTAAAGAAAATTTGAATGGGAACACCAGTAAAGTCAAACTGCTCTCGGAGTTTATTCTCGAGGTAGCGCTTATATGGCTCCTTTACGTATTGAGGCAAGTTACAAAAAAACGCGAAGCTAGGTGCAAAGGTCGGTAGCTGCATAACAAACTTGATTTTCACAAACTTTCCCTTTATGGCGGGGGGAGAGTAAGCTTCAATAATTGGAAGCATCACCTCATTGAGCTGTGAAGTAGGAATTCGCTTGCGACGGTTTTGATTAACGTGCATAATTTCGTCGAGCACATTGTAGATACGCTGCTTGGTGTTGGCCGAAACAAATAGGATTGGCACATCCTTGAATGGAGCAATCCGGTTTTGGATAACCTCCGTATACTCCTTCATGGTTTTGTTATCCTTTTCCACCAAGTCCCACTTGTTTACCAGAATAACTACCCCTTTTCGGTTGCGTGTAATAAGGTTGAAAATATTGAGGTCTTGCGATTCAATACCTTCGGTGGCATCGAGCATAAGAACGCAAACATCGGCGTTCTCGATGGAGCGAATCGACCGAAGCACGGAGAAAAATTCCAAATCCTCGGTAACCTTTCCCTTTTTTCGAAGGCCAGCAGTATCGATGAGGTAGAAGTCGTGGCCAAACTTATTATAGCGGGTAAGAATAGAGTCGCGGGTTGTGCCAGGAATGGGGGTAACAATATTACGATCCTCGTCTAGCAATGCATTGGTGAGGCTGCTTTTGCCTACGTTTGGCTTACCCACGATGGCAATTTTAGGTAGCTCGTCGAGCCCTTCGTTATTCTCAATTTCGGAAGGCAAAGCATCAACCACGGCGTCAAGTAGGTCACCCGTACCGCTGCCGTTGATAGAGGATATGGCAAAGTAGTTGCCTAGCCCAAGCGAGTAAAACTCGTTGGCCTCCATGTAGCGCTGGGTGTTGTCCACCTTGTTAACAACCAGAAATACCTTTTTATCGGTAACCTTGCGCAGCATGCGGGCAACCTCATTATCG
>DATKTT010000169.1:0-5081 GCA_035530955.1 Williamwhitmania sp. | reverse complement strand
CCCAACCTATCTACCTTTAACTTCCAGCAGCAGTCCTTTATCATTACCCCATCAATGGAGCGCTCCATCTTATTCTTTACTGAAAACTCAACTTTATCTATTATTGCAATGGCAATATCATTTCTCACAAAAAAGCACTGGGTTCCAGAAAAACTAACTGCCTTATATACTCTGGTCACCTGCTCTTTAACAAGGTTTGTAAAACTACCTGTATTGGAATTTTCCTGCTCCTCCTGTGTTGGAACGTAAACCAGATCGTTGGGCGAAAGGTAAAATAGCAGGGCATTCCCTTTCTCATCTTGCTCCGAAACGGGCGAAAGGCCTTGCTTCTCTCGCTCGATAACTACATTAAGAGGAACCGTTTCATAGCTTCGCTTACCCTCAGAACTCAGGTAAAAAGCAAAGAAGAGGTTGGTACCCTTGGCCGCCTCCACAAACTTGCTCCCCTTATTACCTTTAGTTCCAACAGCAAATTTGCTCCCCATCGGCTCATAGGTTCTTACCTTATATATTGGTTGATGGTAAATGCCATTGTTTAGGTTCTGAATATTTCGATTCATGGCCTCCAACCCATCAGAAGTAAAGGCAATTTCCGGATGCTCTAGCACCTTACCATTAACATTCTCGTCATACTCCTGCAAATGGTTCAGCAGTATGCGCTGTATTCCTGCATCGGTAATCTTTTTAATATTTTGGGAGTTAAAGGTCTCATCCACCTTTACCCGCGAGGCAGCATTCTCTCCATCGAAATAGTAGATATCCACCTTTGAAACCGGCTTACCATTCCACTGGTTATCATTCTCCTTAAAATATTTGGCAATCTGTTTTTTATCGTAAGGGATAGCCAATAGTTCCTTAACCTTTGCCTTCAATGATTTATCGACAATAAACTCTGGTGTATCAACAGCCATAGAAAGATTCACGGCCTTCTGGAAGCGCAAAGTTACCCTACCAGAAACGGTATCCTTGTGCATTGGCTTCCTAATAGCCCAGCTATCGCCCTTAACCTGTTTTACCTCTACCTTTTGCTTCTGGCCATGTTCGTCGACCTCCCATTTCTGGTAATGGTTAACCGATTTGTTTATTACCCGCACGTTCTGCTTAAAACTAACAACTGTATTTGAAAGAGCCACCTTTGCATCTTGGGTAAAGGTATTCCATGGTTTCTTAAATGTCCACTGGTAGCTATTCTCATCAATACTATTCCTATTCTTAAAGCAAAGACTTGAACGTAAATCTAACCGTTCCTTTTCTTTGCCCTTAAAAGCATTGGAGTTGTTCAAGTAGTTGACATGGTTACGGGTAGCGCAGGCAATAACCAGTGCATCCATTGCATGGTGTCGGTGGTCAATACGTTTTCGATTAAACCCTTTTTGTAACTCCAACGGAACATAGGGCACAAATAGATTATTGCGCAGGTGTCCAAAGTTTGTGCTATTAGTAAGCTGATTTAATCGTTCGAAGCGAGGGGAGATAATTTCATTCCAAACATCGTTCAAACCCCAATCCTTTTTAAGAATAGAGGTAACTGCTCCACTTGTAGGTATTACATTTTTAGAGGTAACCTCCTGCTCGTCATCAACCCTCACAATGTTAGAAAGAAGCCCTTTAACTACCTTGCTAATGTATCGGCTATCGTTAAGCTGCCGGGCAATAAACTCATCGGGAATTTCCTCCATGAGCAACTTCTTCATTTTGCCACGATTTCTGCTAAAGTTGCGCTTTACATTCTCCTCGTATTCGGTAAGCGTAAAAAGCGTAACCTCCTTTCCAAAACTCAGCTCAATTTTTTTGCCCGAATTGTTTTTGATATACTCATAGGCGGTAGCATTGTCCTTATCCTTATTAACCTCGGCTTCGCAAATCACCTTGTTTGACAGTGAATCGTCGAAGTAGCGTGACTGTGGAATAACATGCTCTATTTCATAAGCCGATGTAAAGAGTTTTGCCAGTGGTATCATCTCGCCTGTATAGGGCGAATGGTACCTTTGATCGAGCCACAGCTTATACCGAATCAATTCAGAAGTTGTAGGCAAACTCAGCTTCGAAATCTTTTGGATATCGTCCGGAATCTCATCTTCAGCACTAATTACACCCTCTTCATAAATCTTCAATATCTCTTGCTGACTTGGCGAGTTTGGTCGTACGTTAGCAATGGAACTATCGTTCAAAAATTCGGCAAGCAACGCCTTTATTCTGAGATTGGTATTCTCATTTTCGGAAATTGTTTGGGTCATGCTCTTACGCCTATCGGCAGGATTCTTCATCTCGCGACCAAGCTCAATATGAATTTCACTAAAGTAATTTTCAGCGCCCTTTCCATAGTGGATCCAAATGTCCTTTACAACCCTTAACGTTTCGGTGATTACCTGTTCAACAATTGGATTGCGTAGTGAATGCTGCTTAAACTCATTACGCAGGAAATATTCAACGTCACTTGGGGTTTTCCAACTCTTTATATCGTTGGCTTCTGCATGTCGGTCGTAAGCCACGTAGCTGGCAAGCCAAAGGGGAAGATTTTTAAAGTCATCAAGGCATTTTAGGTTGATGGACTTCTCTCTCACCCTGTCGCGAATTGTAGGATCAAACTCACCTGTTAGTAGCTTATCAATTCTCAAAAGTGTATTGGAATCAATGGCATCTTTGTGCCAACATTTACCTTGCCGCATCAGTGGCAACAACTTCTTTATTGCCTTTGCAGAGTAGGAGCCATAGTCCTTGCTAAAAGGAGGAAACTTCTTGAAGTTGTCAACAAAATCTTTACCAAGACTATGTTGTGCCGCAAATTTTGCAAGTGCTTTCTCAACATCATGCTTATCCTCCACCGAGTAAAGTATATGCCATAATGCTTCTTCAATCTCTCTTGTCAAAAAACCTTCAGGAACGTTGACAACTTTATTCAGTCGCGTGGTTATGGGTGCTCGGGTCTCGTTACATGGGTAGGTTTTATCTTCAACATAGTTCCAACGATACTTATCAATTTCTTTTTTTAAACCAAAGGCAGGATACTTCAACAATGCTTTTTGATCCACCTCTTTGCGATCATTCAACCAATGGAATAGAGCAACCCAATCATCCTCTGTTGTAAGCAGCTCTTGTGTAATATTTACATCAGTTGCAACCTTCCCATCTACCAACCCTTCTTTAGCATATATCTTCAAATTTTGAATAAACTGCCATAATCTAAACTCCTGGTATAATGGATGTGACTTAGCAATGCTCTTTATCGACTCCTTAACCTCCATTCCATTACTTTTATCAATGTATGTTCTGAACTCTAATGGACAGTTGCTAATAAGCGATTTCTTACTCTTCAGCGGTCGTTGATAGAAAATAATATCGTTGAGAAAGAGATGTGTGAAATCTCTTGCACCTAGAGAATTCCTATGTGCTTCGTTGTTGCCATACAACTCTTCGAGACAGGCCTGATACAGTTCTCTACTCAGTAGTTCCTTATGAAACTCTCGTTGCTTTGTGAGAATTGCTTCCAACTCCGTCTTGTAAAACTTGCGTTCGATGGTTCGCACAAGTTTTCCCTTAATCTTCTGGGTTGGGTTGAGCAGCAAAGCATCGTATATATATGTTCCTACTGTTTTATTGCTATGCTCCACATCGGCCTCAGTCTTTTTCTTTATTAAAGTCCAGTCATCTTCAAGCGGAGCCCTAAAGGAGCGTTTTTCAACACCATCCTTATCCCTCTTTACTTCACCATTTTCATCTATATCGGTAGTTACAATAAAATCTTTGGTCTTACCTATCCAATCTAAAGGCGTTTTACTTGTGCGTCGGTAAACCCAACCATTCTCAAGCACTGCACTATACCATTTTTCACCTTTTGTCTTTGATTCTTCGCCTTCTTGAACATTAACGACCTTTAAAGAATAAAACTCCACTCGTTTTTTCGGTTCCTCATCCTGTTCCTCTCCTCTTAATTGATAATAACCACGCTTCTGGTTAAAATTCAGAAGAATCCAAGCTAGCTCCTCCTTTTCTATTTTAGTGGTTAGAGCCTTTTTACGTAAATAAAAAATTGTCCAATCATGCGGAACATGTCGCCCTTCATCCACAAGATG
Organism: Williamwhitmania sp.; assembly: GCA_035530955.1. Lineage (GTDB taxonomy): Bacteria > Bacteroidota > Bacteroidia > Bacteroidales > Williamwhitmaniaceae > Williamwhitmania. The sequence goes on along the minus strand of DATKTT010000169.1, from coordinate 1,008 downwards.
GGGCTGAGTCAGCTTAAAATCTGCAACCATTTCGTTAAAGGAGTCAATGAAAACGAACTCCATTTTACCAGTTGTTTCATTTTGCTTGTAGGCAATTTTAGGTTCTGACTCGTCAATAAATTTTCCAAAGTGTTGTTCAAAATCGATGTTTTTACCATAATGCTCAGGTAAAAAGTTAAGTATATTTAATACCCGATGTAACCGTTCCCTACGAAGCAAATACCTTTCCCTAAGTCGCCGAGTACCTCTATACCCCGTGCGTTCTGCTGTTTGAGACACCGAATTTCCTCTATCAAACTCGCCAAGAATGTCCTGACTCATAGGAATTATGCGGCTTCCCAGTCCAACTACTTCGCTTCTACTTTCATCCTGTTTTATGAGAGCCCAACCGACTGAGTTGGTTCCTAAATCCAGTCCCAAAATTTTTTTCATGGCTATGTTGACATTTAAGTTTATATGTTATATTTGCATTACAATCTGAAGCAATTCACAATAAGGATTATTCCGTTGTGAAAACATTTAAGCCGCCCTCGTCTTTCAATACGGGGGTATTTTTTTGTCCATTATCTTCAGACTCCTCAGCTTATCTTCCCCCCATACCATTTCTTGTGCAATCATGCAGTTGAATATCAATTCCAGTTCAATTATTAAAGTTTATATTTTTTTTCTAAAGCACAAACTATTAATTGATTTTTTTCATCAGTCCGATGGCGACTGTTTGCTTTCGTTTATAAGTCGTCCCCGGACTTGCCTAAACAATTTACCCCTGGCTTGCAAACTTCCTTTCTTTGTAATCTGTGCATATATTCCTACATTTGTTTAACAACAAACCGAATATTATGAAACAGGTAGCCAAAACTGCACTCGTTGTAGCGTTTGCCATGCTCCTAGCCTTCTGTGGCAGGGATGTTAAAGTTAAATACCTGTCCGACGGGAGTAAGGAGTTACTCGAAGGCACCATGATCGATGGTATAAAACGGGTGTATGGTCCAGAGGATAACCTCACCA
>DATKTT010000168.1:0-7434 GCA_035530955.1 Williamwhitmania sp. | reverse complement strand
TGCTGGAATTTTTAGCCTAAACGTTGCGTTGTCTAGAGCCTCTTTCTGGGTTGGTCTTGCCCATAATGTAATGGTTTTTGTTGTTCCGTTGGAGATTGAAAAAGCATCAGTTGAAAAGGTTAGCGTAATTTCCTGTGGTGAGATTGTTGCTGTAGCTATTGGTAATGTTGATCCATCAGCATACTTCAATATCAACTCTTTTATTGGCTTCAACGGGATCGTCGAATCTTCAGGAACAACCTGAATAATGGCTTTGGTAATGGTGGTTGGTAGCGTATCGTTTATGCCCGTATCGACAATGTTGAATGCCATTACAAGAATGGAGTCTTGGCTGCTGGTTGCTAGAGCAGTGGGTGAAATAGTCAAGGAGGATTGGATGATTCTTGAATCATTATCAGCTACGGTTATGGTTGTAGTAGGGGCATCTGCAAGGTTCTCTGCTGTGGCATAGAGCATGTAAACGCCTGAATTTGTAAGAGCGATGCCATGAAACAGTGCTTTTCCTGCAGCTGCAGTAGAGGTAAATGTGGTGATTTTGCCACTGCCATCTTTGAAAACCAAGGTGACTTGTTTGTTACAGTCAACGTCGAGGTTGCCATAGCTGTCTACGGCGTCCACCTCAGCATCAAATGGTGCTCCAACCCCGACAGTTGTTGGCATTTTTTTAATGATGAGTTTAGCTGCAGTAACAGTTATGGTAAAGGGGGCGGAGATAATATCCTGAGGAAATGTTGAGGCGAATGTGGAGCCAGTTGTCTGTGCTGAAAAACCATGGTTAACGTTTGGTATCTTAAGTTGAACTATTTCACCATCGGTAACCTTGTCGTTTAGGCCAACTGAAACTGTAACCTCCTTTGTTTCTCCTTCGGCAGTGGTAATGGCTCCGGGGAGAATCGGGATGCTGCAAGAAGTTTTGGTAAATGTTGGATTTCCAAGGGCAATGGTTTCGTTATTAACTCGTATGGTAAAAAAGCGAATGGCCTTTGTCCAATCGGCAGCATTGGAGAGGGCTGCGTTGAATAGTGAAATGCTGGTGACAATGGTGGGCAGCCCGTCACCCCCCTTGTCGTTAGCGATAAATTTCAGAACAGTTACGGCACAGGTGTTGGATGTACAGCCTGCCGGAATTGATGCACTTCCCGGTTGTTCTATGGGTGCTTCAACAGTTGAGGTGGTGTCGTTCATTACCACTATTGGCTCTGATATTGCTTCGGGTAATCCGGCTGTTGTCACCTTGAGCGTAAACGAATCATTGCTGCTGTATGTAAGGTTGTCCCAAGTTACTATACCATTGGCCATGGATTGTGTCTCCCCCGATGGAGTAGAAAGATTCCCTGCACCCGAGTTGAGGGAAAGCGTTGCCAGTGCTGAGTAATCGGTATCAACATTACCGGAATGATCGGTAGCTGCTGCAGTAAGGGAGAAGGGTGCCGCTTTGGCTATAAATTGAGGAGCATTGGCTACTTGTAGTTTTGATGCCAGAACTTCCAAGGTGTGGCTCGCTGCGACTTCTGTCCCAAAGTTGTCGGCAAAGTCGGACCCGGAAAGTGCAGCCATCCATCCGCTATTTTCGGAAGAAATTTTTAACCCCACACTTTCGCCATCGGAAGCCGTGATTTGCGGTTTCAGCCAACCCCAAAGGGAAAATTCTTTTATTGCTCCTTCCTCAACTGAAATGGCACTCTCCGCCATTTCAAGCGCAATGGAGTTTGCATCAATCTGAATTAAGTTAAGAGGAATAGTTTGGTTGTTAAATCTCAGTTCAACACTTTTTAGCAAGTTGCTTAGGCTGATGGTTGTGCCGCTGCTTTTCTCAAAGATCATGCGCAGTGGCTTGGTTGGCAAGCCGTCTCCACCAATGTCGTGTAGAGAAAAACGGAGCAACTCTTTTGCACTTGCTTGCGAGGTGTCGGTGGTGGCAATTTGCTGTGACGGCACTTGATCAGTGGGTTGTTCCACAACTGTAGTTCTATTGTTGGTGTTGAGGGGAACGAATGTTGCAGAAACGTTGTCGATCCATAGGTTACGGTCGGCACTGGAGGTATAGGTGTAGCTAACCACAAAGTTTTGCATGGTGCCAAAATCGGTATTGCTGAACGAGCCTAACGTTTCCAAGTTGGCAAACGTACCATCCATGCCAACTTTTAGCGTCCATAGTCCTGATGCCGTGCGCTCCACCTCAATGGCGGCTGGTTTGGTTGTTCCAAACGCTGTTTCCCAATTAAGGCTAGTTTCAAGAAGTAGTTGTGGTGGGGCTTGTGCGCTTAATAAATAGTAAAACTTGTAAATCTTTAACTTATCATCGCTTTCGTTGATATTTACTCCAACTGCATAGCCTGAGAAAAGTGTGCCAGCTTTCATTTGAGCAGGAGTTGCGCTCGACATTAAAAAGGCCATCCAGTGGTTGGAGGCGGAAGGGGCATAGCCATGCTTTACCTGAAAGTGCCAGGTAACCGTTCCTTGGGCAATGCTGGGTATATTTAAGGTTGCGCCTATGTAATCCACATCGGCGATGGAGTTATCGTAGGTGTGTTTTAGTGAGTAGACACCATCAATAGGACGATCGTTGCTGGCCGACCATCTCCCAGCAGGCGATTGAGTCCAACCGACAGTAGTACCGGATTCAAAGTTGTCTGATAGCTGCCCCATACTATTCGTTGCCAATAGGAGCAGAACCACTACGGCCAAAAGTTTAGGTGTATACATGGCTATAGACTTTAGGCTGAATAAATTACAACTTTTCTTGATGGAAGTAAAGACTTTTAGCCATAAATTTTATTCTTATCACTATTTTTAGGGAGTTGATTGGTTTGTTTTTTTGTTAGATGGCCAATCAATATTGGGCTTAAACAATTTGGTGTAGAAATATTAATTCTTGTCAAAATGAAAGTTGCTGTTGTTGGTGCCACCGGTTTGGTGGGTAGCGTTATGCTAAAGGTGCTAGAAGAGAGAAATTTTCCTGTGAGCGAGCTTATCCCCGTTGCCTCGGAGAAGTCTGTGGGGAAGGAGGTCGTTTTTAAGGGAGTAAAAGTAAAAGTAGTTTCGGCAGAGGAAGCGCTGATGCGAAAACCACACCTGGCAATATTTTCTGCAGGAGCATCCGTTTCTAGGCGACTTGCCCCGGAGTTTGCAAAGATTGGCTGCAGGGTGGTGGACAACTCCTCGGCATGGCGAATGGATCCTGAAATTAAGCTGATTATTCCTGAAGTTAATGGTGATTTGCTAACGCCGGAGGATATGATTATTGCCAACCCTAACTGCTCAACCATTCAAATGCTGGTGGCATTAAATCCATTATATCGCGAGTTTGGTATTAAGCGCATTGTGGTTTCAACCTATCAGTCGGTAACTGGTACTGGGGTTAAGGCGGTTCGACAGCTGGAAAATGAGCGTGCCGGTATTGAGGGCGAACGTGCTTATCCCCATGTTATCGACAAAAATTGCATTCCTCAGTGCGATGTTTTTACCGATAACGGCTATACCAAGGAGGAGCTGAAGCTGGTGAACGAGACGCATAAAATATTCGATGATAAAAGTATTGCTGTAACACCTACTGCCGTGAGAGTTCCAGTGGTAGGAGGCCATTCGGAGAGCATTACAGTTGAGCTAAGAAGCAATGCAACCAAGGATGATGTGATTCAGAAACTTCGTCAGGCTCCAGGAATTATCGTCCTCGATGATCCTTCAAGAAATGAATACCCCACGGCTCGCTTTGCTGAGGGAAGAGATGAGGTATTTGTGGGTCGAATTAGGTCGGATATTTTTGTATCGAACTGTTTTAATCTTTGGGTTGTTGCCGATAACCTGCGCAAGGGTGCTGCCACCAACGCTATTCAAATAGCAGAGCTGCTACAGTTTCACTGCTGGATTTAATCTTCCTGCTCTGGAATGTTGTTGTATCCTGGATAACCCTTGGCGTGCTGGCTGAAAGGAAAACGTTTGCCATAGGCGGAGCGCACCATCACAAGGAGTTCGTTTTTTAAGATATCAATGTTTATACCTTTTTTTGCTGAAACAAATATGCAAGGCGAGTTTTCCTTTGCCATGTAGCTGTTCTTGAGGTCGTCGAGGCTTATGTTTTGTCTTGTATTTGGTGAAAGGTCGAACTCATCCTTTTCCACAAAAGAGAATGCATCAACCTTATTAAAAACAAGGTATACCTCCTTATCGGTAGCACCAATCTCCTTAAGCGTTTCGTTTACTACTTGGAGTTGCTCCTCAAAGTTGGGGTGAGAAATATCTACAACATGCAGCAATACATCGGCTTCTCTTACCTCGTCGAGGGTAGATTTAAAACTTTCAACCAGCTGGTGAGGTAGTTTTCTGATAAAACCAACCGTGTCGGAGAGCAAGAATGGCGTCCCATCAATAACTACCTTGCGAACGGTGGTGTCTAGGGTTGCAAAAAGTTTGTTTTCAGCAAATACCTCCGATTTGCTGAGGTTATTCATGAGCGTCGATTTCCCAACATTAGTATAACCAACAAGTGCTACTCGAATAAACTCCCCCCTGCTTTTCCGCTGGGTGGCCATCTGCTTGTCGATTTTGATTAGCTGATCCTTTAACCGGCTAATTTTATCGCGAATAATTCGGCGGTCAGTTTCAATTTCAGTTTCGCCAGGACCTCTCATTCCAATACCTCCTCGTTGCCGTTCAAGGTGAGTCCACATGCGGGTTAGGCGAGGTAATAGGTATTGGTATTGGGCTAACTCAACTTGCGTTTTTGCATAGGCCGTTTTGGCCCGCTGAGCAAAGATGTCAAGAATGAGGTTGGTTCGGTCAATGACCTTAACCTCAAGTGTTCTTTCAATATTTCTTAGTTGGGTTGGTGTAAGCTCGTCGTCGAAGATAACCATGTCAATATTATTCTCTTTGACGTAGTCGTTGACCTCTATTAACTTACCAGGTCCAATGAAGGTGGCGGCAAACGGAATGTCTACTTTTTGAATAAACCTTCGCTGTGCAGTTGCTCCTGCGGTGAGAGCTAGGAACTCCAACTCGTCGAGGTATTCGTTCACCTGTTCTTCGGGTTGGTAGCGGGAAATTACTCCAACTAATACAGCCAATTCAACTATCTTTTCGGGTATCATGAACAACAACCTTATTTAGAACAAAAGACCCTGATGATTCATCAGGGTCCATGCTATACTTTTCAAAGTGTCGATTACTGAAGCTGGAAGATGATAGGGAAGGTGAAGGATACGCGAACTGGCTTTCCTCTTTGCTTTCCAGGGCTCCACTTTGGTGAAGATGAAACCACACGAACAGCTTCCTTGTCAAGGGCTGGGTCAACACCACGAACAACCTTTACATTGGTAACTCTACCATCGGGTTCAACCACAAACGATACGAATACCTTACCCTGAATACCATTTTCCTGTGCAATTTCAGGATACTTGAGGTTTTGGAAAATGTAGGTTCGGAAACCATCTTGTCCTTTTCCTTGGAAACTAGGCATGTCTTCTACAATGAAAAAGACCTGTTCTTCTGGAACAGCTTGTTCTTCATCGTTGTAGTTTGTAATCTTTACCGCTTTATTTTGGTCATCTTCGGAGTTAAAAAGTGGTTCGTCGGTTACCTTAACATCATTTCTTACAATGTTGAGGACGTCAGATACTTTTACCTGAGGTGGCGCTGGGGGAGGCGCTTTAATCTCTTCCTGTCTAGTAATAGGAATAATTTCTTGCTCGGCAGCAACTTCCTGAACTCCCATTGATTCGAGCTCTTGAGAACCTTTACTTGTCCAGTTAAAAGCAAGGAGTGCCCCACCTAAAACAATTACAAGACCTATCTCGAGAAAAAGCATTCTCTTGTTTTCCAAGTCAGCTTTGGGTGTCTTTTTTACTTCCATGTCCGTTCAAAAATTTTTAGCGCTTAAAAATACTATTAATTGGGTAAATATCAAAACCACCCAATAAAATATCCTCAAAAACCTATACGGAATTCTGGCTTATAATGTTTTTGTTTAAGAATGGATTTGTTTTTTTTTATTAGCCTATTTCTGTAAGGATATTTTTTCTATTTTTGCATCGCCTTCAATGGGGGTATAGCTCAGTTGGCTAGAGCGATTGCATGGCATGCAATAGGTCAGGGGTTCGACTCCCCTTACCTCCACAAAAAAGAGAGATAAATCATGTGATTTTTCTCTCTTTTTTTATTGCCTTATCGTTGCAGATAAATGCATTGTTGCCTTACCGAATAATAGTTGGGGCAAAAACAATGCGGCGTTGGTCTGGATTGATGGAGTAAATCCACGATAGAATTTTTTCGACAGAGGAAATTTGGTCTTCACCGGTAAAGTCAATGAATTCAATTTTCGACTTTGTAAAAACGAAGATCAGCCTATTGTGCTCCAACCCCTGCTCCTTCTTTTCAAAAACATAGTCCACTTTTTTGGGAAAGGTGATTGTTTTTCCAGGTGCTACGTTCATTTCCGTTTCATATTTGTTAGGAAAGATCAGAGAGGCTTCGTTTTCAGTCACCGAAAATATGTTGAGAAAACAATCCTTAGTAACTCTTACAGTAAATTGGAGAAGATCGTTATTGCTATATAGCGGCTTAATGCCATCTACCTGAACCTGAAATTCGGGGTCCTGTTCCGTTTTGTATTTAATTACTTGGGCATCAATCGTAACCTTGATGGTAAATAGCTTTGTTGATGGATCAACAAACTTCTCCTCCACTGCGGTGTAGCTTTTAACAGCACCACGAATTTCCGATTGGGTTTGCGATGAGAAGAGTTCCGTAAAGTCTTTTCCTGCTTCACCCTTAAAAAGCATTTCGTAGGAGCTGAGGTTTTCGGCAATCCCAGCCTTGCGCAGCGCATCAACCTTTGCACTCTGCAGGGCTTGGTTTCGGGCATCATTTTCTGATATAGAACCGGTAATGGCGGCCTCGCCTTCAGCTCCTTTTACGGTAATTATTTCCTGTCCTAAAATTGCTGAACTATGCAGCATTAATATTGCCAATGAGAGAAGAAGAAAATGTCTTATTTTCATAGCTAGTAAGATTTCTGCTTACCAAATGTAAGAAAGAATGCTGAATAATGCTCAGTTGAAAAATGTTGCATTAGGATTATCTGCATTAGGTGGTTGGAGAACGAAATGGGTTGAAAAATTCGCTATTTTTGTTTTTATAACCAAACGTAAGAGCTATGTTAAAGAAATTGTTATTTGTTTCAGGATGCATGCTGATTTTGGTGGCCGGAGCAAACGCCCAAAACATCAGATTTGGTTTGAAGGCTGGATTACAAAGTACAAACTACAGCGGTGATGATGCTGGTTTGGATGCTCGTTTCGCCATCCTCTTTGGCGGATTTGCTCAATTTCCCATGCATGGAAACTTTACCTTTCAGCCGGAAATGATCTTCTCCTTGCAAGGAGCTAAGCAGGAGTCTTTAGACAAGAACATTAATGCATGGTATCTCAACTTTCC
>DATKTT010000167.1:0-3368 GCA_035530955.1 Williamwhitmania sp. | reverse complement strand
AATACCCAATCGGGAGACTATGCAAATCTGCAAGCCTCGCCCCGCCCGGGACATGCCGATTTTGTAGCAGACTCAAAGTTCAAGGGATTTCAAGATTACCGTGGAGGTGGACATTTTTCCGGAAGGTTAACCCTAGCATTGGTGGCGGCCGGAGTGGTGGCAAAAAAAATTATCACTCCTGTAACCATCTCCTCCCACTTAGTTGAGGCTGGTGGCGAATCGAACATTGATTCCGCAGTTGAAAAAGCAATGGCTACAGGCAATTCCATTGGAGGCATTGTGGAATGTCGGGCGCAAAATTTACCTATAGGATGGGGTGAGCCATTCTTCGATAGCGTTGAATCGGCTATAAGCCATATAGTATTTGCCATTCCTGCCGTTAAGGGCATTGAGTTTGGTTCAGGTTTTCAGGCAGCAAAAATGACTGGTAGCCAGCACAACGACCCTATTCTTAACCTGGAGGGAAAAACAAAATCGAATAATGCCGGGGGGATTAACGGTGGCATTACCAACGGCAATGAGCTGGTCTATCGAATTGCCATCAAACCAACCTCTAGCATTGGGATTGAGCAGCAAACCCTCAACAAGTCAACAGGAAAAGTTGAATCGCTAAAGATTGAGGGGCGCCATGATGCCTGCATTGCACTTCGAGTGCCTGTTGTGCTTGAAGCTGCAACAGCCGTGGCATTGGCTGATCTAAAATTGCTCTTTTAAAATTTCAACAGCTTAGGTGCAATACGTACTACGCTCAATCCTCCAGCGGAAGCGTAAAGTAGAATGTTGTTCCCTTCCCCTCCTCCGATTCAAACCATATTTTGCCACCCATCAAATCAATTAAATTCTTGGAGATGGCAAGACCTAATCCAGTTCCGCTATTAACTTTTTCTGAAGACGAGCCATAGCTAGTAAATCGCTCAAATATTTTATTGCCTCTCTCGGGGGAAATTCCACAACCGGTATCGGAACAATAAAAGGTGACAAAGGAAGAGCTAGCATCCAGTGGTAGAAACCCAAAGTCGACACGGCCTTCATCGGTGAATTTGTAGGCATTGTGTATTAGGTTCACCAAAATCTGACGCAGCCGCTGTGGATCCACCTTTATGCTCAGTGGTCCTGAGCAAGATAAAGTCAACTTTAGATTTTCTTGGTCCTTAGCCTCAAATAATACTTTATGTATTGCATACACCTCCGCAAGTACCTTTGTAACATCAACCTTCTCTCGGACAATGCGAATTTGTCCCGATTCCAGCTTAGAAATGTCGATAATGTCGTTGATTAAGGTTAGGAGCGAATTACTCGACGATTGAATTAGCTTGATGTATTTCTCTTTTTTCTCATCAGTAATATTATCGCGCTGTAACAAGGAGGTAAAGCCGACTATTGCATTCATGGGAGTCCTAATTTCGTGCGACATATTGGCCAAGAAGGCCGACTTCAACTTATCGGACTCCTCAGCATGTCGTTTGGCCAATAGCAACTGTTTCTGGTGCTCCCGAATTTCAGTAAAGTCGGTCAACACCACCATCAACCTGCTATCCAGCAACTTGATTACTCGTATGCCAAAATATTTTTCAATTCCATCCTTACAGTTGATCTTCAAATCAATCATCGATTGTCCATCTAGGGGGTCGGTGGTCATGAATTTATTCCATCGCTCCTGCAAATTGAGTCGGTAATTTTCATCCCAGTAGGCAAGTGCAAAGAGGGCTCCAAGTGTTGGAATTTCATCGAGGCTGTAGCCCAAATTTTTTAGCCAGGCTTGATTTAAGTATTTGAAATTTTCACCATCCACAATGGCTATTGCGTCTGGGCTAAGCTCCACCAGCAGGCTGAAAGAACTTTCCACTCGTGCCCGATTATTTTCAAGGTCTCGGGCAATGTCTGCAATATTTTGAAACTCTAAGAAGTTTAGCTCTACGGTTGTATCAGTGGATGGGTTTGTAGCAATTGTTTGCATGAATTTAATGAGGCGTTGAGTGCTCCGTGCCAGCTGCTTACTGAACCGATATGCCATTAGATAGGAAAATGCCAAGCTAATCAATACTAGCGCAAAGAAATATACGAGCGAAATAAGGTATGATTTGAATAGCTGCGCCTCATTTCGCGCTAATTCTGCCTCCAATTCATCCAAATAAACCCCAGCGCCAACCATCCATTTTAGCTGTGGCATCCCCTTTATAAAGGAGACCTTAGGGTAGATTAAGGAGTCTACGGAATAAACTTTTTGGCCTGGAGGCGAAACCTTTCGCCAGGAGTAAAATATATAATCACCCTGTGGCTTTTGACACGCAGCATACTCCATCTGAATAACCTTATTGCCCTTCGGATCCTCCAGATTCCAAATGTTTTGGTTACCCATTGTTACCGTGCCATTGGTAAGAAGTGGATCACCGGAGTAGGTGTTCACAAAAATATAACCTTCACCATTTTTTCCGAAGCGGATGAGCGACAGCTCGTCAAGGGTCTCCTTTGTCCAAACACTGTCGAGATTAGTCCAGCTGGCAGAGGCACCAAAAATTCTATCTGATTTAGGCTGCTTTCTAAGGTAGGTTATTCGAATATTAGGTAATCTATTATCAGAAATGGTGTCATACTGAAAAACGAACACTTCACCATACTCATGAAGAGCACTGCTCACCTGACCTAATGTTTGGGGAAAAGTATCAATGGCAATTAACTTCGTACCCAATATCTTTGCAAGATTACGACTCTGAAAGTAAAATACACTTCTTGGACAAGCGATTACACCAGATGAACAAGGTGTAACTAATTTAATTGAACTCTTGTTAGTTGGTTCTAATCCCTCATTTTTACTTGCGATTACCGCACTTCTCATATTTTTACAAACTGCAGCAATAAAGGTTGAATGGTGAAAAGCGATAATCTTTACGGCCTTATCAACCTCATTATGAATAATTGTTTTTTGCTCATTTAGCTTTTCAACCCTGTAACTTTGGCTATTCTGAGTAAACTCGATATACTCGGTGGTAATATATACTAAGCCAACAATGGTAAAGGAAAATACGGTAACTAAAACATTGTAGTGTCTTAATGCTTCGGCAATTTTTTTACTCGAACTCATCTGCCATCAAGGATAAAAAATAAGCGTAATTTAATGCTAATTAGCGACTTTATCAAGTTGAAAGAAGCAACAAACTACCATTAATCATTTCTTAGTACAATACCGTTGTAAAACAAAAACGCTCCCAGAAATTGGAAGCGTTGGAGTGGAGCTGCCGGGAGTCGAACCCGGGTCCAAACAAGGAAGCCAGTTGGTTTCTACATGCTTATCTCTTCTTAATTTTCGAGAATGGCCTGGTGAAGAGAACCCGAACCAATCCTTATCCTCTTAATCTCGCTGAGGGGTA
>DATKTT010000166.1:0-7367 GCA_035530955.1 Williamwhitmania sp. | reverse complement strand
ATAAGGGTAAGGTATTGACCAACTGAATTTGCCTTAGTATAGTTTCTAATGTAGTCGGAGGCCTCCGGATAGTCATTGGACACTTCGAGCATCCCCGCTTCATGCAGAATTTGCTCCTCAAAAAGCGACTTGAGCACTACTGCACCCGCGCCAGCTTTTTCCATTTCAACAATCTTTGGAACCGATGAGGTAAGGCCTGAGCTGCTTACAACAATTGGGTTCTTCAGCGTAAGGCCAAGATAGGTAGTTTCTAAGCTAAGCATGGCAATTTTTTTTCTAAATATCTTAATTATTTCAGTTCAGACAATGCTAGATTGCATAATTTCTTTCACCAAAGATGGAGCTGCCAACTCGAACCAGCGTGCTGCCCGCCTCAATGGCAAGTATATAATCGCCCGACATTCCCATTGACAACTGTGTGAAATGCATACCAAATAGGGGCTTCATCTCCTCAAAAAGACGCTTGAGACCACCAAACTCACCACGAACCTGCTCCTGGTTTTCGGTATAGGTGGCCATCCCCATTAAACCACAAACCCTCACATGGCTATAGCCGCCAAGAGCGCCAGAGTTCACCAACGAAAGGAGCTCGTTGCGATCGAAGCCAAACTTGGTATCCTCAGTTGCAATGTGAACCTGCAGCAGGCAATCGACCACTCGGTTTACCTTGGCAGCCTCCTTATCGATTACCGCCAGCAACTTTTGGCTATCAACTGAATGTATAAGGCTCACGAATGGAACAATAAACTTAACCTTGTTCGACTGAAGATGTCCCACCATGTGCCACCGAATATCCTTGGGCATCTCCTCCTGCTTGGCCGCCATCTCTTGCACCTTGTTCTCGCCAAACGTCCGCTGACCAGCTTGGTAAGCCTCCATCACCACCTCCAACGGTTTTGTTTTGGAAATGGCAACCAACTTCACATTCGGAGGAATGGTGCTCAAAATATGCTTTAGATTATCAGCAACGCTCATGGCTATTAGTGTTAAGAATAGCAAAGATAGCAATTTGAGCGAAGAACCATGTCAAAAGATTAATGGTTTATAGGTCCATGAAACAAGCCACCTCTTCGTTTAGCATCATTTTATTTCTACTTTTGAACATCTAAATGAAAGTTGATGACTGCACCCATTACCGATGAGCCCACCGCACGCCTCGATGTGCTGCGAAATTTGGAAAAAGATAAAACCTGTGGAAAAAAGGCTGTGGCGGAATACCTCATCCAGCATCAGCAACGGTTCAACACCACATTTGCCATCTGCCGTCAGCTGGTTCCAAGCAAGAATGCGAGCGTGCTCGACATTGGACGTAGCCCATTTACGGAAATGCTGCTCTCCCACTACTCAAACGTAAGCACGTTGGGCTTTGACCCTCATGATGACGATGGCGGTCATAGGGAAAACGGAAACGTGTCGGTGAAAAACCATACCACCTTCAACATAAACGACGCCAAGGACCCCAGCCAGTGGCCTGCATTAGCGGAGAAGTTCGATCTGATAACCTTCTGCGAAACGCTGGAGCATTTACATACGGCACCTGAATATGCCATCACCTTTCTTAGCAACCTGCTTACCCCAACTGGCAAGTTGCTAATTACCACGCCCAATGCTGCAACACTCAGAAACAGAATAGCTTTGCTGCTCGGCCATAACCCTTTTGAAAAGATAAGGCTTTACGACAAGAACCCCGGGCATTTTAGAGAATACACGGTAAAGGAACTACGAAGCATTGGACAAGACCTCAACCTTGAGGTAACACAATGCCTTACCATAAATTTCTACCACTCCCGATACCTAGCGCCTTTTAAGGTGATACCCGCTTTCAAGGACAGCATTGTTGCCGTGTTCCAGCAAAAGGGCATCTAAACTTTGCCCTCATGCAATGCAGGTCAACACAAAATTCTTAAAGGTTGACAATCCCAAAGGGGCTGTTCGTTTAAAAAAAGGGGCGCCCCAATTTGCAAAAAGGGGCTAATCGATTTTTGCCAAAGTCCGTTGTGAAATTAGAGCATACCTCCCGGCTATAAATAGGCAAGCCCCGGAATTAACCGAGGCTCACCAAATTCAATATCAGAGGCTTAATCCAACTTATGAATAACCAAGCCACTGCGAAGTTTAGGCTCAAACCAGGTGGTCTTGGGTGGCATAATGTTGCCTGTATCGGCAATATCAATTAACTGCTTCATGGTAACGGCATACAAGGCAAAGGCTACCTTCATCCCACCTTTATCCACGCGACTTTTCAGTTCACCAAGTCCGCGAATTCCACCAACAAAATCTATACGCTTATCGGTTCTGAGATCCTTTATGCCCAGCTGCTTATCGAGCACTAGGTTGGAGAGAATAGTAACATCGAGCACACCAATGGGATCGCTGTCATTGTAGGTACCAGCCTTAGCCGTAAGGCTATACCAATTGCCCTCGAGATACATGCTAAAATTATGCAACCTTGAGGGTTTATATATTTCAGTCCCCATACCCTTAACGTCGAAATCGACTCTTAGCTGCTCAATCAACTGCGAGGGTGTAAGTCCATTCAAATCCTTTACTACCCGGTTGTAGTCAATAATTTTCAGCTGGTTATCGGGGAATATCACGGCCAAGAAAAAGTTATACTCCTCGTTGCCTGTATGGTTTGGGTTTGCCTTCATTTTCTCGTTGCCCACCAGAGCCGCTGCGGCTGTGCGGTGGTGACCATCGGCAACATAGAGCGCTGGAACTTTATGAAAAAGTTCGGTGATGCGCATAATTGTTGCATCGTCGGTAATAATCCAAAAGTGGTGACCAAAGCCATCGAGTGCCACGTAATCGTACACCGGGCTACTGCTCTTCACAATATTTTCCACAATGAGGTCTACCTCCTTCACCGCAGGATAGCTAAAGAATACCGGTTCCACGTTGGCGTTGGTATTGCGCACATGCTTCATGCGATCCTCCTCCTTATCCTTGCGGGTAAGCTCATGCTTTTTAATCTTGCCAGTCATATAATCCTCAACGCTGCAGCAAGCAACAAGCCCATACTGCGTCCTGCCATCCATGGTTTGAGCATAAACGTAGTATTGCTCCTTGGCATCCTGAACGAGCCAACCCTTATCCTGCCATTTTTTGAAGTTTTCCACTGCCTTAGCATAAACTTCTGGAGCATGTTCGTCGAAACCAGGCGCAAAGTCAATTTCCGGTTTGATAATGTGTAGCAGCGATTTTTCTGTTGCTTCAGCGCGAGCCTCCTCTGAGTTCAGCACATCGTAGGGCCTGGAGGCAACCTCCGCCGCAATCTCTTTGGGCGGTCGTAGCCCTTTGAAAGGTTTTATCTTTACCATTTTGTAGGTTGTTGTGAATGGTGAATTATGAGTTGTGAGTTGTGAGTTGTGAGTTGTGAAGTCTATTTCTTTTTGCTTTTCAAGTGTCGAATAAGACCTAATATTTGCTGTTTTATTTCCGCAAGAGCCTGACTCTGACTGGATATATCACTAACAAAACCAAGCCTGTTTGATATAATTAACTGTGTTTCCAGTTCTGAAGCAGAACCCAGTGCTATATACATAAAATGTATATTCTCTGCATCACTAATTCTAGCAGCGCCTTCTGCAATATTTGAAGGAATAGAAATAGATGCTCTGCGCATTTGGCTGGTTAAACCAAAAACTTCTTCTTTTGGGAAGAAAGCCGTTAACCCATAAATATCGACTACAAAATCAACACTCTGTTTCCAAACGTTCAGATCTTTGTGATCCATTAGCCAGAATATTTCATTACACCGTATTCTCTATTCACTATTCACATCTCACTACTCACTACTTGTTCACCTGAAAAGTTTTATCTCCCTTTTTAATGAAGTTCACAATTTGGGTGGCAGCGGCTATGCCGGCATTGATATTTGCCTCTGCTGTTTCAGCTCCCATTTTCTTTGGGGTACTAAAATACCGTGTGCCAAGTTTCTCAACCAGCGCAGTATGGCTATCGGGCATAATATCGGTTGAATACTTTAAGTCATTCCTTTCAAGCATGGCCTTAAGCAACCCATCCTCGTCTATAACCTCCTTACGGGCAGTATTGATGAGAGTCCCCCCCTTAGGCATTTTGGAAAGCAACTGATAGCCAATTGACTTTTTAGTCTTATCGTTGGCCGGAATATGGAGTGATACGTAGTGACAGGTGCTATAAAGCTCTTCAACAGAGCCAACAACCTTAACGCCGTCCTTCTCCATTATCTCTTTGGCAACAAATGGATCGAAGGCATATACCTCCATTCCAAACCCCTTGGCAATATGACCAACGAGTTTGCCCACATTTCCATAGGCATGAATACCCAACTTCTTTCCTTTAAGTTCAGAGCCAGTGCCAGACTGAAAACTATTACGAGCCATAAAAACCATCATACTCATGGCAAGTTCAGCAACAGCGTTGGAGTTCTGACCAGGAGTGTTCATGGCAACTACACCTTTTTCGGTACAAGCAGCTAGATCGAGGTTGTCGTATCCGGCACCAGCTCGAACCACAATCTTTAGGTTTCTGGCAGCCTCTACGACTTCTCTTGTAATCTTATCGCTGCGCACGATGATGGCGTCAACAGCTTCAACGGCCTTGAGTAAGTCCGAGGCACTGGTGTATTTCTCCAGAAGTTCAAGTGAAAAGCCAGCATCCTCAACAATTTTACGGATACCATCCACCGCCGCTTTTGCAAAGGGTTTATCGGTGGCAACTAATACTTTTGTCATAACGATATAGTTGTTAGGTTATTATAAATTGGTGATGGCTCGGCCATCTATTGCAGCAACCAGAAAAAAAGGGGTGAACGGCCAAAGCCATTCCACCCCCTATGCTTGTTTTCACTATTAAGCGTTTAACTTTTCAAACTCTTGCATGCAGTCAACTAAAGCCTGTACGCTTTCCATTGGCAGTGCATTATAGAGCGAAGCGCGGAAACCGCCCACAGAGCGGTGCCCCTTGATGCCAACCATTCCCTTGCTTTTGGCAAAGGTCATAAAGTCGGCCTCTTTCTCCTTATACTTATCGGTCATAACAAAGCAAACATTCATCAACGAACGATCCTCAACGGCAGCGGTTCCCTGAAACATTGGGTTACGCTCAATCTCACTGTAGAGAAGTTTAGCTTTTGCTTGGTTACGCTCATACATTTTCTGAACTCCACCCAACGACTTCATCCAGCGTAGGGTTTCCCTGATGGCAAAAATGCCAAACACAGGAGGAGTGTTAAAAAGAGAGTTCTCCTTGATGTGGGTACGGTAGTCCAGCATCGTTGGAATCTTGCGGTCAACCTTACCAAGAATGTCTTCGCGGATAATCACGAAAGTTACACCAGCAGGTCCAAGATTTTTCTGAGCACCTCCGTAAATCATACCATACTTCTTAATGTCAACCGGACGGCTAAAAATATCAGATGACATATCGGCAACAAGGGTTACCGGACATTCCATATCCTCGTGTATTTCAGTTCCGTAGATGGTATTATTGGTGGTGATATGAAAGTAGTCTACATCCTTGGGGATGGTATACCCCTTGGGGTAGTAAGCATAATTCTTGTCAGAAGAGGAGGCTACAGTTATCACCTCGCCAAAGATTTGTGCTTCCTTTAGGGCCTTCTTCGCCCAAACACCTGTTTCGAGATAGGCTGCCTTCTTATTTAAAAGGTTGAAAGGAACCATGCAGAATTGCAAGCTGGCACCCCCACCAAGAAAGAGCACGTGGTAACCTTCTGGAATATTTAGCAGCTCCTTGAAGAGGGAGATTGCTTCGTTGTGCACAACATCGTATGCTGCATCACGGTGAGAAACCTCAATCAGGGATAGCCCCGATCCATCAAAATCTAAAACAGCTTTCGAAAGATTTTCGAGCACTGATGGCGCCAAAATACATGGGCCCGCTGTAAAATTATGCTTTTTCATATCGAGTTAACTTAAAGGTGTAATATACTGAAATAAAACCATTCAAAATTGGGAAATATTTTCCGAATAATCCACCATTTATTTATGATTTACAACACTCAAACGGTGCTTAGGAGAAAAACAGTAACTTAAACCGAACCCTTCAGCTTAATATTCTCACAAATGGGCTGGAGACTCTCACCATCAAAACGAGGAACAATGTCGGTATAGTCAGGTGTATGGCAAAACTCAATCACATCGTCAAGTCCCATGTTCCGCAAGCGGCTGCGCTGGGCGGCTTTCTGAATATAGCCCACAAGATCGGGTTTAGCCAGTTGCCACACATCCATGGCGGCAATGGCCGAATCGCAAATGGTAGAAAAGCCATACTCGTTAATCAGTTTGTCAGCCAATGCTCCTGCATATACGGCATCTTCCAAGCTAAAGCGGCCCTTCCAGCCAGAGCAAAACACCACAACTTTTTCAGCATGCCTGCCAAGGTAAGCAGCGGTAGCCGAGAAGTTCAAGAATGACGAAACTATTACCTCCTTCCCAATGGAAGCCATGTGAATAGCTTTTGTTCCATTGGTAGTGCTGTATACAACGCTACGCCCTTGAACAGTCTCCCTCGTAAAATTAAACGGCGAATTCCCAAAATCGGCAAAGTCGAGCACCTTGCCATCGCGCTCGGCAGCCACAAGAAAGCCTTGGCTCTTCAACTCCCGTGCTGCCTGCGCTTCAGCAACCGGAATTATGGAGGAGGCTCCGTGTGCAAAGGCCGTGCAAATGGCTGAACTTGCACGTAAAACGTCCACAACCACCATGGTGGCAGCAGGATCGGCGTGGTGATTAAATAAGCTTGGGGAGAAGCATACCTCCACAACTTTATTAGACATGCTCATGAACTTAGCGTGAAAAAAAAGGTATAAAGAAAACTTTATACCTCATAAAAAGTTTACCCAAAGGTAGCTATTTCTGAAAGAATGGGGTCTTAACCACCTTTGCCTTCAAGTTTTTGTTCCTAACGTTAATAAAAATCTCAGAGCCCAGCTTCGAAAACTCAGTTTTCACGTAGCCCATTCCTATCCCCACTTTTAGTATTGGTGACATGGTTCCAGAGGTAACCTCTCCGATGGTGTTGCCTTCCACATCTACAATTGGGTAGTGCTGGCGAGGAATGCCCTTGTCTATCATTTCAAAAGCCACCAACTTACGGCTAACCCCTTCTTTTTTATGCTTTAGCAGGATAACTTTATCGATAAAATCCTTATGATCGGTGAACTTTGTAATCCATCCTAGACCTGCTTCTATGGCAGAGGTTGTATCGTTGATGTCGTTACCATAAAGGCAAAAGCCTGACTCCAGACGAAGTGTATCGCGAGCACCAAGACCAATAGGCTGAATGCCAAACTCTTTTCCTGCCTCAAACACTGCTTTCCAGAGCTTTGGTCCATCCTCGTTTGAAACATAAATCTCGCAACC
>DATKTT010000165.1:0-8376 GCA_035530955.1 Williamwhitmania sp. | reverse complement strand
AAAAATTCAAATCGCCTAATTATCAAAAGTATAAAACATGAACGTACCTGCTAATCTCAAGTACACCAAAGATCACGAATGGGTTCGTGTAGAAGGTGAATATGCTATCGTAGGGGTTACTGATTACGCTCAGTCTCAGCTTGGCGACGTTGTGTTCGTTGAGATTGAAACCGAGGGCGAAACTCTTGAGAGCGAAGAAGTATTTGGAACCATTGAGGCCGTGAAGACCGTTTCCGATGCATTCATGCCAGTTTCTGGCGAAGTGGTTGAGGTAAATGGCAAGCTTGCCGACTCTCCGGACCTTGTAAACAAGGATCCATACGCTGGTGGATGGATGGTTAAGATTAAGATGTCTAACCCTGCACAACTTAAAGATCTTCTCTCCGCTGAAAAATATTCGGAGTTGATAAACGAATAAGCGTGTTTTAAGGAAGAATAGGGCTGCCATTTATTTGGTGGCCCTTTTCAATTACAAAAAAACGGGCTGTCAACTGGGCAGCCCGTTTTTTAATTCCATTCGGCTCACTATTCTAATATGGTGACCCAGCCATGGGTATCCTCAATGTCGCCGTACTGAATACCTACCAATGTTTCATACAGTTTGGTTGATAGTTTACCCGGTTTTCCGTCCTTACAATAGCGATAAACTTTCCCGGTTTCCAAATCTGCAATTTCGCCAATGGGAGATACTACAGCAGCAGTTCCGCAGGCACCAACTTCCTCAAACGATTCCAACTCGTCAATGGCAACGGGTCGACGTTCTACATTGATGTTCAAATCTTTTGCCAGCTGCATAATGCTGAGGTTGGTGATGGACGCAAGAATGCTTTCGCTTTTTGGTGTTATGTAGGTGTTGTTTTTAACCCCAAAGAAGTTGGCTGCACCAATCTCATCAATGAAGCGTTTTTCCTTCGCATCAAGGTACATTGGTGAGCTATATCCCGCCTTGTGGGCCTTAATTACACCGCGCAAGCTAGCCGCATAGTTTCCACCTACCTTAAATGTTCCAGTGCCCAGTGGCGCAGCACGATCGGAGTCACGAATTATGGCGATTTTTACTGGGTTGAATCCTTCCTTGAAGTAAGGCCCAACAGGAGTAACAAATACCATAAATAAATATTCTTGAGATGGCCTAACACCTACTTCTGCGCCTGTGCCGATGAGGAGTGGCCTTATGTAGAGCGAAGCACCTGTTCCATATGGTGGAACAAACTCGCTGTTAAGTTTTACCACTTTGGTGATGGCTTCAAAGAAAATATTTTCAGGAACTTGGGCCAGCAACACGCCTTCAGCCGAACGACGTAGGCGTTTGTAGTTTTCGTCCCATCGGAAGAGGCGAATTTTACCGTCCTTCCCCCGGTAGGCTTTCATTCCCTCAAAGGCTTCCTGTCCATAGTGCAAGGCCGTTGAAGCCATGTGTAGGTTGATATGCTCATCGGATGAGACTTCTAGCTCACCCCATTTTCCATTACGGTAGTAGCATCGTACGTTGTAGTTGGTTTTTTGGTAACCAAAGCCCAACTTCCCCCATTCTATGTTTTCCATCTGATTGAGTAAATTACATGTTGTAGCTTATACAGCCTAATATACAAATTATTGTTAGCCAAAAATAGATGTTTGAGAATAAAATGCAATCAAAAAACGAAAAATTATTCTTTGGTTACAAGTAACTGCTTTGTGTCTAAACCACTTTAAAGCTGCACCATCGCATCCAGCTACGATAGCGCAGCCAATGTTCGATTTCTTTTTTTTAGGTTTAAAACGAGAAGAGCCGCGGCAATTACAACCATTCCAAGAACTGAATACATATCGGGCTTTTCGCCCGGAAGTACAGCCCAACTCATGATGGCCCCCACAACAGGAATTATGAACTTCCACATGTTGAGGTCTGAAACTTTAACCCCTGGGCGATTTAAGAGAATATACCAAATTGTAATGGCTGCCGCTGAAAGAAAGCTTAGCCAGGCTAACGCTCCATAGTACTCCAACGGAAATGGTCCACATGCAAATCCTTCAATCGGCAATGCAATTAAGTAGAGAAGTGCTCCACCTAGTATCATGGAAAAAGAACTAAGAACCAGTGGAGGTAGGCCTGCAGCAGTTCTTGAAACAACCACGTTGCCAATGCCCGCCAGCCCATTGTTAAGTATGAGCACCGCGATTCCAAAGCCAATCAAGCTACCCTCCACCATCAACTCTTTTCGGCTGAGGCTGATAATGGCAACACCCAATAACCCCAACGCAATACTGACGCTCTTGCGAACTGTGAGCCTATCGTTTTTTAGCATGAAATGCGCCACTAGAGTAACAAAGAGCGGACCGGAACCAACAACCATTGCTCCAAGAGCTCCCGGTACCATGCTCACCCCGGTATAGAAGAGTGCATATTGCAGGGTTATTTGCAAAATGCCAACTACCACTATTTGCTTCCAGTGCTTTCTGGCAATTCTGAATTTTAAAGATATTTGTCGAACAAAGGGCAGCAGCAGCAGTCCGGAGATGAAAAAACGTATGCCCGCAAACTGCAGAGGAGGAGTATAACGCAGACCAATTTTAATACCCGTAAAGGCTGTTGCCCAAAGCACGCATGCGATGATAGCCAACACAATTGTTCCGGAGAATACTCTTCGATTCACTTTTTTCTGCAAAGAAAGCAATGTTGGCGAATTAATGGGTTTATAAAAGGCAAAGATTATTTTGCTAACTTCGCTTTGTAACCAACATACTTGGACATGCGTGCTGCGTTTTTTAAGCTTTGGGAATGGGTGCACAAGCACGAAGCTGCATTGATTTTTATTGGTCTTTTTGCATTTTCCTCCATATGGAAATGGCTTTTTATTTCCTATCGAGATATATGTATTGATGAGCCTTTTACCCTATTCCATTCACAGGGTGGGATAGTTGATATATGGAATCTCTCCTCCCAAAACGAGCCAAATCCACCGCTATTTATGCTCATTGAGCATTATGTAATCCAACTGTTTGGTCTTTCGGCGATGGCTGTGAGGTTGCCAAGTGTAATCTTTAGTTCGCTTACGGGAGGTTTTATTTTTCTTATTGGCAAAAAACTCTTTTCTAGCCAAGTAGGTATTGTTGCTGCATTGCTTATGATATTTTCCTCACAGCATTTCTACTATGGTGCGGAGGCCCGCACCTATGCTTTGCTTTACATGGCTGCTGCTGCTTCGGTCTATTTTTTCTTTTGCTTTGCCGAGAATCCGCAGAATCGACGATATTTCTGGAGCCTTATCCTAGCTAACATGGTAATGGTTTATAGCCATTACTTTGGGTGGCTCGTCATTTTTTCTGAAGCCTTGGTCGTCTTACTGATGTGGAAAAACAAATCACTGCTGCGAAGCTGGTTGCTAAACACTGCTCTTCAGGTGCTGTTTTATGCACCCATGTGGATTGTAATGATACGACAGCTGCTTATTTCAGGAAAGGGAACCTGGGTGCAACCACCTCACATTCGCGACTTTTACATTGAAATGGCAGGAATGGTAAACGGCATAGTTGCCTTTACGTTGATTATCATTCTTATTGCCGCCGTTATTATCTACCATTTCTATGTTTCTCCAGGGCAACGCGTGCTTACCCGCAATCATCTATACCTGCTCGTGCTTTTTATAGTACCATACTCTTTACTCTTTATGGTATCGTTTAAAATTCCAATGTTCCTAGCACGTTATTTTCTATTTGTTTCGGTAAGCTTTTATCTGCTATTGACTGCCTTAATTTGGTCTTTTTCTCGACAAATAGGGAAGTGGAGGCTTGTTCCACTACTACTGCTGTTGGTTATAGCATTATCATCATTAAAAGTATTGTCGAAAAAAGTTTACTACCGGGAGGTTCGAAAGGCGGTTGCATACACAGATGAGCTTAAAAGGGGGGCCACCCTAATAATTATTCATCCCAATCCTGCACAGTTGGAGTATGCTTACTACAACAATCGCAAGGCTTTTACCAATCCAGCCGAGTTTGATAGCTTGATGCGGAGCGACAATATCCTTCCAATTTGGGGTCTGAACGAGCTAAAGGAACATATTTCTGAATTTTCGTTCCAACGAATTATTTACTTTCAGGATGGCTCTTCCTTCTACGATTCCAACAATGAGGTATACCACTACCTCGATTCGGCATATTCTAGAGTTGACAATAAATTTTTTCCTGAATGCCTTAACGTCTCCGCATTCGATGTAAAAAAGGGGAGATAGGAATGTGTCGTTACTTCTCGTAACGGATTGATTTTAAACTATTCACTATCTTGCAAAAATAGTGCACTAATTGTGAACAATTATGTGGAAGAGGGTATAACTTTGCGCAGTTTTTTTGAAACTTAACTATGATTGCATTGAAGTCTGAAGACCTAAAGAAAGTTAGCATTGCAGGTGTCTTAATTACGTTAGGTATTGTGTTTGGTGATATTGGCACCTCTCCCCTCTACGTAATGAAAGCAATTATTTCCGATGGTCGAACCTCACCCGATTTTATAATTGGTGCTATCTCGTGCATCATTTGGACGCTTACACTTCAAACAACCTTAAAATATGTGATCATTACCCTCAGGGCGGACAACCGGGGTGAAGGTGGAATTTTAGCGCTATTTGCATTGCTTAGAAAACGTCGCAGAACGGTATATCTTTTAGCCATACTGGGTGCTAGCGCACTACTGGCTGACGGCGTAATTACCCCCTCCATAACTGTTCTTTCGGCGGTGGAAGGACTACAGGTGGTTTCTTCCCACATTTCGGTAATACCCATTGTGCTAGTTATTCTGCTTGTTCTCTTCTCTTTTCAGCAGTTTGGAACCAGCTTCATTGGAAAATCATTTGGGCCAATAATGCTCGTTTGGTTTACTATGCTTGGCGTTCTTGGTCTTCTACAGCTGGTGCATCAGCCTGAGGTGCTAAAGGCATTCAACCCAATGTATGGGCTTCGCTTGCTGATAGAATATCCCAACGGCGTTCTCATTCTTGGGGCGGTATTTCTATGTACAACGGGTGCAGAGGCACTATACTCCGACTTGGGCCATTGCGGTGTTGGTAACATTAGAATGAGCTGGATATTTGTAAAGGTGGCCCTAATTCTTAACTACCTTGGTCAAGGTGCATGGGTTATCTCCCAGTCGAGCACACACCTGCCCAATCCATTTTTCTCCATTATGCCGGAATGGTTTATTATCCCCGGGGTTATTCTTTCTACCATGGCGGCGGTTATTGCCAGCCAAGCACTAATTTCCGGTTCTTATACCATTATTAGTGAGGCAATAACCCTTAACTTTTGGCCCAAAGTGCAGGTTAAGTATCCAACCAGAATTAAGGGACAACTTTACATTCCCAGCGTAAACTGGATGCTGCTGGTAGCTTGTTCGTTAATAGTGCTCTTGTTCCAAAGCTCCTCCAACATGGAGGCAGCCTATGGGCTCTCCATTACAATCACCATGATAATGACAAGTTTGCTCATGTTTGTCTACCTTGGAATTAGGCGCATTCATTGGGTGGTACGCTGGGGTTTTTTGGCATTTTACATGGTTATCGAGAACACCTTCTTGTTTGCTAATCTGCACAAATTTCCTCACGGTGGTTGGCTTACCATCCTCCTTGCTGGTGTTATTTTCTTTATAATGTTTGTTTGGAATAAGGGCAGGATTACGAAAAAGCGCTTTACCGAGTTTTTGCCCATCTGCAACTATGGCGAGGTTCTAAGAGATCTTCGTGACGACAAGGAGATACCCAAGTTGGCTTCAAACTTGGTCTATATTACCCGTGCCGAGGATCCAGATGATGTGGAGTCAAAAATCATTTATTCCATCCTAAACAAGCGACCAAAACGGGCTGACCGCTACTGGTTTATCAGAATTAATATTACCGATGAGCCGTATACCAAGAAGTATAGAGTAAAAACAATTATTCCTGATGTGATTTACCGAGTCGACTTTTACCTTGGTTTTAAGGTTAATGCTCGAGTAAACCGATTCTTCAACTATGTTGTTGCCGAAATGGTTCGCAACGGCGAAATATCAATCATCAGCACCTACGCATCGCTGCATAAGCATGGAATTCCTGGCGACTTTAAGTTTATCATTATCGATAGAATTCCAACCGTTGATATTGAGCTATCCTCATTCGAGCGGTTTATAATGAATGCGTATGAGGTGATCAAACGATTCAGCATTACCAGTGTTAAATCCTACGGCCTTGACACCAGCAACGTAACTGTTGAACAAGTACCTCTTGGAATATTTAAGTCCTCAGAATCGGATCTTGTGCGGGTTTTTTAGTTAGCGTGGTTCGCTTTGGGGAAGCAACATAAAGAATAAGGGGCTGAAATTTCAGCCCCTTATTCTTTTTTGTATAGTGATAACATTTTACATGAAAAACCATCGAAGGGTGGCGTAGAAAAGCATGGAAAGTAGCATTGTGGCAGGAATGGTTAAAACCCAAGCCACTACAATATTTCCGGCAATTCCCCATCGCACAGCCGACAATCTACGGGTGAGCCCAACACCCATAATGGAACCGGTGATGGTGTGGGTGGTGGAGACTGGAATACCAGCTAGCGACGATCCAATTACGGTAAGCGCTCCTGCTGTTTCGGCGCAAAATCCACCTACTGGTTTTAGGTCTGTTAATCCAACCCCCAGTGTTTTAATAACCTTCCAACCGCCTGTTGCCGTTCCTAGAGCAATGGCAGAGTAACAGGTAAAGATTACCCAGGTTGGCACATAGAAGGTAGGTCCTAAATAACCAGTGCTGAAGAGTAGAACAGCAATGATGCCCATGGTTTTTTGTGCATCGTTGCTTCCATGTCCTAGGCTGAAAATTGCGGAAGACACCAGCTGCAGCACCCTAAAGTAGCCATCTACTCTCAGCGGTGAAACCCGCTTAAAGAGAAACATCACAATGAGCATTATGAAGTAAGCGAGGATCATCCCTATTAAGGGTGAAAGCACAATGAATGCAAGCACCTTGATGATTCCACTTGTGACCAACGCATTTAGTCCGCCCGCCATCAAGCCAGGGCCAATTAAGCCGCCGATTAGCGCATGCGACACACTAATGGGCAAGCCAAGTTTTGTGCAGGAGTATGACCAAATGATGGCACCCAAAAGTGCGGCAAGGAGAAAGTAGACATTCATGAATGAAGGATGCACAATTCCTTTGCCAATAGTTTCTGCCACGTGAACGCCAAAAATAAAAGCCGCTGCGAAGTTGAAAAAGGCTGCCCAAATTACCGCGGCAAGAGGTGACAGCACCTTGGTCGATACAATTGTTGCGATGGAATTAGCCGCGTCATTCATTCCATTGAGGAAATCAAAAATCAGCGCGATTGCAATTCCAAAAATTACTAGATAGAGTATCATGAAATGCTGGTTTAAGCGAGCTTTATAAGAATTGACCTCAGCACGTTTGATACATCCTTGGCCTTGTCGAAAGCACGTTCAATATCAGTAAGGATTTCCTTCTTTTTAATTAGTTCAATGGCATCGGTTTCATTCTGGAATAGCTGCATCATGCTGCTGTAGTAAAGATCGTCAGCCTGATTTTCAAAATCATGAATCTTAATGCAGTAACCATTTAGCGCTACTGTATTTTTGCGGGCATTAGGCAGTAAACTCACCGCTTCTTTAACAGTTTCTGTCGTTTTCACCAATGCATCCGACAGGAGTGGCAGCTGCTCGCTATGGGTCTTGGGGACGTATAGCTTAATCTTTTGGCTCACCCCATAGATGGCGTCAGTTACATCGTCCATGGTAATGGCTAGGTCGTGAATTTCTTCGCGGTCGAACGGGGTTATAAATGTTTTGTTGAGCTCTGTTACAATAGTTCCAGTGATGGTATCACCCTCTTTTTCCAACTTTTTTATTACGGAGAAAAAACCCTGCCGATCGGCCTCGATTGTTGCAGTTACTAGGCTCTGTAGCTGCTTAGATGCTTCAACCATTATGTCGGCTGACGACTCAAAAAGAGGAAAGAACTTTCCGTCCTTGGGAACCAGCACCTGAAGAATTTCACTTACTTTCATTAGGTTGTATTTTAGCTATGAATTTTTGCAATTTTAAAAGTGGAGCAAAGTTACCTCGAATAACGGTGTGTATGTTAAGATAATGTTAATACATTGTTTTATGAATGTGAAATTACTTGAACTATTGATCTTTTGTTATGAACTTTTCTTTTTGCGAGGCCGAACCTTCGCTCCTTTTAGAAATAGGACGAATTAGCAACGCTTGTTGGAGCACTTCTTTTTTGACGAACTGCACAATCTCCTTTCTATATTTTGTAAATTGCTCTGTTCAATAAAAATTTCAACTATGGCAAAGTCAGGAAATTTCAAGGGAACCATCGGTGTGCTTACCGGTGGTGGTGACGTGCCGGG
>DATKTT010000164.1:0-52081 GCA_035530955.1 Williamwhitmania sp. | reverse complement strand
CTTATCCTCCACTTTTTCCTCAGTAACCAATTCGGCTTTAACCTCTGGAACAGGAGCATCCTCGTGCTTCTTTCGCTTATGGCTAATGCCTTCAAGATCTATTTTTCCAACAACCTTGATATCTACATCTTTCACCGGCTGATTCTCTACCACTGCCGATGTTTCCACCCTCTTTACTGGCTGCTCCTGAGGAACCTCAGAGGTTACGGTAATCATTACCTCATCACTTTTGCCATCACCGGAATCGGCATCGTCACTATCGACATTTTCGTCGTCCATATCGGAAATGGAGATGGTAGCCCTTTTGTCTCTAAGGTTTTTTAAGCTCAGCTTTTTTGAAGCATCCCTAATGTTTGCCTCCTTACCATATTCCTTGGCAATGAGTTCGCAAAGTTCGGGTGCAACCTTTGAGTTTGGGCTAGAGTCTACCTCGTGACCTTTCTTCTTCAGATAGTCCACCAGAGTAGTAACGCCAACGTTAAACTCTATTGCAAGTTTGCTAAGCCTTGTACCTTTCTCGAATTGTGTCATAAATCAGTCCTCAACTGTTATGGTAAACCAGGCAGTCAACCACTTTTGTCAATGAAATATAATGCTACTCAAATTCCGCTCTAAATATTTTGACAACATCTTTTACGGTTTCTTCCTCCAAGTCGGTTCTCCGAATCAACTCAGAAATAGGAATCTCCAAAACGCTTCGGGCGGTGTCACATCCAATACCTTTGAGGGCATCCAAAACCCAACTTTCAATTTCGTCACTAAATTCGTCGAGGTTAACATCCTCCTCATCCACCTCGTCGGTTTCGCGGTAAACATCAATTTCGTAGCCAGTAAGTTGACTTGCCAACCGAATATTATATCCGCCCTTGCCAATCGCCAGCGAAACCTCCGATGGTTTTAGGAAAACCTCGGCTTTTTTATACCGTTCGTCGATCTTGATCTCAATTATTTTTGCAGGGCTCAAGGCGCGGGTGATAAAGAGCTGGATGTTGTTGGTGAAGTTAATTACGTCAATGTTTTCATTGCGCAACTCCCGAACAATTCCGTGTATTCGTGAACCCTTCATACCTACGCAGGCTCCAACAGGATCGATGCGCTCATCGTATGACTCCACCGCAACTTTAGCACGCTCTCCAGGTATGCGGACAATGCGCTTTACGGTAATAAGTCCGTCGAAAATTTCCGGAACCTCTAACTCAAATAGTCGCTCAAGAAAAACAGGTGATGTTCTTGAAAGCACAATCACAGGGGTGTTGTTCTTCATCTCCACCCTGATAACCACGGCACGAATGCTATCCCCTTTCCGGAAGAAATCTCCAGAAATTTGCTCCGTTTTTGGCATCACCAGCTCATTGCCCTCGTCGTCCAGCACCAGAATTTCTTTCTTCCAAACCTGGTATACTTCCCCTGTAAGAATTTCTCCAATTTTATCCTTGTACTTATTGAAGAGGTTGTTCTTTTCAAGATCGAGAATACGCGAGGTGAGGTTTTGACGAATAGCAAGAATGGCTCTTCTGCCAAAATCGCTCAACTTCACCGGGTCAGTAACCTCCTCACCCACCTCGTAATCGCCGTCAATCTTTGTAGCATCGGTAAGGGAAATCTCCTTGTTTGGATCCTCCACCTTTCCATCCTCCACAACTACTCTATTTCTCCAGATTTCAAAGTCTCCCTTATCGATATTTACAACAATATCGAAATTCTCATCTGAGCCATACATTTTAATAAGCATGCTGCGAAATACATCTTCGAGCACACTCATCATTGTTGGTCTATCAATGTTTTTGAGTTCCTTAAACTCGGAAAAAGTATCAATCAGGTTCAAGTTTTCCATCGCTTCACCTAAGTTTGCCGATTTTACTTAAAGGATATAACCACTTTGGTTGATTTTATCGCTTCAAATGTTAAAGTTTTTTGCTCCACCACTAGGGTCTTCTTCTTTTTTGCCCCTTCGAGTTTTCGTTTTTCACTCACCTCAAGGGTTATGCTGTTGTTGGGGATTACGCTAAGTAAAGTACCCGTCAATTTTTCGCCAGTAAGAGTAACAACCTCCAACTTCCGCCCTACGTTTTTGAGATACTGCTCAACAACTTTGAGGGGTTCGCTAAGTCCTGGAGAAGCCACCGTAAGCTCAAAATCTTCCTTCTCCTTGTCGAGTGCAGCCTCCAGCGCACGATTCAGGTCCATGCATTCCTTAATGGTAACGCCCTTTTCTGAATCCACGTCCACGTCAATTCGCCCTTGGTTATCGACAGCTAAGGACACAAGGAACAAGCCATGAGCAAGCACCTCATTCTTAACTATTTCTCTAACTTCATCCAACCTCAACATGGCAATTTCAGCATAATAAAATAGGGGACTTGGGTCCCCATCTCCATCCACTCTCGACTTAACGTTGCAAAATTAATCATTTTCAGCCAAATTCCCAAATATTTATGGAAATAACCCAAAATATGTGGAGGATGAAGTATCTTTAACACCCCAACTAAAATTACTGCAAGGCAGTAGGTTAAATAAATATTCTCAAATTCTATATGCAAAAATCACAACCATTCAAGCAAAAGATTGTAAACGATCCGGTGCACGGTTTCATTACCATTCCAAATCAGCTTGCCTTCGACCTGATGGAGCATCGTTGGATACAGCGGCTTCGAAACATTAAGCAGCTGGGGTTGAGCTATCTAGTATATCCTGGGGCTGTGCATAATCGCTTTCAGCACACCTTGGGAGCCATGCACCTTATGATGCAGGCGCTACAGGTTTTGCGTGAGAAAGGTATAGAGATCACTGCTGCAGAAGAAGAGGGCGCCATAGCCGCCATAATGATGCACGATTTGGGCCATGGCCCATACTCACACGCGCTGGAACACAGCATAGTGCACCATATTAGCCACGAGGAAATTTCACAAGCATTTATGGAGCAGCTCAACATCCAAATGGACGGTCGGCTCTCCATGGCCATCGCCATTTTCGACAACCGCTATCCAAAAAAATTCCTTCACCAGCTGGTATCGAGCCAGCTCGATGTTGACCGGCTTGATTACCTTGGCCGCGACTCCTTTTTTTCCGGTGTAGCCGAGGGCACTATTGGCTTAGAGCGAATCATTAAAATGCTCTATGTTGCGGACGATAGCCTTGTAGTTGAAGCAAAGGGAATATATTCCATTGAGAAATTTTTAATTGCCCGACGCCTAATGTATTGGCAGGTATACTTGCACAAAACTGTGGTGGGCGCAGAACAAATGCTAATCGCCATACTGCAGCGAGCGCGGCAGCTAGCCAGGGCCGGCATACCGCTTGCAACCTCTCCTGCACTACAGTTCTTTCTCGAAGGACACTATGAGAAATTACCAACCAACGACTGGCTTTCTGTTTTTGCACAGCTCGACGATTCAGATATTTCGTTGGCCATAAAGCTGTGGGTCAATCATTCCGATCCTGCCTTGGCGGACCTTTGTAGTCGGTTAAACAACCGTAAACTGCTCCATGTTGAGCTGTCCACTACGCCATTTCAGGCATCGAGAGTAAAAAAGGCTATTGAGGCATGCATGAGCCAAACGGAGTGCTCAAGTGAACATGCTGGTTTTCTCTGCTTTGCTGGTGAGGTTACCAACAGCTTCTATAACCCCGAAGAGGAGTCCATTAAGATACTTTTTAAGAATAATAAACTAGAGGATATTTATGAGGCCTCGGAGATGCTTAACCATTCGGCACTGGCTAAAACGGTGAAAAAATATTTTTTCTGCTACCCAAAGGAGATATCTTTTTCGCTATAGCATAATTTTTTCTAGGGGAGGTAAAACTATCCTCTGCTTCATATTTTTAGAACCCTAAATACGCCACCTATGGAAAAATTATGTAGGTTTGCCCCAAATTGAAACAAAACCTGTCATGGAATTTACCGCAGCAGCAATAGCACAGTTCCTTCAAGGAATAGTAGAAGGAAACCCGGAAGTGAAGGTGAACAACATTGCCAAAATTGAAGAAGGTACAGACGGATGCCTCTCCTTTCTGGCTAACCCGAAATATGAGAAATACATCTACACCACACAGTCGTCGGTGGTATTGGTGAACAAGGATTTTGTTGCCGCACAGACCATTAGTGCCACACTAATTCGCGTTGCTGATGCATACCAATCCTTTGCGTTCCTTTTGGAGATGGTTGCACAGGCCAGAGCCGACAAGAAGGGAGTTAGCAAGCAGGTGGAGATAGAACCATCCGCACAAATAGGAGAAAACCCATACATTGGTGCCTTTGTTTACATTGGCGAGAATGTCAAGATAGGGAACAACGTAAAGCTTTATCCACAGGTCTACATTGGCGACAACGTAACCATTGGTGATAACAGCACGCTCTACCCTGGAGTTAAGATTTATCAAGACTGCGTTATTGGGAAACGGGTAACCATTCACGCCGGAACTGTAATTGGCAGTGATGGCTTTGGCTTTGCCCCTGCCGAAGATGGGAACTACAAAAAAATTCCGCAGCTGGGCAACGTAATTCTTGAGGATAATGTTGAAATAGGTGCAAACACTGCCATCGACAGAGCGGTGATGGGTTCTACCATAATTCGCAATGGCGTTAAGCTCGATAACCTTATTCAGGTAGCCCATAACGTTGAAATAGGAGAAAACACAGTTATTGCAGCTCAAACCGGAGTTGCTGGGTCAACCAAAATTGGAAAGAGCTGTATGATTGGAGG
This sequence comes from Williamwhitmania sp., assembly GCA_035530955.1. Lineage (GTDB taxonomy): Bacteria > Bacteroidota > Bacteroidia > Bacteroidales > Williamwhitmaniaceae > Williamwhitmania. The sequence continues at coordinate 47,378 of DATKTT010000164.1, read as the reverse complement.
TCAGGTTGGGTTTATTGGGCACCTTAACATACCCGATGGGATGAAGGTTGCAGCACAGTCGGGCATCTCTTCAAACCTAAGAAATGAGGGAGATGTTGTTCAAGGAGCACCGGCATTCCATTTTGGAAAATATCAGCGCTGTTATGCTGTATTCAAAAATTTACCCGATCTACGACTTCAGGTAATTGAGTTGGAAAAGAAGGTGAAGGCGATGGAAAAATAGTCGTCGTTTAAAATATTCAAACCCGCCTTGAGGAGCAACCTCAATGGCGGGTTTTCGTTTTTTTTATATCTTGCGCACAATTTTAATGCAATTTAACATCCGCGTAATGGCAGATAAACAAAAGACAATAAAGGAGCCTGTAACCCTTAAGGGAAAGGGCCTACATACCGGCCTTCAAGTTGAGCTCACCATTTGCCCAGCTGAGGAAAACTACGGAATAAAATTTTTACGCACCGATTTGGAGGGCGAACCCGTTTTGGAAGCTCTGGCCGACTATGTTGTGGATACCTCTCGAGGAACAACCATCGAAAAAAACGGAGTAAGGGTTAGCACCATCGAACACGTTATGGCATCGCTTGTGGGCAATGGCATCGATAATGCCATTATCAAGGTAAATGCTCCTGAAACCCCCATCATGGATGGTAGCTCCAAATACTTTGTGGAGGCCATTCAGAAGGTGGGTACCGTTGAGCAGAATGCCGATAGAAACTACTTTGTAATTAAAGAGAAGATAGTTTTCACCGATCCCAAAGGCAATATTGAAATCGTTGCCTATCCAGACGATGAGCTCAAGGTTGATGTGTTGATCGACTACAACTCGAAGGTGCTCGGTAACCAGTATGCTCGCATGCGGAGTGTAAGTGAATTCAATGAGGAAATTGGTCCCTGCAGAACATTTGTTTTCTTCCATGAATTGGAATTCCTCCTCAAAAACAACCTCATTAAGGGAGGCGATTTGGAGAATGCCATTGTGATTATGGAGAGAGAGGTTCCCCAAGTTGAGCTCGACAGGATTGCAGATCTCTTCAACAAGCCAAGGATTCATGTTAAGCCCGAAGGGTTTTTGAATAACCTAGACCTCCGGTTCCAGAATGAGCCTGCACGTCATAAGCTGCTTGATATGGTTGGTGACCTAGCCCTTACAGGCCAGCCAATAAAAGGGAAAATTGTGGCCATTAGGCCCGGGCATCATGCCAATACGGAGTTTGCCAAGGTGCTGAAAAAGATGGCTCGCAGAGAGGCACTCAAGGGTTCGGCTCCAGAGTATGACCTCAACCAGCAACCACTGCTCAACATAATGCAGATTCAGAAGATTCTGCCCCATCGCCCGCCATTTCTCCTAATCGACAAAATTATCTCCATGGATGAGCGCTCGGTTGTGGGTGTGAAAAACGTGACCATGAATGAAGGATTCTTTATTGGTCACTTTCCAGATGAACCAGTTATGCCAGGTGTACTTCAAGTAGAGTCTATGGCTCAAGTTGGAGGAATTCTTGTTCTCAACTCCGTTCCCGACCCCGAAAACTATCTCACCTACTTCCTCAAAATTGACCGTGTTAAATTTAAACGTAAGGTAGTTCCAGGTGATACTCTTATATTTAAGTTAGAGTTTATTGAACCCATTCGTCGCGGTATTGCAAGCATGTTTGGGCAAGCATACGTTGGTGACACACTCGTATTGGAGGGAGAACTCACCGCTCAAATTACCAAGATAAAAAACTAAAATATTGAGTATGAATCAGCCGCAGGCATACATACATCCTGAAGCCAAGCTTGGTGCAAATGTGGTGGTAGAACCATTTTCCTACATCAGCCAAAAGGTTGAGATTGGTGAAGGCACTTGGATTGGCCCAAACGTAACCATTTTCGACTACGTGAAGATTGGCAAAAACTGCCGGATTTTCCCCGGTGCCGTTTTAGGTGCAATCCCTCAAGACCTTAAGTTCAAAGGAGAGGTGTCGGTTGTAGAAATTGGCGACAATACAACTATCCGGGAGTGTGTTACCGTGAACAGAGGAACTGCCGCACGGGCTAAGACTGTAGTTGGAAGCAATTGCCTACTCATGGCTTACGTTCATGTAGCCCATGACTGCATTGTTGGCAACAGCGTTATTATTGGCAATGGAACCCAGCTTGCTGGAGAGGTAGAGATTGACGATTTTGCGATCCTCAGCGCACATGTTCTGGTTCATCAGTTCGTCCGTATTGGCTCCTATGTAATGATTTCCGGTGGTGGGTTGGTTAGGAAAGATGTACCTCCCTACGTGAAGGCAGGAAAAGACCCCCTTGCCTACGTTGGACTAAACATTATTGGTCTTCGCCGAAGAGGTTTCAACCCCGAAAAGGTGAATGAAATTCATGAGATATTCCGCTCCATTTATCAGAAGGGGATGAATGTTTCACAGGGTATTCAGTGGATTGAGGAGAATATGCCGTCAAACCCAGATAGAGATTACATTGTGAACTTCGTAAAAAATTCCAAGAGAGGCATTATTCGTAGCGCAACCAAGTCTACGTCTGCAGCAGCGAATGAAGACGACGATTAAGCAACAATAACTTTCAATAAAAAGGCCGGACTTTCATCCGGCCTTTTTTTTACTTTGCCGAAGTGCTATCGGCTAAAGAAAATGAAAATAGGATAGCCTCCATCTGACGCACGAAGTTTCGCTTTTCATCCTTTGGAGCATAAACATAGGCTCCTACAGTAATAACCTTATTGTGCTTCTCATCGAGAGTTGTAAGGCTTACGAAGGGGCCACCCATGAAATCGTTTTTCACCTCCCATAATCCACGAACCATAGCAAAGTAGCGTCCCTTATACATCAACGGAGTTACCTTAGGCTCATAGAAATGCCCAGTGATCATATAGGAACCATTGCTTGGACCGGGAATATACTTTTTGGTAAAGAAATCACGCTTATCCACCAGATATTTCTCGGTAAAGGTGCTATCGCTGGTGTAAGGATAGGCATAAACAAAAATGCCCTGACTTGTAAAAGGAGTTTCACTCGACATCCAAACAAAATTATCGGCATTCCGATTTAGCTTGTAGCCGTTAGGGATAGTAAGAGATATGCCAAACTTCTGCTTAATTAATAGATCGAGTCGCTGATCCGAGTATCGTGTGTTGATTGCCATCTGCCTATCGCGCTCGGCCTGCTCTAAAATACCCACTACCCTATCCTTTTCCTTACTAATGTAGTTTGCAACTGCCAGCGGTGTTGGACCAACCAGCGTCATTACCAGCTGTGGCGATGCCCAAACGTCGTAGCGCAGCAGAATTTTGCTTTCTGGATAGATTTTATTATCAATTTTGATGAAAATGATATTACGATATCCTCTAACGCTATTGAAATTTTGAGGTGGAAGCTTTACCACGTCAAACAGTGGCTCAGATTGGGGGAGATACGGAAACTCAGCGGTGAGCACCGATTTCAACGTACTCCAAAGGGTATCAACATCACCACCGCTCTTCTCAAGAACGACCATAACCTCGCCAGCCTTTCCAAGTGGATTAGGAAGCAAGTTTTGTCCCTTCTTCCCCTCCTTACAGCCACCTACTGACAGAAGAATGGCTAAAACTAGTAACCAAGGAATTCGTTTCATACTATATGTCATTTTTAAATTTTTCATTTAATCCCACCAATTGCATTAAACCTAGCAACTAAAACAGAGTCTGCCCAAATTTGCAGCTTATCACCAATGGCAAGTTCCTCTCCAGCATTAGGATTCCATGCCATAATATCATCAACTGTGCAGCCGAAGGTAAGCGCCAACTTGTGGTAGTAATCGCCACTGCGAACTACATACGTAAATTGCTGCTTCCCACTAGTTTCGCCTGTACTACTACCCAAATTAGACATAATCTTTGATGCTGGCGTGAACGCATAAACCTCCTTGCTACTCAAGAAAAAATTCTTAACGGCGGTATGTGGAAGCACAAGCGTATAAAATTCTCCACTCTCCGGAATGTAGCCAGTTCGGAATGAAGGATTCAGAAATCGTAACAATTCCATATCGGTATTGGTGAATTTTTTTACTCCGTCGAGATAAAAACCACCATACACCTGAACGGTGTCCACCCCACTGTAGGTAAAGAGAGGGTCAACAGGCTCAATATCAAAGTCAGAAAAATTCTTCGCTACGAAGGTAGCAGCAATAAAGGCTGGAATGTAATTTCGGGTAGGTTCGGGTAGGTATGGTAGCAACTTCCAGAAGTTGGTTTCGCCACCGCTTCTTAAAATGGCATTACGAACAGCACCCGGTCCTCCGTTGTATGCCGCAAGTGCCAAGTGCCAATCCTTAAAAATGCGGTATAAATACTGCAAATAACGGCAGGCAGCATCGGTGGATTTGTAAACGTCCATGCGTTCGTCAACGTAGGTGGTGACGTTTAGGTTGAGCATCCTTGCCGTGTTTATCTTAAACTGCCATAAGCCAACCGCCCCGCTCGACGACACTGCCAACGGATTTAGAGCCGACTCCACAATGGCAAGATACTTCAGTTCAAGTGGTAAGTGATAGCGATCGAGATATTCATCAAATACTGGAAAGTAAAGCCGTGCCAAGCCAAGAATCTTGGCAAAGTCGTCACGCCTATCCACGGTAAAGAGCTGGATATACCTCTTTACATCAGGTGTAAAGTCCATTCCTACTGGGGTGGTATTATCTAGGGCAGCCAGCTTATATTCAATGGCAAGATCGGGGATAAGATAGCTGGGCTTGATCTGATAGGTAGGCGTATTAGCCTTTGCAAATAAGTTGAGTCGTGATAAACTATCCAGTGCGGCAATCACCCTGTCGGCAACCTGGTTGCCCTTGTGCTTAATAAGTGGGGCTGTTTTCGCTTTACCGTCCATTGCCATAAGCGCAAAAACGCTAAAGGCCAACACCCCATATCGAAACCTATATCTCATGTCGAAATCAAATCATGGGCAAGTTACTAAGAAGGCATTGAATTGCCAACCTACACAATACAGATTAACCCAAGTTAACTTATAATCAGCCATTACCATTGCAGATGCTTAAAAAGAAATCCCGGAAATATTTCCGGGATTTCAATAAATGCAATTGGCATTCTAATGCTGAAATAGTTTTAAAATATCGTTCCCGTTGGCAAAAAGAAGCAGGGCAAACAGCAACACCATACCAGTGATTTGGGCATACTCCAAAAATTTATCACCGGGTTTTCTTCCAGTCACCATCTCATAAAGAAGAAACAGCACGTGGCCACCATCCAATGCAGGTATGGGCAGAATATTCATAATTGCCAAAACAATGCTCAGGAGACCTGTCATATTCCAAAATGCCTCCCAATCCCAAGTTCCGGGGAAAATCTTGCCAATGGTAATAAATCCGCCCAGCGACTTGTAGGCACCTGTTTGGGGGCTAGCCAGCAGCTTCAGCTGCTTGAGGTAGCTGCCGATAACGGAATAGCCCTTCTTAATTCCGGCTGGTATAGAGGCCCAGAAGGTGTAGTGTTCAACGCTAATGTGAAAAAACTTCTCTAGGTTAGTGTCGAAGTAAACACCAATAATGCCATCCTTACCAATAGTAACAGGAATTGCAAGTTGTTTTCCAGCACGGTCAACATTCACCGTAACCTGCTTTCCTTTGTGGCTTAACACATAATCGCTAAACTCATCATAGTATTGAGCTTTTAACGAATCAACACCTACAACTTTATCACCACTTTTTAACCCAGCTGTAGCGGCAGGAGACTTCTTCTTAATTTCATCAACCACTAGTGGGATTCGTGGAGCAATAATGGGCTGCTTGCTCATCATTGCTGCTCGCATTGCCTCTGAAATAGGGAGTTTTACAACTCTCTCATCTCTTTCAACATCCACGTAATCAGCCTGGTCCAAAACAATATCGGCAACAATGTGCTGAAAGTTTTTAACTTCAACCCCACCAACATTGAGAATTTTATCACCATTCTGCAGACCCAACTTTTGCGCTGTAGAATCAACCGCAATACCGTATGTTACATCCTTATTCGCCAGAAATTCATCGCCCCAAGTGTAGAGCACCATGCTGTAGATAACAAAGGCCAGTAAAAAATTTACAACCACTCCGCCAATCATAATTAGCAATCGCTGCCAAGTTGGCTTTGCACGGAACTCCCATGGTTCCGGATCCGACTTCAGCTGCTCGGTATCCATCGACTCGTCAATCATCCCCGAGATTTTCACGTAACCACCCAGCGGTAGCCAACCTACCCCGTACTCGGTATCGCCACGCTTAAACTTAAACAGCGAAAACCAAGGGTCAAAAAAGAGGTAAAATTTTTCAACACGAGTCTTAAAAAGCTTGGCAAGCGTAAAGTGTCCAAGTTCGTGAAGAATAACCAGTAGGGAGAGGCTCAGAAAAAACTGCGCGACCTTTGTCCAAATTTCCATGCTCATATTTTCATCTTCTATAGTTTACTAACCAAATTCTGCATCACCTCCATGGCTACCATACGAGCCTCGGCATCGATGCTGCAGTAATCATCCACCGAAGGATTGGCCATAAAGGCAACCCGTTCCAGCGTTTTTTCCACAATTCGTGGAATATCGAGAAAGCTAATCCGTTCTTCTAAAAATGCCTGCACGGCCACCTCGTTGGCACCATTGAGTATACACGGCATGTTACCCCCTTGCTGCAACGAATTATAAGCTAGCTGTAGGCAAGGGAATTTTTCCATATCGGGCTTTTCAAACGTCAATCCATCGCCCTTGAAAAAATCGAACCTATCCGATCCCAACGAAAGCCGCTCAGGGTATGCAAAGGCTAGCTGAATGGGCAACTTCATGTCGGGGATACCCATTTGAGCCTTAATGGAGCCGTCCTTAAACTGCACCATGGAGTGAATGATAGACTGAGGGTGAACAACAACCTCAATGTCCGATGGTTCAACTCCAAAGAGCCACTTGGCCTCAATTACTTCAAAACCCTTGTTCATTAGGGTGGCCGAATCAATCGTAATCTTATTTCCCATGCACCAGTTGGGATGCTTTAGCGCATCACATCGGGTAACGCTACGCAGCTGCTGAGCCGTTAGCGAACGAAATGGTCCGCCAGAAGCAGTAAGAATCAACTTTTCTACACCACCCGTTTCACCCATCAGGCATTGAAAGATGGCAGAATGCTCCGAATCAACCGGCAGCAGGTCTACCCCATACTGGCGAGCCAACCCAGTTACAATTTCACCGGCAACCACCAAGGTCTCCTTATTTGCTAGCGCAATTTGTTTCCCTGCTTTTATAGCTTCAATGGTTGGCAGTAGACCCGAAAATCCCACCATTGCGGCTAGCACCATATCTACCTCGGGCATGGCCGCGGCCTGACCAATTGCACTGGCACCGGTCAAAACCTCAATGGGCATAGCCATGAGCGCATCACGAACGCGCTCATACTTTGCCTCATTGGCAATCACAACCACCTTGGGCAAAAATTCAATAGCCTGCAGCACCAGCAGGTCAATGTTGTTGTTGGCCGTAAGGACAACCACCTCAAACCGCTCAGGATGGGAACGAACCACATCCAGCGCCTGAGTTCCTATAGAACCGGTAGAACCCAGAATAGCCAAGCGTTTTCTCATTCCCAATAAAATCTTTCGAATGCTTAAAAAACAATATACTTTTCGGGGTCGACTGGAGTGCCGTTATACCAAAGTTCAAAGTGCAGATGTGGTCCAGTGGTAAGCTCACCGCTGTTCCCAATAATGGCAATGGCCTCCCCAGCCTTAACATGTGCTCCTGGCTTCTTCAGCAGCTTAGAGTTGTGCTTGTATACGGAGAGCAGATTCCCAGCATGCTGTATTTGAATAACATATCCAGTTTCCAAGGTCCATGCAGCCATGGTTACTGTGCCGTCGAGCGTGGCTACCACCACCTCGTTTGGCGAGGAGGCAATGTCGGTACCAAAGTGGCCGCTAGCAATGTTGAAGGAGTTGGTAACTACCCCTCTTACAGGTGGGAAAAAGTGCATCCCCTTGACGGTATTTTCCATGGAGTTGTTTGTTACCGAAAGGTTGTATTGCTCTTTTTCCTCAATTTGGCTACGAAGCAGCGAATCGTCAAGCGATTTTTTAAAAACAATATCCTTGGGATGTATGGTGGTATCCCTCTTAGATAGCAATACTGGCGGGTTTTCACCATTCATAATAGCCTTAAGAGAGGTGAGGTATTTCTGCCAGTGGTCGAGTTGCTGCTGTAGCGAATCCACCTTAAGGGCATTCTCCACAATTGCTCTTCGAGTATTGGTATCGGGGTAGCCCGGAATAAACTCACGCAGGGGAGTAAACGCTATCAACACTGTAACCAGCGCAATAAGAAGGAAAGAAGAGCCACCCAAAAACGCTATCACGTTTAATCTTGAAAGGCGAAAAAACCAAACCTCCTCAAAGGTCTGATCGTTGTAAATGCTGAAGCGGTACTTATTTTTAAGCTTGGATAAATAGCGCTTTGGATCCTTTTGAGTCATGTTATTTCGAATGCAATCCCACAAATATAGAAACTTTAATTTAGAATAGGGGAAAGCAATCGCCTTTAACCTAGTCCTGAACCACCTTCACATACTTCTCCTCACTCTGCCAGAGCCCATGCTTTGTGCATACGGCCATTGCTGTAAGGTTCATGCTTACGTTGGCAGCCACATAAAAATCGACCTCCACGTGGGTAGGTTGATTACCAAATGTACCCGGAGTGTAGTGTATCTGAGCCATCAGTGTCTCCCTGTTCCAAAGCTGCAAGGTGCTGATAAAGTGATCGTAATCATCCGGGTGTTTATACTCATTACCTAGGGTAACCTTCACCTTCAACTTTTCACCTTTTTTAACGGAGTCGTCGCAAAAAATAAAGGGAGTATGTCTGTCGAAGTAGTCCTTCATCAGCTCCTTCTCCTCCTGGCTGATGTCTACCGGTTTAAAAACTCGTGGCATAGTAATTCCAGTTTGTAAGTAGAAACAAAAGTAGTTTAAAAAATGTTTGCGTGCTATTGGTGAGCCGAATGCCTTTAAAACAGTATGCTTATTTTGAAAAAAGCGTTCAATAGTTTGCAATCACCAAAAAAGTATGCTACTTTTGCACCGCACTTGACAAAATGGTTTCGGGGTGATTGAGGAAGATGGTGTCGATGCAGCTTAAAAGGTTCTGATTTTATTGAAAACGATATATTGCGGGGTGGAGCAGTTGGTAGCTCGTTGGGCTCATAACCCAAAGGCCACAGGTTCGAGTCCTGTCCCCGCTACTAAAAAGACCCTTGAGAACACTGTTTCTCAAGGGTCTTTCCTTTTAAGGGTTACAATACAGTTACAAGAAACGTGAAAAGAATAACCCAAAAAGAGCAAGGGAAAGTAAAATCTCTTTTACAAGTCATCTTCTTTTATTCTTTCAGCCACTTTAATTCAAAAAGGCAGAAAAAAGCCCCTTCACACTTCGTAAAGTAGCTGTCTTCATATAAGACAAACAAGTAAAAATTGACTTATGGCATTTTTAATGCCATCGCAAAGGAAATAGGCCGTTATTTATCCCTTATTCACTTTATTATACGAACTGAAAAGCGAAAAATAAACGACTTGTCGCAGTTATTTCAATTAAGTGATGCTGGAATACTATTCATAAGTATTTCGTTGAATCGTCGAGTTAGGAATAAGTTAAAGGCTAAATATCTGATATTTTAAGAAGTCGTTCTTGAGCAGTAATAGTAACTACATTTTCAAATTTACAATCTTTATCATGTGTCACCAATGGTAATTTGTATTTTTTCAAGAACTCACCGTAATAAAAATCGTTAAAATCAAGGTCGTAGTTATATAAGTTCCCAAGCGTTGATGCAGAATATATAGCCTTAAAATCATCGTCCATTAAGACTGCATAATCGCTCAAACTATCAATATCAGTACACAAATCTTTAAGCTTGGCTTTATAGTCGGAATCTGTCTTGTCTCTATAGTCTCTTTTAAAATCATACCTTCTATACTCATCACCATTGCCAAAATAATTTCGCATGGCAACTTTACGCATATAAGCATTTATTATTTCTGAAAGAACCAAACTGGTTAAAACTATCTTGGGCTTATTCTTTAGCCTCTTTAATATTTCAGGGTCATGTGTTTCATTCAATTCAACAACAACCTCAAAGAAAGACTGATATGGCGATTCATACTCATTTTGTTTTCCACCACTATAATATTTCAAAGCAGCGATCCATACATTAGCATCAAAGAAATATAAAGGATGATCTTCAGGTGCAACGTTCTTTATGTCATGAATTAAATAGGGCATAACGACTAAGACTGTAGTAATTCATAAATTGCATTATTTTGCACCTTAGCAATTTGAGGATTAGAACCAAGTTGTTTAGCGTTCTCTATCTTTTCAATCCAAACGGTTTTTCCTTCAAGCCCACCAATAGTCAATAATTCCGAAGCTTCTTTAAATTCTGAATAGATTTTCCCGATTGAACCATTGGCAAATCCAGAGGTTACATTCTTAACGCCTTGAAAAGACAAAAAAACCTTTTCACCATTAGCAAAGTGCTTAGAGATTGCATCAAAAACTTTTACTCCAAACGCATGAGTAACAGCATTTTTTGAACCAATTATGTCAACAATTTTCAATGTAATCATAATTTAGAGCCTCAAATATAGTGATTTACTCAATTATTAAACCAAATACAAAACTTAAAGAAGGAATCTAAAAATTAAATGTATTGTTGCCCCTTTATATTGCTTTAGTAATTTATACGTGTGTGTTGTCGTGTTGGTTAGATTATAATAACAATCATCCGACATTATATGCAAAGACCCACCAGTTTGTGTGCAAAATCTAAAAATATCTCTTAGACCTGTTCCCCCAGGTGCACCAATCTTGGTTGAATGACCAGCAATAGCCCAATGAATAGCATCAGATGCCGTAGTAATGTTTTCATCACCTTTAGTATATTCTGCTATCTTCTTCAAAAATCCATCTCCGAGGTCAACCAAAGTAAATTTCAATTCCCCTTGTTTAGGAAAATATTGTCCACAAACAAAAACAGGGTCATTTGTATTAGCATGTAATCCTACATTTTCAAATATTTCAATATAGCTTGCTATAATTCTATCCTTATCATTAAAACGGATATTTCGCAATCCTCTTTGATGTAAAAAATCCCTTTCAATGTAGTCACAATAATCATCAACGTTTTTTTGGTTAAAAACCATTAGTGGAATAGTAGTATCTCTTTCATCGTAAGGTTTAAATTGATAACCATTGCCTGCTACATGGTTAGTAAATCCATTTCTCATTAATACATTCAAATCCTTGCCAATGCTTTTGAAGTCGATAAATGTACTCACTCCAAAATTATTCTTCAAGTCATACACTATGCTGTAAAGAAAAGCAGATAAGTTCGCATCAATAAAATTAACACCATCTAAATTCAAGTTAATCCAACAATTCCGATATTGCTTCGCGTAGTGATAATAATTAATCAAACTAAGCATACCATTTATACTAGTACCAACAATCTGATTTCTTGCAGTAATTGTATATTCTCGATTTGAACTCATTTTATAACTGACAGTTAAACATCTTTTAAACTTACTTATTCATTATTTTGTCCGTTTTATATCCCAAAATGTAGCCAAACACCATTCAAAAGCAGTCGATAAACGTCGAGTTAGGAATGACCTTTTTTAGATTAATTTTTATTCTTTACCCTTAAAATGTTCTTTCAAAACTGCCAGTAATGTAGAGTTTCTTGCATCAGCATCACTAATAAATGCATCAAGCGATAATACATAAATACCAACTCTCGCTGTATTTAACTGTTCTAATGAAGTCTTAATGTCATATTCATTGTAATACATTATGTCTTTTGAAAACAGTGAAGTATATCTATTATTTTCGAGATATAATTTGAAGTCATTATTAAACTCAACGATTGCATAAAACCATATCCTTTGAATCTTATTAGGATAAAGTTGCATTAGTTTTGTAGCTCGTGTTTGAAGTTGAACAATTGCCGCAACATTTTCTTCGAGTTTTACGCCTCGCTTTTTTAGCTCTATAATTACAACATCTACCTTCTCGCTTTTATCAGGATCATTTGAAAAAATAAGAACTATGTCAGGTTCAGTATTATCTTTTCCTCCAATTTCATTTTCTCCAGCAATTTCTTTAATCACTCTTGACATGACCTTATCACTCAAAATAGTATTGTAAGTCATGTATTTATCATCAAGTAGCCAAGCATTATTGCTATATAAATCATTTACTAAGCCCTCACTTTTTAGTATTCTACCTTTCGGAACAATCAAATTATGTATATCGGCTTCATCATTGTTTTTATCAATTTCTTTTAGTTTGTTTATCGTAATTTGCCTGTAAAGAATATATTCAGTTAATGCACGGGACGACATCTCTAAAGACTTCATATATGTTTCATCGGAAAGATCGTTTGCTTCCAAAACATCCCTTTGAGCCTTAAAAAATCTTTCTTGTGCCTTTTTTATAGAATCCTCTTTTTTAATAAACCCAATATTTTGTATATCAAAAAAACCAAGCAAGTGAGGGTAAGTATTCGCTAAGGATTCTTTAGTTTGAGTATTTCTTTCAATTATCACAGGTATTTCCTTAGAAAGTACTTCCTGAACCTTATTTCGAAACAACCTGATTACTGTTTTTTTTGTGTGTTCATCAAAAGTCAACTCTTGTCGAGAAGCATTAACTTTTCCTTTAAAAAAGGATGAATGGAGCAGAAAAATTATTTCGTATCCGAAAGGTATGTTTTCATCAGATATAATGTCTAGGTTATACGTTCTCCCGTCAATACAAAGTGCTGTAATTATTGTCTTTTCATTAAGGGCTTTCTTTATAGAATAGTGTAATTCTGTATGATCAAACAGTTCTAAGCCAGAATTTTCTATCTTCTCTATTTTTAACTCAAGTAAATCAGTCAAAGAGATTTGTTGTTTGTCTGAAACAAACATATACTGACTATCTGGTTTATCAACACTTAGACTGATAAAAATTGAAAGTTCTTTCCCTTCCTGTTTCATCAAATAAAGACGGGGATAAAACTCCTGTAGCAATGTCTTTTTCAGTATGACAGGTCTTAATGTATCGTGAGAGCGGATTTTCGATTTAAAATAATTTTTAAAGGATAACTTCGTTTCTTGTATACCTTCTTCTATATTCGCAACCCTTGATTTTTCATCAAATTCAAAATTATACTTAAAAGTGCGCTGTTTATTTTCGTATTTACTTACTATTTCAACATCTTTAAAGTAACTAAGAAATACCAATCTCCCTAATCCTTTGTGATCGTCTTCTTCAGCCTCAAGAAGTTTAGAAAACTTTTCAAATCGCTCATTTGTAAATCCAACTCCATTATCCTTCACAGTGAAATTTAAGGTCTTCGGCTTGCTAAATTCTTCTATTGAGATTTCAATTTCAACTTTTGTTGCTTCTGCGTCAATTGAATTTGCTATAGCTTCTATGAGAACCAATTCAAGTGTAGGGTTAACATAGAAATGCGAAACAGCTTGTTTAAGATTAATTCTCATATTGGTATTGTTATTTTCAAACTATAATTTATTGGGTTCTAACGCTTCCCTTAAAACCTGTTGCAAAAGCATTTCGTTTTGTTGCTGACTGCCCTTTATGCTTTCTTCCAGTTCATCGCAAAACTTCATAAGTTCATCCAGTTTTGCGACAATTCGCTGTTGTTCGTTAATTGGTGCTAAAGGCATTAATGCAAGTACGCCTTCTTTAGTACCTAATCTGGGCATTTTCATTCCTTTTGTCACACTATTTACATAGTTTAAAAAATCTGTCCTTTTCAACAAATATCTAAAAAAATAGGGATTCATTCCAGCAAGACATTTTAGAGGGAGTATTTCTGTGGTGCATACACCATCTTCATCGGCAACAATAACCTTGTCCAAATATGGTCGTAACTTGGAATAAAGTACCTCTCCTTTCTTAAAAACACTTTTAGTACTTAGTGATTTTCTTTCCTTAAACCTTAATTTACCGAGTAACATAGAAGTGTCTTTTTCAATATCTTCTAAATCTAACACCCAAGTATTCTCTCTTATATCTTCTGGCTCAGCTTTTGGGCAGGTTCCATAAGTAGTTATTGCCCCCAGACGACACCATGTCCAATTTTCTGGAATTTCAAAAGGTATTTCGTCGAGCTTAATAGGCGGTAGTGGTTTATCTTTACTTATTTTCTTTTCCTTAATCAATCGCTCTTTTTCTTCTATTATTTTTTCAAGTAGTTGGCTTGCAGATTCATCATTTGTGTCTTGTTGTACAAGTTTACCCTGCATGGCTTCACGCAAAAATGCTTGTCGTAGTTGCTTAATCAAATCAAGTTGATGGGTTAGTTCAGTTGTAACCCCAATATGACTATTGTAGAGACCTTCAATTGATTTCACTTTATCAAAAACACCTACATATTCACTACTCATTGATTCACCTAATGCTGCTTTACTAAGTTCTTTCTGAATATCACTATCACACTTTGGTAACCGTAAGGTTTTAAGTTTTTCAGCATTTACATTCGGCATTGCCGAACCCGATTTCATTTCTACTATCTGACTCCAAAAAACATAGGAGTTTAAAAATGCGTTTATAAAATCAATATTAACCCCATTCTTTAATCTTAATCGAATCAAATAGCTTGCATAAACTGAATTATTAGGAACTTTATTAACTATAAAACTTTTACCAGTTGTACCACCTGTACGAGCAATTAAAATATCATTCTGCTTCAATAAGTAATTATCCTCTCTATCACAATCGCAATAAGGGACATTCTCCCAGTCAACTCCACCATTTCTAATGTCAGTAATTCGGACAAGTCTATGGCTACCCGATTTTTGAGCAGAAGCAGTATATCCATATTGCGTGGATTCTAAATAATGTTCAAGCGTAGTTTCTTCATGTTTACTCAACAGGTAACTGAATAAAACCGAATTCTTAATCTGCTTTAATACCTCATCATCAGTATTAATAAATGAAAGCGGAACATATTTAATGCTTATACTCATTTAATTGCCTCCTTAATCTTACCCAGCAAACTGGTACTTTTTTCAAAAGAGGCTTCGAGCATGTCCAAAAGTTCAGTACTCGTATGTTCAATAATTTCTTCCTTCTTGTTCGGATTCTTAATATCTAAATCATAGTTACGGTCAATAATGGTTTGTATGTCAACCTTCCAACTTACTTCGGATTCTTCCCGATTATTCCACCACTTTTTTATCGGGTCAAACTCCTTTAATTTTATAGGGTTTGTTTTGTTGTAGGCTTTTTGCCCACCGGGCAAACGGTGTTCATAGTACCAGACTTCTTTTGTCTTTTCTCCCTTATTGAAAAACAATAAGTTAGTTGCCACTGTTGCATAAGGCTGAAATACAGAGTTAGGCAAACGAATAATTGTGTGTAGGTTACATTCTTCCAATAATCGTTGTCTTACCCTTTGCTTTATACCGTCGCCAGTAAGCGAACCGTCTGGCAGTACAATACCTGCCCTCCCATCTTTTTTGAGCAGGTGAATCATTAAGACCAGAAATAAATCGGCACTTTCTTTTGTGCGGAAATTCTGAGGAAAGTTGTTCTCATTATTGTTCGCCACAATACCCCCAAAAGGTGGGTTTGCCAGTATAACATTTACCCTGTTCTTTTCGGTATAATTGCTCAAGGGTTGGTCGAGTGAATCACGAAAATAAATCTTAGGCACTTCAATATCGTGCAATATCAAGTTGGTTGTTGCCAAAAGATATGGAAGGGGCTTGTATTCCCAACCTTCAATATTTTCTGCAATGCGTTGGCGCTCTTCTACACTATTTGCCTGTTTCTTTAGATGTTCAATTGCTGCGGTTAAATACCCCCCAGTACCACAACTAGGGTCGAGTATCTTTTCACCCAGTTTTGGATCTACAATCTCGCAAATCAACTCAGTAATTGCACGTGGTGTATAGAATTCACCACTTTTCCCAGCGCTTTGCAGTTCCTTTAAAATGGTTTCGTACAGTTCACCAAAAGCGTGTCTATCTTTCGCAATATTAAAATCTATTTCATTTAGCTTGTTCAATACCTTACGAATATTGATACCGCTTTTCATATAGTTGTTATTCCCTTCGAATACTTCACGAACTATTAAAGCCCGTTTGTAAGATACATCGTTGGAGGGTGCAATCTGTAAGTTCCTAAGTGTTTGAAATAATTTGCGATCAACAAATTCCTGTAACTCATCGCCAGTAATACCTTCGTCATTAGCCGCCCAAGCATCCCAATGTAGTTCATCAGGTATTGGGCTTTTATAGTTATCGTCCAGTAATTCCAGTTCCTTGTCTTTGTCTGAAAATATCTTGAAAAATAACATCCACCCCAATTGCTCAATGCGCTGTGCATCTCCATTCAGACCAGTGTCCTGCCACATTATTTTTCGTATGCTGTCTATTAATCCTTTTAAATTTGACATGGCGATAATCTTCTTATAATTGCTTCTGTTTTTTGATTTGGTTTACAGATAATTTTAACCTTATCTGCACCCCTAGTATTATATATCATACACTCAGTTGCTTCTAATAGCTCCCGAGTATATTCAATGTCTGAATTGACAGTAATAAAATAACCTTGTTCATAATTGAAATTAGTAATTAAGTCAGCCAATTTCGAAACATCCGACATAAATGCTTCTTCAGATAAATCGTTAATACACTTTACCTCAACAGCGCAATAATGAGCCTTTGATGAACTAGGGGAATGAATAAGAAAATCTGGTACTATTTCACCTTGCAAAGGATTTAAGTGTAAACGTTTGAGCAAACCAGTAATCATCATCTTTTTAACTTCTCCTTGTAATAAAGCCCCTGTTAAAAAATCAGGAAAATTTTTTCTTATCTCGTCAATCCCTATTCTGAGTTGATGATACAATTCATAACAGAACACCCTTTCGCCATACCTTTCGAAAGTATCATTAGTATATTGTCCTGCTCTTGACTTTAATTCCTGCTTAAAGACTTCAATATTTTGATACACAGTAGAGTAATAACTTTGATCAACATTTTTCAAAGCGGTTATAAATAGTTGGTCTAAAAGTGTAGTTTTATCCATTTCTTATGCAACTGTTTTATATAGTTCAATTTCCAATTCTTTAACTGCTTGTAAATAATTGTCTTTGCTGCCGAATTCCTGTATAATCTCCACCGGAGAACCATAATCGGTAAGCGGCTTTACTTTGAGTACATCCATGCTTTCGATATTTGTAATACCTTCATCAGCATATTTATCCAGTAATGCTTCCAAAACCTTTCGAGATTGTTCACCATATTTGGTAAAGTAATTTCTCTTCTTAACATTATTTGCCCGTTCTACCCTTGTTAAGGGTGGCATGTCATAAGCAACATGACAAATAAGGTCGAACAAATCCACTTCACGGTTTACGGCATCCCTTAAAGCTTCAACCATTACCCCCTGTTCTTCCAGTTCTTTAATAATAGCTCCCTTTTTATCTGAACTGTTCCACCTATTTAAAAAATCATCCAATGAGGCAAACTGCCCCTTGATAATTTCTTTGGTATAGTCTTTAAGGCTTGTGGTTATCGGTTTACCGTTAGTATCGAAATACACTTCACGGCTAATCAATACAGATACATCAACACCATTCACATACACCTTTTCCCTTGGTGGCAAGGGCGGTGTTGGTGGTAAAGAAGGTTCGGGAAGATCTATAAATATTTCTTCATCTGTTTCTTCATCTATAATTGGAGTTGAGTCCGTTTCTTCCTCATCAATGATACCCGATAAATCATCCTCCTCCGACATTGGTTTAATGCGAATTGGTTCACCATCGAATTCCTCATCGGCAAACAAATCGGTAACATTACGAAAGTCGAGAATTGTAAAATACATCTTACCAAATTCTTCATTTATACGTGTACCCCTACCAACTATCTGCTTAAACTTTGTTATCGATTTTATTTCCGAATCCAATACAATAACCTTACAAGTTTGGGCATCAACTCCAGTAGTCATTAATTCTGAAGTGGTTGCAATAACAGGATAAACTTCTTCTGGGCTAATGAAATTATCCAGCTCTCGTTTCCCTTCGTCATTATCTCCGGTAATCTGCATTACATATTTATAATTCTCAGTCACCAAATCAGCATTGATGTTTGCAATGGCTGTTCGCATTCTTTCAGCGTGGTCAATATCGGTGCAGAAAACTATTGTCTTTGCAAAACGGTCCGAACCATTGAGAAACTCCGTTAACTTTTTAGCAACGGTTTCTGTTCGTTCATCAATCACAATATTTCGGTCAAAATCCTTTCGGTTATAAACCCTGTCTTGCACCTCAGCCCCGTTTTTATCTGTTTTCCCTTGTTCGGGTCGCCAACCTTCAACATCAATATTCAAGTTAACCCGAACCACTCGGTACGGCGCAAGAAAACCATCATCTATTCCCTGTTTTAATGAGTAAGTATATATTGGATCTCCAAAATATCCAATATTCGATACTTCCTCTGTTTCCTTTGGTGTGGCTGTAAGACCAATATGCGTAGCCTTTCCAAAATAGGTTAGAATTTCATGCCATGCACTATCTTCTTTTGCACTTCCTCTATGACACTCATCAATAACAATCAAGTCGAAAAACTCCCGTGAAAACTGCTTATAGGCGTTTGCTTCTTCATCAGCACCAGACAAACCCTGATACAAAGCCAAATAAACTTCGTAACTTTTGTCGATCATACGATGTTTGACCACCGTCATTTTATCCTTAAAATGTTTGAAGTCGCCCCTTTTTGTTTGGTCAATCAATGCGTTTCTATCTACTAGAAAAAGGATTCTTTTCTTAGCACCACTTTTCCATAGGCGATGGATAATCTGAAAGGCGGTATAAGTTTTTCCAGTACCAGTCGCCATTACCAGTAAGATTCTGTTCTGCCCCCTTGCAATGGCTTCAACAGTTCGGTTAATAGCTATTTGCTGATAATATCTGGGGAGACGACTACTACCATCAAAAAAATAGTCCTGAGATGCAATTCTTTCGGCTTCGGGGCTTACAATACCCTTGTAACGCTTATACTTTTCCCAGAGTTGTTGAGGTGAGGGAAACTCGTTCAAACCGATTTCAATTTCAATATTATTAGTATTTGTTCGGTCGTGAAATAAAAAACCATCCCCATTGCTACTGAAAACACAAGGGATGTCCAGAATTCTAGCATACTCCAAAGCCTGTTGCATTCCTGACCTGACCGAATGGTTATTGTCTTTCGCCTCTATAATAGCAACAGGTATGTTCGGTTTATAGTATAAAATATAGTCCGCCCTTTTTCTTTTACCTCTCGCTGTCAATTTACCTTTAACATAAATCTTCCCATCAGTAAAAGTAACTTCCTCACGCAACTGCGTTTGTTTATTCCACGCAGAATTTTCTATTGCAGGGGTAATATATTTCGTACAAATATCCCTTTCGGATAAACTTTTCTTATCTATCATTGACCCAGTAAAAAACGTTTCTTTCAAAAATAAGAAATCTTAGGTCAATTTCAGATTCTTATGCTTTTAAAATTTATCATAAGGGAATAAAATTCTGACAGATTGAAAGTTTTAGGCGAGGAGCAAAAAGTTCTGTCTCTGTTTCATCCCAATACCGTATAAACTGGTATCGTTTAGGTACGTAGGATTCTCACTTTTCGTTACGCTAATTTCAGGGAAATTACAGGAAAAAAACATGCACCCTACAAATAGTCAAACAAAGTCAACACATTAGTGTGTTCCTTTTTTCTATTCTGAGTGTTCATGTAAAAATATAAAAGGAAAACTAAGGAAACAATAAGGAATGAAATTCGGCCTGTTATCGATAATTATGTCAAACTTTCTCTACCCGACCCAATAAAAACCATTAGGCAGCAGCGGAACTGAAATTTCGACCTTTAAATAAACATTCTCTCCTGGTTATTTCTGTTTCATTGAAGTTTTTGGCGAGTATTCAGTTATTTCAATTGTTTTCGAACATTGAAGTTCATTATTCATTAGGGTAAAATTAACTTTAATCAACTTTCTATTTGACTGGATTTCAAAAGCATAATCATCCCCAGCCTTAAACAATTCAATTTCCTGCCCTGAATCAATAACTGGTATGTTAAAACGATTTGGCAACAAAATGCCATCATAAGTTTGCAATGTAAAAGTTAAATTCTTAAACGAGAATTCAGAATTATTTTTAACCCAACATTCCATTTTTCCTCCTTTTTTAAAATCACATCGAGAATTCAAATACGGTTTCCATCTGATTTCGAAAGGACATCCAACTATTTTTAAGTTCTGTGTGCCAACAATAATATGAAATTTAGATTCCATGGCTCTCGCCGAATTATCAATCTTAATCTTGAAAAACAATGTATCTCCACTCTTATAGTTACCGGGTACAAACACGGAGAAATCCTTAATTTCTACCTCTTGCTGTGGTGCAATAGTATCAAAATATGCTATATTATTTCTTGTTACAAAACCATTTCTTTCTCCTGAGACAGTGCATCTCACATGACTTAAAGTTCTTCCTCCCTCATTTTTGAGTATAATGCTAAACACAGCGTTTTTAGCTATCGTTATTTTTGCCCCTAGGGGAAGTGAAGTCCTCACTACATCTAACGGGCCATATTTTGAAAGTTCTTCAATTTTCCTTTGTTCCTCACGCTCTTCTTCCTGTTTCTTTTCCCTTAAATAAGCAACAAACAAATGATTATTGCTATTCGCAATTAATTTTTCTGCTGTCTCCTTTTTTAATACTTCCACCTGAATATAATAATCTGCTTTAGGCGGCTTGCTTCCCCTTTCAATCTCAAATAAATACTCAAACCCCTGATAATCAAACCAAAAATTAATAGCCTCAAATAGATTATCCAATTTATAAGGGAAATTACTCTCCTCAGTATTAGTATTTGGACGATCTAACCTATAAAACTGACCATCCACAAGGGAAATATTTGTATTGGTATCCAAGTTTGACCTAATCTTTTCTATATCATAAAGGTTTGACCATTTCTCTAGAACATCACCAGTTGAATAATTCGTTTTGGTATATTTGATTAAGACTCCGTTAGAAAATTCATAATTGATAACATTACCATCACTATCAACTACTTTCCACGGCCCATTTATCAAACCATTTTCATTGAAAGCCCCTTTTGCTCCTCTTGTGTCAAATACTCCTGAAAATTTGCCATTAGAAAAATTAACTCTATATATTATATCGGCTTTTTTGACTTTCTGCGGGTTAGTTAAATCATTTGCATTATAAGCATTCTCTTCGCTATGGATTTGATAAATCCATTCTCCACTCAATAACCCATTTACATACCCCCCTTTCACGGAGTTATAGCAATTTTTGCAAACGTAATCTGTTTTCATTGTGTTGGTCATTTCCCAAAGACCAGTCTTCAGGTTGTCCTTGAAATGTCCAGATATTGTGAGGTATTCTGACTTGTAACGAAAGATGCCATCAAAAACCCTGCTATCACTTTGCTGAATGTAGGTGTATAAAGCCTTCCCGGATGTTTTCTTTCCTTTATATGTCCCTGAATACTCTTGGGTTTGTGAGTAGGTATTCAAACTCAAACAAATTAGGCCAAGTATTAGTATTTTATTCATTTCAGTAAGATTAGATTAATTCCGTTAATATTGATTGGATTTACATTTCAAATTGGAACATGGTATTTTTACCCCCAGAATGGGGTTGTGAAACATTTCACCTTTTATTGTTAAATAGTCAGAGCCGACAGGTGATTTCAAAGGTGCACCACAAATCGAACATGTTCTATTTCCACAATAAGAACAAAACCAAGGGTGCAAATTATTGTGATGCATCTCTATCGCTTTTTCCATAGATGTCTGAGACCAGAACCCAACCTCTCCCCAGAAAACCATAAACTCAATTCTGCCTTCATTGAGGGGTATGCTTCTATACTGCTTTTTCTTGCCACCTCCTCCGATAGGTGTATCCGAAAAGCCGAGACCCCTTGCTTTCTGGGATACTATCATGATCCCAGACTCTACCCGAGACCTCCCACAAATTACACAAGTTTCGGCAGATTTTAATTCTCTGAATGGCTTACAGCTGTTCATGTCTATAATTTAAAAAAAACTTAAGCAATGGCACGTTGAGGGCTTAATAAAGTTATTCTATTCCTTATTTATCCATATATCTGTCAAGCTTTCTTACGAAGTTGCAAAAGAGCAATTTACCCCTATCATACTTCCAAGTTAGTGCATAACTGTCATTATCTAACCTTATTAAACGCAAGGTTACACCATTTGACCTTGCAGAGCTGTTACTTTCTTTTGCAATTATGGTTAAGTTATCCAAATCATAGGCAACTAATTCAAGATAGTAAATGTTACCATTCTTATCCTTCCAGAATGGTCTTTCTTGCACAAGGTCAATTTCAGCGGTAAGGTTATACTCATTTACCCAAATTCCGCTCATTAAATACCTTAACACCTCTTTCTTTTGTTCATTAGTAACTGGTTTATCTTCCTTTGTTGAACCAGCTGTACAGCCAAAAAGTAATCCAATAATTAATACGGAAAATAAAAGTGTTATCCTTTTCATGGTATCAAGTTTTGCGGTTTTAACAGTCTCGACTTACAATAATAGACTACTAAAATAATAAAATATTACAACAATCCGAACATATATGTTCTGAATAGTTTGTCCAAATATTAGAACCTTGTTTGGTCAATCTATATCCATTAATGACCAAAGAGGAGATTCAAATACAGCTGGGCAAAAGAATCGTTAAACTGCGAGAGGCTAAAGATTTGAAGCAAATCGAACTGGCTCGTAAATTGGATATTGAGGATAGCGCATTAAGGAGGATTGAGAAAGGGAGAACTAATTGTACTCTTTGGCTATTACATAGAATTAGTGTAGCTCTAGAAATTAGCTTGTCTGATCTTGTCGATTTCAAGGAGTAGGTTAATCTTCAAGTCTTAAATCCTTTCTGATTAACCTTTCAATTTTCTTTTTTGTTCTTGAGGTTAGCCTATCAAGGTTGTGGTTTTGTATTTTCAGATTGTTAACCTGAATGTAGTTACTTTGCGTTCCTGCTTGCATCTTCTGACCTAAGGCCAGTATATCAAAAACCATCTTAATTGCCTGTTTATCTCCATCCATTGCAAGCTGATACAACTTTGCAAATAAGTTCGAACTGACCAGCTTCAACTTTGCCATTTCCTCCCTGAGTTTCAAATTCAATGCCCCTTCCCGAAAGTGTGCGTAAATGGTGGGGCTTGAAAAACCTGTCAGTTTTGCTAAAGTTGCTTGGCTTGGCATTTTCCCATGAACCGAGATATAGGCTTCCAATGCCTGTTTAATGGTGTGCTGATTCCTTTGAAACTGCAAAGTCCTTTCTTCATCAGATACCCGGGTAATATTTCCCGTTTCTTCTTTCAATACCACATCATCGGAGTATTCCAATGCCATTTTCAGGAGTAAAATCTCCTGTATCCCTTCAAAATTGTCATCCTCAGTATACTTTACTGGGCGTTCCGGAACCATTCTTTCTTCTTTTGGTTTTGTTCGGTTAACCAAATCACTCAGGAGATCACCGAATTGTGTAAAGTTTTGTAAAAAGCCCGCTTTCATAGTGTTTGATTTCAGTTAGATAAAAATTCCATCCCCGTTTAATCCCATCACATAGGTTGAATAGGTATTGTAGGAGAGTTTCCTTTCAACCTTTCCGTTAATTATCTTTCTGATTGAAGCAACTGGCAAACCCAACTTCATGTAAGCCATAATTTCGTCCTTGAAAGGGTCGAGAACAAGACCTTTCTTATTTTTACATCCTTTGGGGCGACCTAACTTTTTGCCTTGTGCCCTTGCTGCTTCCAGACCTTGCTTTGTTCGAAGCGAGATAAAGTCTCTTTCTGCTTCCGCAAAGTATCCAAAAATGGCCATAATCAATTTTCCGTGAACCCCGGAAGTATTAATCTCAGGTTGGCGAATACATCGCAAAGAAATTCCTCGTTCTGTAAGCGTGTTCGCAATATTTAAAGTTTCAAGCATGTTGCGCCCTAACCTACTTAATTCTATGACGAGTAAAAGATCGCCCTCCTCTAACTTTGTTAGCAACTCATCTATTCGCCTTTCGGTTTGACTTTTTCTTGAAGATACTTCTACCTCAACAAACTCATCAATTTGTATCCGTTCCTTGTGAGCGTATTCAAGTAACAGGAACCGCTGCTTATCCAAATCTTGCTTCTCAGTCGAAACTCTTATGTATCCTATCGTTCTCATACACTGTTTATTAAAAACGTGGCTAAGATACTTTTTTAGGTAATAAAGCACCAAGAAAAATGCATTTATTTTACTGAACAACAACTCGTTAAGAAAACGACCGTTTTTTCTGAAAAACATTAAATCCTAAAACATCGGTTTAATTCGCCCAAAAGGCCTAAAAACAACTCTTTCACAATCCGTTCACAGTTACTTTACTTCAGTTTAGATTAAGCCTATATGTATAGGCTTATCTAAACTAAACTAACCT
Organism: Williamwhitmania sp.; assembly: GCA_035530955.1. GTDB lineage: Bacteria > Bacteroidota > Bacteroidia > Bacteroidales > Williamwhitmaniaceae > Williamwhitmania. The sequence goes on along the minus strand of DATKTT010000164.1, from coordinate 22,842 downwards.
AACTTAAACTTCAGTTAAGTAGTTTTTTCTTCATCCTCACCATGAACACCCGAACCAACCAAATCAAACTTAAAAGAATAAACACCTTTTCTAACCTTTTGCAATAGATGATCCTCACAATATTTTGAAATCAAACTCTTTACCTTATTAACCCCGATCTTTATTTCGAATTTTACCAATAGAGATTCTTTAAGATTAGTTATCAATTCTTTGTATTGCATTTCATCAACACTATCAAAAACAGTTGCTAATAAATCAATATGTTCATCTTCTGTATAGTTCTCAATGGAATTATCTTCTTTTTTATCAGAGAGTTTTGTAATAGGCTCAAGAAATCCACCTTCAAGTATTTTAAATGCCTTAGGTTCAAAATCCCTGTTTCTTGATGCTTTACATTTCACCTTGATTATATCTTTGGTTTTTGATACCCCAATTATGGTTTCAGCTTTATTCATTAATTCAGTACCCAAATGACCCCGAAGTAGTGAATTTCCCTTGTTTTCGTGTATAACTACCATAATGTGTATTGGGTTTTCATCCTTCCATTTAAGCAGTTTTGACATTAATACCGAAACTTCCTCTGGATTATTATAATTACCAATGAGATCCACGATTCCATCTATTATCAATATTGCAATCTCAGAATCGCTATACAAGTTGTCCTCTATTACCTCAACCCTCTCTTTCGGGCTTAACTTTGTGATATTGTACAATTCAAACCTTTCCGAAATAAACGCCTTGCTTTTCTTAGATTTTTGTAAAACTCGCTCATTAATCTTTCTAGAATGGTTTCTTGACTGCTCCGTATCAAAGTAAACCACTTTCTTTCCTGAGATACTTGGAGAAAACAGGAACACCCCATTATCCATAAATGCTGAACTTATTACCTCACTCAACAATAGGGTTTTCCCAACTTTTGCTTTACCGCTTAGTACCGAGATGTTGTTCTTAGAACAAATCTCATATTTCCCTCCATCATCTTCAGTGTAGATGATGGGGTCTGACTCAATATATTCCTCCATTATTGACACATGAGACTTTCGAAAGTCTTGTAGGATTTTTTCATGTCGCAATAATTCTGCAGCATCCAACTTAGGTATTTTAGAGCAAACGTCATAGGCAACTTTTAAATAATCTCCACCAGCCTGTATGACCCTAATATCAAAAGGTTTATAAAGCGTTTTGGGTTCAAATGGCCCAATTTTATGCAAAACAAAAAAACTATCTTGCTTAATGAAATCCATCGACCCATACACAATTTCTGTATCAGATATTCTCTTAACCCAGATATTCTTTGTATGCCTTTCCCATTTTAACTCTTCTCTTAGATAACTGCTAATAGTAGATTTACTTGTAGAATTGGCATTATATTCATTTGCAATACGAACCAAGTATTCTTTCCGTCCGTATACCATTCCGTCCATATAACTATTCAATGGTTGATCATACAACAGAGCCAGTTCAATCAGCGTATTTCTATCACTTATTGAGATGGTTGATGAAAAAAAGTTCTTTGATTCAATGCCATATCCCTTTGTTGGGAAAACAATTAAATAACCATCTTTCCCAATAACTTCAATATACGGTTTCCGATTACCTACAATATCGATTTTCTCATCAGTAGTAACTGGTGATAAACCCATTTCTGGCAACATGTAAATTATATCGAACCCTTCTGCATGACTGTTAATCAAAATCTTATTTTCACTACTTAAATGTTGAAGGCTTCGAGAAGAAAGTATATCATTTATTGTCGCTCTAATTTCCTCTCTACTTCCCCTAAAACGAATTCCCTCACAATTACCAAATCTGCTATTCGTAAGGATAGCTATACCATAAGTCTCTGTATCAAACTCCTCAAACATTATTTTCAAATCAGATCGAGTTACTTCCTCTTTTAAAAACCTTTCCAAATCCACCATAGGTTTTCCATCAGACAAACGAACTGGAACAGTTAATATCCCCTTATCAAAATAAACCAGCGCAGGGTTAATTAATAGTACCGGCTCACAAGGTGTTGCATTACTTTCCATAATGACCTCCTTTCCAGGCTGTTAGCGTACAATAACTTAATGCTTCACGTTCAATATCTTCCTTCTTTTTAGATTTACCTGACAACATCCACTTTTCAAGATATTCCCTTTCAAAAAATATGGTTTTACCGTTAGGCTTCGAGAACTCAATAATTCCCCCGGATGTTAGTTTGTAGAGGTACGACTTAGAAAATCCTGTGAAAGTTGCAGCTTCTTCCAGTGTTAAAACCCGCTTGCTACTATCAATGCTTAGTTGAGTTTTATTGTCTTTCTTATCCCTTATACTAACCATAATTAATTGACCGATTTTGTATTGCTGAATCTGGTTGTTTAGATACTCGATAATTCTCTTGTTCTTGTGAATTTCGTCATCAAAAAAATCGTTTCCCTTAATTCGGATATAGTCGCTCAAGTCAATTGTATATATTTCTTTCAGCGATTCCAGAAAATCCAACTCATTGGCATTTTCATTCTCTTTTAGGTAATATTCCCGATGTTTGGGTAGTACCTTATCAATAAATTCCCGAAGTGCAGGAACCTTGTCGTTTCTAACTGTATTTAGTATCATGATAATTCAATGTTAGGTAATGTGTTAACTGCTTTTTTCTTTAGTTCGTCAACAATGCGTGTATATTTCTCAGTATGCTTTAAACTAGAATGACCAAGAATCCCGCTTACTGTTTTTATATCAGTGCCCAGTGTTAACATATTTACAGCAATCGAATGCCTTGCACTATGCCAAGTAATATTCTTCTTAATACCTGCATTTCTTGTCCAAGTTTTTAAAGTTTTTAAGCAACCTGTGAGTGTAGGCAGTTGAAATACGAATTCATCATACTCTCCATGAGGTACTTCAAGAATTTTCTTTACATTCTGATTCAAGTCTATATAAACTGGCTTCCCCGTTTTCTTCTGGCTTTTGATCACAACTCTATCATCATATACATTTTGCCATCTAAGTTCCTTAATATCACAAAACCGGAGACCTGTGTTAAGAGAAAACAAAAAGGCTCTTTTAATCTCTTCATTACTACACTCGGCAAGTGCTAGCTTCTGTATTTCTTCTAGGCTTAGAATATCCTTTTTCAACCCCTCGTTTCTTGTGTTCGGAATATTCTCTCCTGTATTACTAATCAAGATTTTATCGTTGTATGCCTGCTTAACGACTTTCTTCATTTTTGTAAAGTAGTTATGTGGGGTTTCACCGTTTAAGTGTTCTTCCAAGTACACCTTAAACCTTCTTAAGAAATCTTCTGTAACTTCATGTGGGGCAATGTAACTTTCGCCAACAAACTGTTTGAAGTGCTTTAAGCAATACCGAACAATTCTAATATCCTTGTTCGCATAGTTGTCATGAAATTTCTGGAAATAATCAATGAAGTTAATCTGCCTTCGTTTTGGATTGATTATACCTTCTTGGCCATATTGGATTTCTTTCTGCCTGTTTTCTCTGATTTCCATTGCCAATGCAAGCATCTCTTCCTTTTCTTTTCTTTCTTCTGGATTTGAAGGCTTGTCTTTGATATGGATATCCAGAAACTCAAACTTCCGTTGCGGAACGGAGGTAACACCATCCGTTTTTTTCATGCCCCAGTAATATTCGAGATACAGAGACCAATATCCATTCGCTTGCTTTTTCCCCCTCAATTTCACCTTAAACTGCCTTCCTGGAGTAAAAGTCTTTACCGTTTTTTCCTTGTTCTTTTTTTCCATAATTCAATCTCTTTAATAATTAATAGCACTGTTATACGATTGAAAATCAGAAAAATGAACTAACACCACAAGTGTCTGTAATCCTGTGAATTACAAACACTCTGTGTTCAGAAAGCAAGAAATCGGTGTGAAAATGTAACTACAATTCGTATAACTCAATCATTTCACCTAACAAAACATTATTGTCTGATATTCAATCTTTTATCGAGTTACAGTATAGTTACAATTATAAGACAATAGAGTGAAAAAAAGAATAAAAAAGAGAAAAAATATTATATTTACAGTATTGTATTACAGGGATATAGCTGCATTTATCTTCCTTTATTTGCAGTCAAAATTTCTGTCCCCGCTACTAGAAAACCTTGAAGATGAAAGTCTTCGAGGTTTTTTTTTGCGTTATATTTAGGGCTATGTTTATGCCTACGTCCTTTACTCTGAAACCCACAGCAAGATATACGTGGGGTTTACCTCCAGCCTCCAAGGTCGAGTCGAGGTTCACAACCATCCCCTCAGCAAAGGATGGACCCGAAAATACCAACCCTGGACGCTGCTCTACTCGGAAACATTTTCCACCAAGGCCGAAGCCATGCAGCGGGAACGGGAACTCAAATCCCACCAAGGAAGAATTTTCATACGAACCCTCCTCTTGCAGCGGTAGCTCGTTGGGCTCATATCCGGCAGCCGCCGGACACAGGTTCGAGTCCTGAACATGCTACTACAAAGCCTCGAAGATTTGCATCTTCGAGGCTTTTCTTTTTTATAATATCTCTCTAGAAATCGTATGGTTCAGATTTGACAACTAGTGAACACCAGTTTGAATGTCACTTTTTTCCCTAATCTAAATCAGGGGGAAGGCAGGAGGAGAGGAATGTTAAAATGATGTTGTGAACGAAGGAAAAATCAGGCATCAATCTCCACCATCCGAAAGTCCACCTTTTGGTTGAGGATGGCCTTGTAGTCGTTGCCAGCGAAATAGATATCCTCGTCATCCTCCTCGTAGTACCAAATAATGGTAACCTTAGAGAGATCGCTCATGGCCAACTTTTCCATGCGCTTCATAATGTCGAAAATCCGCTTCGAGGAGCTAGTGTTAAAATACTCCAACTTTAGTTCAAGAACCGTTTGAGGATTAGGGGTGCTCGAATATTCGTCTATCCAGCTTAGCACAGGTGTAAAAAAGTCAAATACGTTTTCGGGTATTGATTTCCCGTTAATAAACAGTCGTCCCGTGGACGAGTTAAATGATATAGCCGGTGTAGTAATAGTCTCTGCTACCTCTAGGTTGTCCATTTTTGCACTAGTTAGTTCTAGTTGTCTTCCTTTTTTTCAATAACCTCATACTCCTCGCTGTGCCCATTTCGCACAACCGACTCCCAGTAACGGCCAGTAATGGTATACTCCTCGCCTGTTTTCTTTCGCCGTATGGTTAACTTTCGAGCTCGCTCCCGAACGGTATCGATTTCTTTAAAGTTAAACTTAGTCCCACAAAGGGATTCCAGGTCTCTACCCAGCTGCAAAATAGACTCGTCGTCCTCCTCGTAATTCCAGTTGACCTCCAAAACCATACCTTTATCCTTCACCGATGCGAGCATTTGAAGAATCTCGTTGATGAATTTACTGGAGCTACTATTGATGTACTCCAGCCCAATTTCGACTAAGGTATGCTTTTCAGGCTCTTTAATATACTGAGCAGTCCACGCCAATAGCGGATTCCAAAATCCTAAAATATCCTCCGTAATTGACCGTCCTTCTATAACGAGCAGTCCTGGAGCGAAATGAATTAGGGGTGTATCGGTTGTCTTTTCGAGAAGAACTTCCATCACAATTCTAGGTTGTTAAGTGATTTTATTCCACCTTAAAAATATATTTTCTATCGGAATAAAACAACTCGGAAAAATATTTAACTAAAGTTCTTCCTGCTTGAGGATTTTAAAAAGTACTGCAAAGTTAATTCTTTTAAGAATAATGGCCGCTGCAAAGCATACAACCAATGAAATAATAAATCCAAATAGCAGTCGTGGAATTAATAGGTGGGTAACCACGGGGACCAGAATGGCAACGAGCAGATACAATAGCTGCAACACGCTTTCCTTAATAGCTATCCTGATTTTGAAAATAGAGTAACAAAGGTATAGCTGCAGCCCTGCTGCAACAAGCTGTGTGGCTAAGCTTGCTATTGCAGCCCCAACGGGGCCAAGCGTAGGGATTAACAGGAAGTTAAGCAGAACATTTACCACTACCCCAAATAGTGATATATAGTTAAGGTATCGCAAGTTCCCATTACTGGTGAGCAGCGTTCCGTAAATATAGGTAGCACTTATGGCTACAAAGGAAATCATTAGCAACCCCAGAATTGAAGCCGATGCATTCACATGGCTATGATATAACAGGTCAATGGTTTCGTGACGATACCAAAACACAAAGGAGGCGAGCCCCACCACTGGTGTAATAAGCAAGTTGAACGAGAGCTTCATTAATGGAATCACATCCTCCTTGCGGGAAAGCATGGAGGAGAATATAGGCATTAGCAAACCAGCAAAAAGGAGAGGAACCATGTTAGCGGCATCGAGAAGGCGGAAGGCCTGAGCATAAATACCCGCCTGCTGCTCGCCATTGGGCAGCATACGTTCCAGCATCACGCTGTCGATACGGTAGTAAAACACCATTAGGAGCGAAAAAAGGGCAAATGGATAGCTGCGCTTAAAAATGGAAAGCAGAAAGACCACGTCGAGCCTTGGCCTAAAAAAAGTGACGTGCCGATATACCAAGGCAAACGCAATTACTGCCGTTGTAGCATAGGAAATCGATTGTGCATATACAAACCACTCTATTCGAAACGAGATGCTTAAACTTTTGCTTGTGAGAAGAAAGCCGCAGAGAATAATCATTAACACCCTGTCGAGCACCGACATTACTGAGTCCGTTTTAAAGTATTGCAAGCCACTTAGGTTCGACCGAAGGTAGAGAATGAGCGATGCCAGCAGCTGGTTGAAGAGTAAAAAAGAGAGCATGTAAAGGTGCCGTGGGCCATAGCCAATAAGATAACCTACCACCAAGCTAACCACAAAGTAGCCGCCACCAAGAAAAAGTTTAAGCAGTGAAAGATTTGAGAAATACTTTGTAAGCAGCTGCGGGTGCATGGATATCTCCCTGTTGTTGAAGTTGGTAATACCCAAATCGAGGAGTATGTTAAACAGGATGGAGAAGCTGAATAGCGAGAAGTAAAATCCATACTCCGAAGCCCCAACGGTGTTCTGCACCGTACGATCAATCCCCAGAATCCAGAATGGCTTTACCAAAAGATTCAGGAACAGGAGTAAAAGAAGGTTAGTGAGAAAAGTCTTCTTCACTTAGGTTAATTTCAGGTTTGGGACTTCAAATATAGTAAAGCGCGCTTGGAGAAAACCACTATCTTAGCTCAATATTGTTTTTTTTTATGAAAATTGCTGTCAACACAAGGCTCCTTTTGCCCAACAGGCTGGAAGGTATAGGTTGGTTTACCTATGAAACGCTGAAACGTATTGTTGGGAATCATCCGGAACACGAGTTCTTTTTCTTGTTCGACAGGCCATATAGCAACGAATATATTTTTGCCAAAAATGTAACTCCGGTTGTTCTTCCGCCACAGTCGCGCCATCCGGTGCTATGGTATATCTGGTTTGAATTTTCAGTCACTCGTTTTTTGAGGAAAAACAATATTGATATTTTTATTTCTCCCGATGGTTACCTCTCCATGAGAACGAAGGTGCCCTCCATTGCAGTGATTCACGATATAAACTTTGCCCACCACCCCGAAGGAATGCCCATACTTACTGGCTGGTATTTTAACCATTTCTTTCCCCTGTTTGCTAAAAAGGCTGCTCGCATTGTCACCGTTTCAGAATACTCAAAATCGGACATCGCCTCAACCTATAACCTCACTCCCGATAAAATAGAGGTTGCCTACAATGGGGTAAATCCTTCGTACAAGATCCTCTCCACGGAAGAGGTCGCTGCTGAACGGGCATTGTTAACCGAAGGAATGCCCTACTTCCTTTTCGTTGGTGCATTCAACCCACGGAAGAATGTTGCCAGACTTATCCGGGCATTTGACCTTTTTCGACAAAAGCATGGCGAACAGTATAAGCTGGTGCTGGTTGGTGAAAAAATGTTTAAAACGGCCGACATTCGTAAGGCCTATAGTGAAATGGTATATAAGGACGACGTTGTGTTTACCGGCAGGCTTAACATTGCTCGACTTCAAAAGGTAATGGGCGCAGCATTTGCCCTAGTATTTGTACCCTACTTTGAAGGTTTTGGTATACCTCTCGTGGAGGCCATGCGCTGCGGAGTTCCCATTATTGCCTCAAACAGAACATCGATTCCCGAAGTTACCCAAGATGCAGCGCTACTGGTAGACCCATTTTGTGTGGAGGAGATTACCGCAGCCATGATCAGGCTATCGACTAATCCACTACTTGCCAACGAACTTGTAAGCAAGGGGCTGGAGCGAGTGAAATTGTTTTCATGGGACATAACGGCAGAACGCCTCTGGCATGCAACCATGCAAGTGGCATCAGAAAATAGTATACTGTAATGCTTAAGCCATACTATATTGAAAACCAATTGGAGGCTGGCTGCGATGAAGCTGGTAGAGGATGCCTTGCTGGACCAGTGGTGGCCGCCGCCGTTATTCTTCCCTCCAATTTTAGCAATGAGGAGATAAACGATTCAAAGAAGCTGTCGGCTAAAAAGCGTATTCGCCTTCGCGCTGTTATAGAGAGGGAGGCCGTGGCTTATAGCGTGGCGGTAGTTGATGCGCCCACTATCGATAGCATAAATATTCTAAATGCCTCCATTCTAGCTATGCATCAAGCGCTCGACGATCTTTCTGTGAGGCCTGAGTTCATCTTAGTTGATGGTAACCGATTCAAAAAGTATAACCACCTGCCCCACCTTTGCGTTGTAAAAGGCGATGGCATTTATGCAAGCATAGCCGCTGCCTCAATCCTAGCCAAAACTTACAGAGACGAACTAATGGAGGCGTTACACGATGATTATCCAATATACGGATGGAGCAAAAATAAGGGCTACCCAACGCTGACCCACCGCCAAGCGATTCACCAATTCGGCATCTCATCGCTTCATCGAAAAAGTTTTTCGCTAACAAATCGACAGCTAAAATTTAACCTTTGACCATTAACGCAATCAAAGCATATTATAACCAAACTAAACCCTAATTCAAATCATGAAAAAACTACTGGTTATTTTTCTTGGAGCATTCCTTATATTTGGCACTCCTGCCATTGCCGACGAAGGAATGTGGCTACTGCCCCTTATTCAGCAGCTCAACATTAAGCAGATGAAAAAGGAAGGCTTTAAGCTTTCTGCTGAGGACATCTACAGCATTAACAAAACCAGCCTAAAGGATGCTGTGATTATTTTTGGCCGCGGTTGCAGCGGCGAAATAATTTCGGACAAAGGTTTAATCCTCACCAACCACCACTGTGGTTTCGAAGCCATTCAGGAGCATAGCACGGTGGACAACGACTACCTGAAGGATGGTTTCTGGGCTCAAACCATGCAGGAAGAAATTCCAACCCCCGGACTAACGATTACCTTCTTGGTGCGCATCGAGGATGTAACCAAGCAAATTCTCGACTCAGTAAAGATTGCCAAAACAGAGAGTGAGCGCGATATGATTGCCAACAGGGCTGGCAAGGCCCTTGCCGACAAGGCAACTCAAGGCACACTTTACAATGCTCAGGTTAAGAATTTCTTCGGAGGTAACAATTACTACATGTTGGTTTACGAAACTTACAAGGATATTAGAATGGTTGGAGCTCCTCCTTCTTCCATTGGCAAGTTTGGTGGAGAAACCGACAACTGGATGTGGCCACGCCACACCGGCGACTTCTCATTGTTTAGAGTTTATGCTGATAAGAATGGAAACCCTGCAGAATACTCAAAAGATAACGTGCCGTTGAAGCCGAAATACCACTTCCCCATTTCCATTAAAGGGGTTAAGAAAAATGACTTTGCCATGATTATGGGTTATCCTGGTTCTACCGAGCGCTACATGACCTCCTATGAGGTAAACGAAACGCTGAACCTTGTAAATCCAAATCGCATCTACGATAGAGGCATACGTCAAGATATTCTCTCCAAAGATATGCAGGCCAACGATACAATCCGTATCATGTACGCCTCCAAGTTTGCCATGTCGAGCAACTACTGGAAGAACGCCATTGGCAAAAACAAGGGGTTGAAACGCCTACATGTTTATGACACGAAAAAAGCAGAGGAAGAAAAATTCATGGCATGGGTTAACCAGAGCCCTGATAGGGTTAAGGAGTATGGTGATGCACTTACGCTAATTAAATCGGCGGTAGAAGGCAGAAAAGAGATGCTCAATGCGCAGCAAAATCTTTACGAATGCTTTCTAATGGGTACAGAAATTCTAAGCCCAGCCCGTATTTCAACGGCATACTTTGGCCGTTACACCATGGCCAAAACCGACGAGGAGAAGGCAACTATTCAGAAAGAATGGAAAAAAGCACTTGAAGATTTCTACAAGGATTTTAGCACGGCCCTCGACAAAAAGGTCGCCCTCAGCCTTGTAAAAGTTTATAAGTCGAGAGTTGACGCTAGCTACCTACCCACATTTTATGCTACCATCGACTCCCTGTATGGTGGTAACACTGATAGCTACATTGATAACCTCTATGCCTCTTCCATTTTTGCAAGCAAAGCTAAAGCTCTAGCCTTTGTGGGAAACCCCAGCAAGGAGGTTCTCGATAACGATCCTGCTGCTATAATGGGCAATTCAATTATTACTACCCTGAGGGCGACATCTAAGAGCATGACGCCTTTCAAGGACGACTATGAGAAAGGGCATCGCCTATACGTTGCAGGCATTCTGGCAATGGAACCCCAAAAGGCACACTACCCCGACGCCAACTTCACAATGAGAATGTCGTACGGCCAGGTGCTCGATTACTACCCAATGGACGCCGTTCACTACGATTACAAAACCACTCTTAAGGGCGTAATGGAGAAGGAAGATCCTGACAACTTGGAGTTTGTTGTTCCTGCAAAGTTGAAAGAACTTTATAACGCTAAGGATTACGGACCTTATGGCGATAAAGGTGTTATGCCAGTTAACTTCATCACCAACAACGACATTACAGGAGGAAATTCTGGAAGTCCAGTAATCAATGGCAAGGGTCAGCTGATTGGAACTGCATTCGATGGAAACTGGGAGGCTATGAGCGGCGACATCGCTTTTGAGCCAGAACTCCAACGTACCATTTGCCTCGACGTTCGTTATACCCTGTTCATAATTGATAAATTTGCCGGAGCAAAACGGTTAATCGATGAAATGACCATCGTTAAGTAACGATTAAAAAAGGGCATATTGCATTAAGAGGAGGGTTGATTTCCCTCCTCTTTTTTACAAATAATTGTTGAACTCAAACAAATGCTCGAAACTTAGCAGCATCTTACTTTTTTTTTATCACTTTTGAAAATAATTGCTACCTTTCACAAGCATTTTTAAACATCGAGGACCAGCACGTGATCAAGGAAACATCTCTTCTTACACATAACGGATCGCTAAGCTACGAAGCAATTGGTATCCTGCTCAATAAGATGACTACCATCTTAGATGATTTTGGCATGAATATTACCATTAAAAAGAAGGTGTATGCCGCAATCGTTGAAAGTCTTGAGAACATCTACCGTCATCAGGATATCATGAAAAATGGCGACCAAGTTGTTCATACACCATTTTTTACGCTGAATATTGATCCTCAAAACTTCACCGTTTCTGCAACTAATAGTTTACGTGTTGAAAAAATTGCCAACCTAAAGCAACGCCTCGACCTAGTTAACACACTTGATCGTATTGGCCTAAAGGAGTTGTACAAGAACACGATCCTCCACAACGCGGTGAACAATAGAGGAGGTGCAGGCTTGGGAATTATCAACATCGCTAAGGTGTCTGAGAATAAAATTGGTTATACCTTTGATCCAATTGATGAGCAATACTTTTTGTTTTCAATCCATATAACAATTTGTCACCAGTAATCAATAAACCTAGTGACTACAATGAAACCACTAATATTAGAGCCAACTGAGTTTACACCAGATTTGCACTTTGACCCGGTACAAAACGTACTCAATATTTCTGGGTTTTCCAGACCTGAGAACGTAATTGGTTATTATAAACCAGTTGTGAAATGGGTTCAAGATTACATCGAAGAGGTTGTGGTAAATAACACGGAGTTCGACAAAGCGTTAATTACCATGAACTTTCGGATGACCTATTTTAACTCATCCTCTGCCAAGTTTTTGCTTGACATACTATTTGAATTGCGCAAAATCCATGAGAAAGGTAACCGCGTGGTGATAAACTGGTACTATGAATCGGACGACGACGAAATAAAAGAGTCCGGTGAAGAGCTAAGCGACCTCGTTTGCCTACCGTTTAATTACTATGACTACTAATTTTCTTTGATGGTAAACATAGAGCCAAGCCTTTCGCTTGGTTTTTTTGTTTCCCCGAACCCTCTTCCATCTTAAAAAATCCCGCTATTTTTACAATCAGAAAAATATTTTGACCTTTAAGCAGTTGTTTAAAAAACCATTCACATTGAAATCATCTATTGCTAAGCTATTCCTGCTCCTTGCTGCAATTGTAGCAATAAACACTTCGTGCTCAACCAAGAAAAACACGGTGGTTACCCGTAACTATCACGACCTCACTGCATACTATAACTACTACTTTAACGCCAACCTCAGCTACGAGAATGGGGTGGCAAAGTCGGAGAAAAATTACCCGATGAACTACACCGACTTGCTTCCGATATTTACCTTCAACAACCAGCAAATGGCCGGAACAATTGCTGGTGATATGGATCGTGCCATTAAGAAGGCTACCGGCTTAGTGGCCCACCACTCCATTACTGTTAAGCCAAAGCCCAAAAAGGGAGCACCAAATAAAAAAGATAGAGAATTTTATAACCAAAATGAGTTTTGCGCTTGGGTGCCGGAAGCCTATCTTCTCATTGGTAAGGCTAACGTGTATGGCATGAACTACGACAAGGCACTCCAGACCTTCGACTTTATGCTTACGGAATACCCAAACAGCGAGTCGTTATATGAGGCCAAGGTTTGGATGGCCATTATCGACGCCCAAACTGGCTCTTTTGAAGAGGGTCAGGAAATGCTCCGATCACTCGATGCCGATAAAAAATTTCCAACCAAGCTGCGACCATTATTGCTTCTCTCCTTCGCCGACATGGACATAAAGCGAAAAGCATATGCCGATGCTATTCCCTTTCTCAAAAAGGCAATGCAGTCGCATTGGAAAAAGAATAGACGAGTTCGACTAACTTACCTCTTGGGCCAGCTCTACGAAAAAATTGGGGATAACGAAAAGAGTATTGAAGAGTTTCGCGCGGTAACCAAAATGAATCCTGCATACGAAACTGCCTTCAATGCACAAATTAAAATTGCCATCCTCTATCAATCTGGTCAAAAGGGGAAGGATATCAGAAAGGTGCTGCTAAAGCTGGCAAAGGACGAAAAGAACCGGGAGTATCTGGACCTTGTTTACTATGCCCTTGGTAAAATTGACCTAGCCGAAAACGATAAGCCGGCAGCCATGAAAAACTTTGCTCTCTCTGTCAGCAAAAGCGTTTCTAATAACTTCCAAAAAGGACTCTCGTCCATAACGTTGGCTGATCTTTACTTTGAAAAGCCTGATTACATTATGGCACAGGCTTACTACGACACTGCCGTTACAGTTCTCGATAATACCTATCCAGACTATGCACAGCTCAAGCTCAAGACCGACAACCTGACTAGCCTCGTTTCCGATCTCCGGGTTGTATCGCGCGAGGACAGCCTTCAGCGGGTTGCCAAAATGTCTGAAGCGGACCGAAATGTCCTCATTGCGTCGCTTATAAAAAAGGTTCAGGAAGAGGAAGAAGCAAAGCGCAAAGAAGAGGAGCAACAACGTTACGCTGCCTCCTACTACCAGCAGCAACAGGCAACCCAAAATCTTGCTGGACAGCAGGGCGGAAAATGGTACTTCTATAACCCTGCAACGCTGGCGGTGGGCTCATCGGAATTCCAAATGTTGTGGGGCAAGCGAAAATTGGAAGATAACTGGAGGCGAAAAAACAAAGGAATTTCTGAACTCACCGGTGACGTTGGCACAGGAACAACGGAGGAAGAGACAGGGAAAGCAGCTGCGGCAACCGTTAAGAAGCAGCTCTCCAAAAATTCCCGCGAATTCTACCTTGCTGACCTGCCACTGACCGACTCGTTAATGAAGGCTTCTACCAAGCGAATCGAAACTTCGCTTTTAAAAGCAGCCGCGGTATACCAGAATCAGATGAAAGATTACCTAGCTGCCATAAAAACCTATGAAGAGTTTGCACAACGATTTCCCAATAACACCGACCTAGTTTCTGTTTACTTCAACCTATACCAGCTCTCCCTTGCCATACAAGATGCTCAGAGGGTTAAAAAATACCGCGATTTGCTGGTGAACAACTACCCAAACAGCACATTTGCAATGGCCATTACCAACCCTGATTACCTTAAAAAGTTGACGGATCAGCAAGGTGAGGAAGAAAAGAATTACGAGCAACTCTACCAAACCTTTAGCACAGGCAACTTCCCAGCTGCGGCCCAACAGGCTACTGCAGCCATAAACAAGTATCCTGACAGCAACTTGCTGCCCAAATACCAGCTCATTTTGGCTATTTGCCAAGGCGATGGAGGAAACCTTGCTGCCTATCGCAATGCGCTAAACCAGGTGATGAAGAAGTTCCCTTCTACTGAAGAGGCAACCAAGGCAAGGGAAATGATTGCCAACCTCAATAACGTTGAGCTTAAGCTGGCTCAAAATGCAACCCTCGCCGAAAACAAAAACCCACAAACAGATCAGGAGCATCCATCGGTAAACTATACCGATGCAGATGGCGAACAATACTTTGTAGCAGTTGTTTCCAATAAGTTAGACCTCAACCGCATAAAGTTCAACATTGTATCATTCAACCTCGACTCCTTGTATTTGAACTTAAACCTAAACGTCTCCTCAACCCAACTTAACCAAAGTTTTAATACTATTCTTGTAGAAACGCTGAAGGATAAGGCTTCTGCCATTGACTACTTCAAAAAGATTAGTGCAGCGCCGGGGATTTTTCTAAATGCACCTGCTGAAGATTGCGCCATTTTTGTGATTTCGAAACAAAACTATGCGCAGTTTACGGCCGATAAGGGCATTCAGAACTACCTTACTTTCTTCCGGCAACACTACAATCCCTAAATATTACTACAAATGGGAAATGTTACAATTCTTTGGGTTGATGACGAAATGGACCTGCTTCGACCTCATGCCATTTTTCTTGAAGGCAAAGGTTATGAGGTTGTTTTCACCTCCAACGGAACCGACGCGCTGGAGCTTATGAAGCAGCAACGATTCGACCTCGTTTTTTTGGATGAAAATATGCCCGGATTAAGTGGGCTGGAAACGCTTGCGTTGCTAAAGGAGATTAGACCGGAAACCCCGGTAGTGATGGTTACAAAGAGCGAGGAGGAGGACATTATGGACCGTGCCATTGGTTCGAAAATTGCCGACTACCTCATTAAACCGGTTAAGCCAAACCAACTTTTGCTCTCCATAAAAAAGAATATCCACAAGGGCGCCCTAATCGATGCCCAATCAACTCAGGACTTCAGAAGAGCGCTTGGAGAGCTAAACATGCTGATTTCAACAGCTCGATCTTTTATCAACTGGACCGATATATACAAAAAACTCATTGCCTGGGAGTTGGAACTGGAGGAATCGTCCGATGCTGGTATTAAGGAGATATACGGTTTTCAAAAAGACGAGGCCAACAAGGAGTTTGCCAAGTGGGTGAAGCAAAACTATAAGCAGTGGTTTGGAAAGAACAACAGCGAAGCGCCTCTATTATCACCCAACTTGCTTAAGACAAAGGTGTTCCCCCTCATTGACAAGGGTGAAAAGGTTGTCTTTATCCTTATCGACAACTTCCGCCTCGACCAGTGGAAGATTATTGCACCTGAAATACTCCATCTATTTCGGCTACGACAGGAGGAAGTGTACTGCAGTATTTTACCTACCGCCACCCAGTATGCCCGAAATGCAATATTTGCTGGGTTAATGCCCCAGGAAATACAGCAGTTCTATCCCGAAATGTGGGTGAGCGACGAAGAGGACGATAAGAAAAACCAGTACGAGGAGGCCTTACTAATTCGTCAGATACAAAAGCTGGGTAAGAAGTATAAGCTTGGATTTGAGAAGTTTGTTGTTCCCGGTTCAGCCAAGAAACTTCTTGGCAATGTAAATCAGCTCGCTGAGAACAACCTCACGGTGTTGATATACAACTTTGTAGACATGCTTTCCCATTCACGTACCGAGATGGAGCTAATTAAGGAGCTGGCTTCCGATGAATCGGCCTACCGCTCCCTAACGCTCTCCTGGTTTCTTCACTCCGACCTTTTAGCACTGCTCAAGGAGCTGGCCGACCAGCAAATGACGGTGATTCTCTCAACGGATCACGGAACCACCCTGGTCACCAACCCCATAAAAGTGGTGGGCGATAGAAATACCTCCACCAACCTTCGGTATAAATTAGGCCGTAGCTTAAACTACGAGGCACGGGAGGTTTTTGAAATTCTTAAGCCCGAGGAGGTGCACCTACCAAAAAGCAATCTAACCTCCGCCTATATTTTTGCCACCAATCACGATTTTTTTGTATACCCAAACAACTATAACCATTTCTCCCGTTACTACCGCAATACCTTCCAGCATGGAGGCGTTTCACTGGAGGAGATGATGATTCCATTAATTGTTCTCGATCCGCTCAAAAAGTAACTATGGATGTAATTGTTGCTAAAGACTTGACTGAACTACCTGCCGTGGCAGAGCATATACTTAAAGCATTTGAAGGAAAAAGAATATTTGCCTTTCAAGGATTGATGGGGGCTGGTAAAACCACTCTAATAAAAGAGCTTTGCCGCCAAATGAACGTGGTGGACGTGGTGAGCAGTCCAACTTTTGCCTTGGTAAACGAGTATTTTACCGACAAGGGAAGTTCTGTTTTTCACTTCGACTTTTACCGCATTCAATCGGTTGAGGAAGCTTTTGATTTTGGCTATGAGGAATACTTTTTCGGAGAAGGAATCTGCCTTATTGAGTGGCCTGAAGTCATCGATACACTCATTCCGGAAGAGGCAATAGTTATCAAAATTGAGGTTATGCAGGACGAATCCCGCAGGTTTTCATTCTTTGTAAAGGAGATGGGGCCTCCTTCTTGAAAATGCCAATGGGATGTCGTACATTTAACAACTTCTATTGACACAAAAATGAAACATCTCGGACCCAATTCACCACTATTCCATTTTGGAAAAAGTTTGCTTCCTCAAGAGGAAACGCTTGCCATTGGCCGGAAACAGCGCAGCTTCATTATTGGTTTACCCAAGGAATCGGGCGTAGGCGAAAATAGAATTTCCCTGACCCCTGAAGCCGTTGAAATACTCGTAGCAAATGGACATAAGCTGCTGGTGGAGAAGGCCGCTGGATCAGGGGCTAGCTATACCGACCTAACCTATTCTGAGGCTGGAGCAAGCATATGCAGCACTGGCGAAGTATATAAAGCAGACATTGTGTTGAAGGTTGCCCCACCCACCGAGGCAGAAATTGACCTAATGGCCGACGGCAAAACCATCATCTCATCGTTTTACCATACGGGGCAAACCGAAAACCTGCTTAAATCGCTACAGCAGAAAAAGATTACCGCCATTAGCTTTGAGCTAATCAAAGATGACGATGGATGCTACCCTGTTGTTCGATCAATGAGCTCCATTGCCGGAAACACCTCAATTCTAGTTGCTGCCGAATACCTCTCGAACTTGCATAGCGGTAAAGGAGTGATGCTTGGTGGTATCACTGGCATTTCGCCCACAGAAGTGGTTATAATTGGTGCCGATACTGCCGGAGAATTTGCAGCAAGGGCCGCTCTTGGCCTAGGCTGTGTAGTAAAAATTTTCGACCAATCGCTCAAGCGGCTCACCGACATTCAATACCGTTTAGGCACACGGCTTTATACCAGCATTTTTCATCCTCAAGTTCTCGAAAAATCTCTTCGGTCGGCTGACGTGGTAATCGGCACGCCTGTTACCGATGAAGATGCCTTTGCCCAGCAGATCCCAACTTCGTTTATTGAAAAGATGAAGACGGGAGCTGTGATTATTGACCTTACAGTAACAAGTGGAGGATCGTTTGAGACCACAGAGTCTTGCCCCTTCGACAAACCAAGCTTTACACGACATGGTGTCATTCACGTCTGCATGCCCGATATTACCTCCCAAGTTGCCAGAACATCAAGCATTGCATTAAGCAATGTTTTTGTGCCAATTCTTTTAATGATAGGACAATCCTCCGGCGTTACTGCTGTACTTAAAGAAAATAAGGGATTGCGGCACGGGGTGTACCTCTTCAACGGCATTCTTACAAACTTCAAGTTTGGAAGTATTTACCACCTGCCAGCCAAAGATATCGACCTGCTTATGGCCGCATTCTAGCACTACTGTGGAATAAAACGATACAAAATAAATCCTGACTGCGAGGATGCTCCACCCTCCTGAATTTGAAACCTAGATGACCGAGCCGAGCGAAGGGCACCATCCCAAAGGCAATCGTCCGAGCTGCTACTGCTGTTGTCCACTTTTGCAGAGGTTACATAACCCTGCTGGTTAACCTCAATTATCACCTTTACCGTACCACCACCTTCGCAAGTGTAGGCCGGTACGGGTAGCCTAAAGGCCTTACGCCCACCTAAACTGTAGTTAACGAGCACTTTGCCCGGATTGGGTGCTTTGGCTGGCTTCTTTGCAAGCTCTTGCCCAGCTGGTGGCTGAATGGCATTCTCGCCCCGCTCCAATTTTTCTAAATTGGCCTTGCCCGCCTCTAAACGTTCCTGCAACTTTTTGGCCTCGTCGTAAAGCTCATCGGTTTTAGTGTTTCGATCATCGGTGAGGGATTTATTTAGATCCTTCGATTCAGACGAAACATCTGCGGCAGCATTTCGAAAATCCATTTTTGAATAATTCACCTTGGCCAACTCCTGTTTAAGCTGCGCCATCTCCTTTTTTATCTCCTGCTTAAGAATTTCAGGGGGAATTGCCTCTTTCTCGAAATTAATGACAACTGGCTGGTTGTTTTGAGTGTGGAGGCTGCCCAACTTAAGCGTTAAAATGATAATGGCTATGATGAGGTGAAAAATAATGGTACCATATACACCAATCCTATGCCTCCGTATAAAAGAAGCAAGGCTTGAAAACTTATTCTCAGCAACCTCGCCAAGCGAGGCCATTTGTTTGTCGATCCAATTCATAACATTCGCCACAAAAATAGCTTTATCTGGCAAAATCTATCTGTAATCGGACAGCTATGACCAGAGTTTTTTTGATTGGATAGCAAAATGCCTTATTTTTATGCACTAATTGTATACTAATGACAAAGGTTGGTAGAATAATTCTTGGCTTGTTGCTCATGGTAGAAATGCTACCGGCACAAAATGCAAGAGAGGACAGCCTTTTGTCGCTTATTCCTGAAGCCCACGACAAAGCAAGGGTCGATATATACCTTGAACTAGCAACCCTAACCTTGTCAAACAATCCTGAAAAATCGTTAGGGTATGCCGAATCGGCTCTTGAGATTTCAAGCGAATTAAACCTACCACTGCTTAAAGCAAGAGCATTGGAATCTTGTGCTGCAAGCGACTTTTACCTGTCACATTATACCCAATCGCTCGACTACCTGAAGTCTGCATCACTACTATACAAGAATGAACACAATTCTGCTGGCCTTGCAAGCTGCTTGAACCGTATGGGTGCCAGCTTAGAGCGCCTTGGCAACTACGCTGAGGCACTTGCTGCTTACCAAAAGTCATTGACAATAGAGCAGGAGGTTGGTGACAGGCTAAGCGTTGCAAAGGCGTTGAACAATCTTGGCCTAGTTTACCGAAACTTGGGCGACTACACCCATGCCCTTTCCCTCTTTGAAAAGGCAAGGGAACTCTCCATTCAGATGAACGATAGTGTTGGTATTGTGTATACGCAGAACAATGTGGGACTCATCCTGCTGGACTTGGGTCGCTACGACGATGCACTTCCATGCTTTCTTCATGTTTTAGAAATGAAGAAGCGGCAGGGAAACCGTCGAAGCATGATTACAACGTTAGAGAATCTGGGGATTACACACTTTAAGATAGGCAATCTTGAAAAGGCCGCCGCCTTTTACTTTCAGGCAGCCCAGATGGCAAATGAGTTAACGGAACGCTACAGCGAGGCCGAATGCTATAACGATCTTGCCGAGGTTCTTTCAAAGCAAGGAAAGTACTCGGAGGCAATAAAGTATGCCACTAAATCATACAACATCGCCAAAGGAAGTGCGCTCAAACGTGTTCAGGCAGAAGCACTACTCACGCTATCCAACCTGAAGCACTTGGATGGAAACGAGTCTCAATCGCGTAGCCTTTTAATGCGTTATATCAACATTAAGGATAGCATCTTCTCTAAAGACCTTAGCGATAAAGTAGCCGAATTCAGAGTCAAATACGACTATGACTCGCAGTCCCAAACCAACGATTTGCTGAATCAGGAGCTAAACCTTACCCAGCAAAAAACCGAAAAATCGGCAGTGCTGAATATTACCCTATTGATTTTTGTGCTCGTCGTCCTTTTGTTTGCATTTGCTCTTGTTGTTGCTAACAAAAAGATAAGAAGTAAGAGCAATGAAATCGACTCCATGAACAAGGAACTCAACCAATTTAACCAAGATTTGGAACACCTCGTTCAGGCCAGAACCAAGGAGCTAAATAGTGCACTAATAAAATCAGAAGAATCAGACAGGTTGAAAACGGCGTTCCTCACCAATATGTCGCATGAAATTAGAACCCCCCTCAACGGAATTATTGGATTCTCCAAAATGCTTGAAGAGGAGTTACCATTTGATATACGGAAACAATACATAGAAATTATCGACGAAAGGGGTCGTCAACTACTGGAGATCATAAACGACATTATTAGCATTGCTAAGATTGAGTCAGGACAGTTGACGATGCGAAAGTCGGCATGTTCGTTAAATCAAGTTGTAAATCAACTAGTTGTTGAATGCCAGAACCTTTGGGCAAGCAAGTTGTCAGAAAAGATTGACCTAAAAGTGAGCAAGGGACTAACGGACGAGGAGGTTCTCATTGTGACCGATAGCACGCGGCTGCAGGAAATTGCTGGATACCTGCTCGAGAATGCGTTTAAATTTACCGAAGAGGGTACCATTGAGCTGGGGTATAAGCCACAAAACGACAACAAGGAGCTACTTTTCTGGGTTAAAGATTCAGGTCCCGGGATTCTGAAGGAAAAGCAAAAGTTGATTTTCGAGCGGTTCAACCAGGTTGGCGTTAGGCAAGGCATTGAGCCAAATGGTACAGGCCTTGGCTTAGCCATAAGTAAGGGGCTTGTTTCTCTACTGGGGGGTGAAATTTGGGTAGAAAGCGACGGCATTAATGGAAGCACCTTTTACTTTACTATTCCCTATACAAAAATCAACAGCAAAAACGATTTAGATACCATAGCCGATGCCATTTCAGAGGACCATCCCCTAGCAGGAAAGACCATTCTAGTGGTGGAAGCCGACTTGATCAGCTTCCAATATCTTGAAACGATTCTTGGGGAAGTTAAAGCCTCTATTGTACATGTGAAGAACGGCGAAGATGCCCTTGAAATTTGTCAAATGAACACCAAAATAGACCTTGTACTAATGGAAATGCAGCTACCATTTATGGATGGTTATGAAACAACAAAAAAAATAAAACTTTTTAGAAAAAATCTACCTATCATTGCGCAAACAGCGAGCGTGATGCCGGAAGACAAAATCAGATGCTTTGAAGCTGGTTGCGACGATTTTATTGGAAAGCCCATTGATCCAGACGAGCTGATGAGCATTGTTACAAAAAAGACCCTTTAGCAACAAATATACATTCTGTTGAGACCCACGATTTTCCTAATAGTCATCAACTTACTAATATTCTCATTTTCGGGTATAGCTGGCACTCCCGAAAACTCCCCAGCCATAATAAGCAGCGGCGATAGCACCAACATCATTTCCTTGTTCAAGAAGATGAATGTCTTTGTTTACCTTGGTGTTAAATCGGCACCTTTCTCGCTCAAGGATTCCTTAAACAAAAACTACAAATTTGCACCAACCCCGCAAACCCGAATGGGTGTAGGATTTGTAAATAAATGGTTTGGCATTCGACTTGGGTTTGTGCTGCCAACCAGCACCGAAAATGAAAGGGTCTATGGAAAAACAACCTCTCTTGACTTTCAAACGAACATTTTTGCCAAAACTTTTGGCCTTGATCTATACTTTTTGAACTATCGAGGGTTCTACCTCGAAAACCCACATAACTTTATCCCCGGATGGAACACCACCAAACCATATCCAAACAATAGAAATGCTTTTAGGTCAACCTATGGTGCTAATTTTTTCTACATTTTTAATAATAGAAGTTTTTCACAAAAAGCAGCATTTCAGCAAATTGAGTGGCAGAAGAAAAGTTCAGGAACCTTTATGATGGGAGCCTATTTCAACGTGACTAACGTTTATGCTGACTCCGTCTTTATCGACCTTCAACAGTACAACGTTTCCGACAAGCTAAATCTCAATGAGGTTAGTGCCATTACTGGCGGAATAAGCCTTGGCTACTCACACAACTTTATAATGTGGAAACGACTGTTGCTGAACCTTACCGGCATGGTGGGAATGGGCTACCTGAAAACCTCATTCTCCTATAATGTCCAAGGGAAATATTCCGGAGAACGTAGTGGTTTGGGTGCTAAAGTATCCACCCGTATTGCTCTTGGTTACTCGCGTGAAAAAAACTATTTTGGTATATACTACATTACCGATTCGTACGAAATTAGCCTCTCGGGAAAAGAAAATTTTCAGTTTAAAGTCAATAACGTTTACCTCTTCTATGGAAGAAGAATTGAATGGGATAAACTTTTTTCGAGG